>NZ_JAPNNL010000053.1 GCF_027620315.1 Nonomuraea corallina | reverse complement strand
GCCCCGGCCGCCGCCCCGACGCACACCGCGACGTACCCGGCGCCGTTCGTCCGGGCGTCCGCGTACATCCCGCTCTCCAGCCGGGTCGCGGCCCGCCCGAACAGCGCGACCGGGTGCCCCCTGCGGGGGTCGGCGAACACGGCGTCGAGCGCCACCCCGAGCGCCAGCCCGGCGGCGCGATCAGACCAGACACACATGCGCGCCATCCTCCCGCACACCCCCCGGCGACGCATCAGGCACCCCGCCTCACCGGACCGCACCGGTGACGCGCGGCCTGTGGCCCCGCCCGTCCCGCGCACCCGCGCCGGTGAGGCGCGCTCCCGGCTCTCGGGGGGTCACACGAGGGAGTCGCGCAGTCCGTCCTCGTGGGCGTCCAGCCAGGCGGACGCGCGGCGGATCCGCTCGCCCGCGCCGCCGGCCCACATCCGCGCCCAGCTCCCGCCGCTCGCCGCCCGCGTCCTCATGACCGCGTACGAGCGATGGAAGCGCAACCGCGCCACCTCCAGCAGCCGGCGCCGCTCCCTGGGCGGCGTCCCGTACGCGTCGCAGAACAGCCGCAGCCGCTCCCCCACGTCCACCCCGCGCAGCAGCGGGTGCCGGTCGACCGGGTCGGCGATCGGCGCCCAGTGGCGCAGGGTCGTCACCATGTCGAACAGCCGCGTCGTCGGCCGCGCCTGGTCGAAGTCGATCATCGCGTACGGGGCCCCGCCGGAGAACACGACGTTGGCCGGGGTCAGGTCGCAGTGGCCGATGACCTCCGGCGGCGCGTCGTCGTTGGACCCGGCCGCCCAGCCGTCGAGGTCGAGCGGCAGCCCTTCGGTGGCGTCGTGGAACCGGCGCAGCAGCCGCGCGAGGTCCGCCAGCGCCTCGTCGGTGATCGAGAGCAGGCTCACGCCGGTCGTGCCCGGCAGGTAGGTGAGCACCTCGCGCCCCAGCTCGTCGAACCCGAGTACGCGCGGCGCTCCCCCGAAGCCGGCGGCTTCCAGGTGGCGGAGCAGGGCATGCACAGCGGGCGTCGACGGCGTCGTCGGCCTGCGCACCGTGTCACCGACGCGCACCACGCCGTCGGTCACGTCCCCGCCCTGCAAGGGGATCTCATGCAGGAGCGTCGCGAACATGCCACAACAGCTTAGACCTTCCGGGCCGTCCCCGCCCGGAGTTTCGGTCCCGCCGCCGGACTCATCACGGGGCTTCACGCCTGCCGCTCCCTCGGAGGAACCACGACCCCTGCCGAAACGGACCGGCCCGATCTCGGGACGGTCACAGATCCGTCGCCGACGCACATCTCCTGCCACTTTCTGATCGTTTATGCCGATTTATCGTCATAAACAGGCATAAACTTCTCCCGCACCCGCGAGAAGGAGGCCCCGTGGAAGACCTGCGTGTCGGAGTCGTCGGCCTCGGCCTGCGGGCCGACCTCGCCCTCGCCGCGCACCGGCCCGGACGCGGATCGGCGGTCACGGCCGTCTGCGACACCGACCCCGAGGCGATCCGGCGCCGGGCCACGGACTTCGGCGACCCGCTGACCTTCACGGACCACCGGCGCCTGCTCGACCGCGACGACCTGGACGCCGTCCTCGTCCTCACCCCCGACGACACCCACGAGCGGATCGCCGTCGACTGCCTCGGCGCGGGCAAGGCCGTCTACCTGGAGAAGCCGATGCACATCACGGTCGAGGGCTGCGACGCCATCCTGCGCGCGGCCCGCGAGACCGGAACCCGCCTGTACGTCGGCCACAACATGCGCCACATGGGCGTGGTCCGGATCATGCGCGACATCATCGGGCGCGGCCTCATCGGCGAGCCGAAGACGGTGTGGGTGCGGCACTTCGTCTCCTACGGCGGCGACTACTACTTCAAGGACTGGCACGCCGAGCGCGAGCGCACCACCGGCCTGCTGCTGCAGAAGGCCGCGCACGACCTCGACGTCGTCCACTGGCTCGCCGGCGGGTACACCGAGCGGGTCAACGCCTTCGGCGATCTCATGCTCTACGGCGGGCTGCCCCGCCGGGCCCTCGGCACCCCCCGCCCGGACGACTGGCTGCGCAGGTTCGACTGGCCGCCCACCCGGCGCCGCGACCTCAACCACCGCATCGACGTCGAGGACGTCAGCGTGATGAACATGCGCCTGGACAACGGCGTCATCGCCGCCTACCAGCAGTGCCACTTCACGCCCGACTACGTCCGCAACTACACCGTCATCGGCACGGAGGGCCGGCTGGAGAACTTCGGCGACCGCCCCGGCGACACGGTCAAGGTCTGGAACACCGGGCCCACCGGCTACCGGGACGACTGCGACCTGGCGTACGAGGTGCCCGCGGCGGACGGGTCGCACGGCGGCGCGGACGTGCGGATCATCGCCGAGTTCTGCCGGTTCGCGCGGGAGGGCGGGCACACCGACACCTCGCCCGTGGCCGCCCGGATGAGCGTGGCCGCCGGTCACGCGGCCACGCTCTCGCTGCGTGACGGCGGCATGCCGTACGACGTGCCGCCGCTCGACCCCGGCCTGGCCGCCTACTTCGACAACGGCCAGGCGGAGCCGGCTACGCCCGCTTCGTGAACGGCAGCACGAGCCGGGACGGGTGCGCGGCGTCCCGGTAGATCTTGTGCGTGACGGGGCGGCCCACCGGCAGGTGGAACGCGTCCGGCGGCAGCAGCGCGTTGTGCGCGTCGGCCAGGGGCTCGTCGTTGGACAGCTCCGCCACCAGGCGGTGGCCGGGGTTGAGCGTGGCCGCGAACGGATAGAGCCGCAGCACGTACTCCTCGATCTTCCCTGGCTCCACCGGCACGGCGCGGGTGTGCGGGTGGTACGGGTCGCCCTCGCGCGTCCGGTCGTCCAGCTCGCGGTGCGACGCCTTGAGGAAACCGGTGGTGAGCAGCTGACGGCTCCCGCCCGGGGCCGCGTCCCACAGCCGCATGATGAAGTTGGTGTCGTCCTGGTCGATCTCGGCGAACAGGTGCGCCGCGCCGGGCCCGATCAGCTCCGTGGGCTCCTCGAACGGCGGGGTGCTCCAGCTCAGGATCTCCACCTTGTCGGTCACCGTCAGCGGCGCCTGGTAGAAGCCGTCCGGGGCGGCGTGCTCGGCGCCCATCGGCTCGGGCTCGCGGGAGAGCCTGCGGCGCGGGCGCAGGTAGAGCGGCCGGTGGTCGATCTCCTTCGGCGGCCACTGGGCGGCGGTGACGACCTGGCGGGAGCCCTCCACGAAGACGCTCACGGCCGGCTCGTCCATGATCCCGTTGTCGACGCCCTTGAGCCAGTACGCGTACCAGCGGAACATCTTGTCGTGCTCCTCGATCCAGGGGCGCGACTGCATGGGCGGGTACGAGCCGATGTCGAGCTTCTTGGGGCCCTTGAGCACGTTGAAGAGCTCGATGTGGCCGTCCACGGTCCAGCCGCGGCCCTGGTCGATCTGCAGGTAGACCGGGATGTCGATGTTCTCGGCCAGCCTGATGGGGTTGCGCTCCTCGTACCACTCGCCGTCGAGCGGGTTCATCACGATGTCGAACCAGAACTCGCGGTTCTTCGGGTATTTCAGCACGTGCACCAGGTTGGGCCAGGCGGCCACGTCCGGGTCCGCGAGCCGCTCCTCGACGAGCTCGGCCAGCTTCTCCGGGGGGTGGACCTCCCGCATGCGGGACCTGACGTCGGTGTGCGCGATGCCGGAGTCGCCGCCGCGCCCCTCACGGGCCGCGCGCGGCATGAACCACATGACGCCGCCGTGGTACGTGGTCTCGTAGAAGTCGAAGTGGCCGCCGCTGACGAAGATCGCCTTCAGGTGCGGCGGCCGCTCGGCGGCGGCCAGCACCTGCATCGACCCGAAGTACGAGATGCCGATCATGCCGACGTTCCCGTCGCACCACGGCTGCGCGGCGACCCACTCGACGACGTCGTACAGGTCCTGGCCCTGGGGGACGCCGCCGGCGTTGTAGTTGCCGATCATGACGCCGCCGGAGTCGCCGGTGCCGCGCATGTCGCCGATGACGTGCACGTAGCCCTCCGCGACCACGCGCGCGATGTCGCCGGCCTCGATGCAGCCGTCCCACATCGGGCTGGGGCGGCGCTGCGGCGGCGTGGTGAGGGCGAGGGCCTGCAGCTCCTTGCCGTAGGCGCTCATCGCGATCAGGGCCGGCCGCGGCCTGTCCTCCGCGGCGTGGTAGGCGTCAGCGGCCAGGGTGACCCCGTCGCGCATCGGCACCCGCAGGTCCTTGCGGACGGCGATCGTCTGCTCGCCCGCCCGGATCGTCTGGAAGTCAGCCATGGTGGGTGGTTCCTTGTCCTTTTCAGGAGTTCTGGTGGTGCGTGCGGTAGCCGTGCATCGAGGTGAAGAACGGCGACGGTTCGAGCGCCGGGTCGCCGGTGTAGCCGAGGCTCTCTGCGACGGGGGCGAACGGGGAGTACGGCGAGTCCGTCTCCCGCAGGCCGTCCCGGAGGCAGCGCCGGGCCGCCTCGCCGACCCTGGCCTCGAGGTCCAGGCTCGCCTGGATGGCCTCCGCCGCCTGGCCGGCGTCCAGCTCGACGCCGTACGGCCGGCCGTCCGCGCCGCGGTACGGGTGGCCGAGATACAGGCGCAGCGGGCGCACCTCGTCGCGCAGGCGGAGCAGCCCGGCCCGGTAGGCGACCGGGTCCGCGTAGCCGGGGAAGCCGTTGGCGGCCCCGTGGACCTGGACCGCGTCGCCGACGAACGCGGAACGCCGGCCGTCGATCACGTAGGCCACCGACCCGGGCGTGTGCCCGGGGACCGGGTGGACGGACACGGTCACGTCGCCGCCCAGCGAGAGGGTCTCTCCGCCTCGGAGCGCCAGGGCCGGCTCCATCTCGCCGGAGATGACCGCGTCCGCGGCGGCGGCCACCTTCGCCGCGCCCTCGGGGTCCTTCAGGTACCGGCCCCGGCCGTTCAGGTACTCCGCCACGTGCGCCCGGCGCGAGCGCAGCATCGGCGCGTCGGCCTTGTGGATCACCACCCGCGCGCGGCGGCCGGTGAGCTCCCACAGGGCGTGCGCGCCGCCGACGTGGTCGATGTGGCCGTGGGTCAGCAGGATCCAGCGCACGTCCTCGACGCGGCGCCCGATGGCCGCCAGCGCGGGGGCCATGCCCTCGGCGGGCGAGGACGCGATCCCGGTGTCGACGATCGCGGGCTCGGGTGCGTCGATGTAGAAGCTGTACAGCCCGAACCGGCCCCACGGGGAGACCAGCGGATGCACATCCCCGGGTCTCATGACGCGCCCCTGAGGAAGGCGGCCGTCTCCTCGAAGACCCGGTGGTAGTCCGGGATCCAGGAGAAGTGCTGCACGAACCCGTGGTTGGCGCCGGGGTAACGGATCACCGTGGCCTCGACCCCGGCGTCCTTGAGACGCCGGCCGTAGAGTTCGCCCTCGTCGCGCATCGGGTCGTACTCGGCGGTCACGATCAGCGCGGGCGGCAGCCCGCCGAGGTCGGCCCGCTTGATCGGTGACACCCGCGGATCGGCGGGGTCGGCGCCGCTGTCGAGGTAGAAGGCGTTGAACGGCTTGAGCCCCGCCGTCTCCAGCCCGTAGCCGACGGCGTTCTCGCGCAGCGAGGGGTAGCGGCCGGGGTCGAAGTCGAGGTCGAGCGACGGGTAGTAGAGCACCTGGTGGGTGATCCGGTCGAAGCCGTCGTCGTGCGCCGTGGCGGCGACGGCCGCGGCGAACGTGCCGCCGGAGCTGTCACCGGCGACGGCCAGCGTCGTGCCGTCCCAGCCCAGGCTCTCGCCGTTCGCGGCGGCCCAGCGGACGACGGCGTAGCAGTCGTCGAGCCCGGCGGGGAAGGCGTGCTCGGGCGCGCGCCGGTAGCCGACGGAGACGACCTTGAGGCCGGTCGCCTTGGCCAGCGACCGGGCGACGTGGTCGTGGGTGTCCAGGCTGCCGAGGAAGAAGGCGCCGCCGTGGAAGTAGATCAGCAGGCCGTGCGTCCCGGCCTCGTCCGGCGTGTAGATCCGTACCGGGACCTCGCCCGCCGTGGCGTCCTCGACCGCGTGCAGCGGCAGCCGCCCGGCCACGGGCGGCACCTGGGCCTCCTCGGCCGCGCGCATGGCCACCGGGTCCAGCGGGCCGGGAGGCGGGGGCGGCAGGGTGGCGAGCGCCTTGGCGATGTCGGGGTGCAGCGGCATGGTGTCAGCCCTCCTTCGACGCGAACCGCTGGGACTCCGGCTTCTGGCCGGGGAAGACCTCGCTGATCTCGTCCTCCGTCCAGCCCTGGCGGGAGATCCGCTGCAGCTCGTCCGTCACGGGCTTGCGGGCGGCCTGGTAGCTCGCCAGCGCCTCCTTGACCGAGCCGGCCTCCTTGAGCGCGTCGGCGAGTGCGCCGGCGTCCAGGATGGCCGAGTTCGCGCCCTGGCCCTGGTGGTGCAGCATCGAGTGGGCCGCGTCGCCCACGAGGACGACGGAGTCGGAGTGCCAGGTGTCGACCGGGTCGATGTCGTACACGGCGCGGCAGTTGACGGCGTCCATGTCGAGGTCGCGGGTGATGCGCACGATCCGCTCGTCGAAGCCCTCGACGGTCCTCAGCAGGTCGTCCTTGGTGACCTTCGGCGCCCAGGTGGCGTCCGGGCACAGGGCGGTGATGTCGAACGAGACCTGGCCGCGGTGGCGCAGCGGCAGGAAGTAGACCTTCGTGCCGCGGCCGATGTACATCCGGAAGTTGTCGTCCACCGCCATGCCGTGGGCGTCCTCGACGGGGATCACGACGCGGTAGGCGTGCTCGCCGGAGAACACCGGCTGGTTGTCGCCGAAGAGCCGCGCGCGCACGACCGACTTGATGCCGTCGGCGCCGACCACCAGGTCGGCGGTGACCGACTCGCCGTTGGCGAAGGTCAGCCTCGCCCTGTCGCCCTCGTCCTCAATGGTCTCCAGCTTGTGGCCGAGGTGGACCATGCCCTCGGGGAGCACGCTCATGAGCGCCTCGATGAAGTCCCCCCGGTGGATCAGGCGGGTCTTCTCCCCGAAGACGTCGATCTCCGGCCACGCCTCCTTGATGATCGGGTCGGCGGTGGCGCTGAGGATCTCGAAGTAGTCGCTCGGCGAGCTGACCCGGGCGATCGCGTCGAAGACGCCCCACTGGCGGAACCGGTCCATGGTGGACGGCCGCAGGCCGATGCCGGCGCCGACCTCGCGGATGGCGCTCGCCTGCTCGTAGACGTTGACGGTGGCGCCGAGGAGGCTCAGGCCCTTGGCCGCGGCGGCGCCGGCGTAGCCCGCGCCGACGACGGCGATGTTCAGGTTCTTCAGGTCCGAGGGCTGCATGCTGGGGTCCTTGTCAGTGCTGGAGCGTCAGGAAGTCGGCGGGGTTGTCGACGAAGATGGTGGTGATCGTGGCCTCGTCGAGACCGGCGGCGCGCAGGTCCGGGATGAGGTCCTCGAAGATGTAGTTGACGGTGTGGCCCTTCACCCCCGGCCAGCCCAGCGGGCTGCAGTTGGCGTCGGCCGAGGCGAGCACCCGGTCCAGGTGTCCCTGCCGGATGAGGCGGAGGAAGTGGTCCAGCCGCTCCTGGCGCGGGCGGGCCCAGAAGGGCGGGTCCTCCAGCTCGGTCTCGTAGCCGAAGGTGTCGAAGCCGATCCGGCCGCCCTGCTCGGCGATCCAGGTGTCGCGCGTCCTGTCCGCGTTGACGCCGTCGTCGACGTGCCCGAACAGGACGCGGTCGAGCGGGAGGCCCTCGGCGGTGAAGATGGCGATCGCGTTCTCGGCGTCGATCGCGAGGTGAGTCAGGACGGGCGCGCCGGTGGCCAGGGCGGCGCGGGCGGCGGCGCGGTAGATGCGCTTGTCCAGGTCCGTCATGCGGCCGCCGCGGCTCACGCCGACCTTGATGACGCCCGCCCTGCCGCCGGTGCCGCCGATGCCGACGGTGATCTCGTGGATGAAGTGCTCGGTCAGGTAGTCCACGCTCGCCCGGGCGAAGAACGGCAGCGCGGTGTCGCCGCCGACGAAGCCGGTGCTCGCGACGATGTGCACGCCGGTCTTCGCGGACAGCATCCGGTAGTAGTCGACGTCGCGGCCGTTGCAGATGCCGGTCGCGTCGACGAACGTGCCGCCGCCGTACTCGTGGAAGCGGCGCAGCTTCGGGACGGTCTCCTCGTACCGCTCCTCGGGCGTCTTCCACCACTTGGTGTCCAGTTCGGAGCCCGGCATGCCGTAGCCGATGTGCTCGTGGACGGCCACCAGGCCCAGCTCCTTGGTCGGGATCGGCCCCAGAACGGTGTTCACTCTCGACACAACGCCCACCTCCGGAAATGACGTGACGGTCTTGGGCTGCCGCGCTCAGCGCACCGGCAGCAGGTCGCGCGGGTTGTCCACGAGGATCCGGCGGACGTCCTCGTCGCCGACGCCCCGCTCCTTGAGGAGGGGGACGAACGCGGTCAGGACGTGGCTGTAGCTCACCTCGGTGCCCGGGTGGCCCTTGGCGACGCCGGTCGCGCTGCTGGAGAGCAGGACCCGGTCGCCGTGGCCGGCCTCGATCAGCTCGGCCACCAGGGCGGCGCGCTCGGCATCGGTGACGTGGCCGTCGTCCTCGGTGCCCACGTGGTCGAGGGCGGCGTAGGCGCCGCGGGCCGCGACCGCGAGCGGCGCGCCCGCCGCGACGGCGTCCTCGCGGTCGAGCCCGCCGACGACGACGCGGCCTGCGGGCAGGCCCTCGTCCAGGACGATCTCCAGGTCGTGCACGGCGTCGTGGCCGTACCGGATCGAGACCGGGACGCCGGTGCTCAGGGCGGCGCGGGCGGCGCCGCGGAACAGGCTCTCGTCGGTCGCGGTCATGCCCGCGCGGGTCGCGGCGGTGGCCACGAGGCCGGCGGCGCCGCGCCGTTCGACCCGGGGCACCACCATGCCCTCGGTGACCTCCTTGGCGAACAGGTCGGCGAACTTCTCGGCCGGCCAGGGCGTCGGCGGGTCGGTCTGCGGGGTGAGGAAGTAGCCGCCGAGCAGGTCCTCGGGGCCCTGACCCGTCGAGGCGACGATGTGCACGCCGGTCGCGCGCGAGAGCGTCTCGTACAGGCGCACGTCGCGACCGTGGAACATGCCGGTGCTGTCGACGATCGTCCCGCCGCCGTGCTCGCGGAAGTCGGCGAGCTTCCCGGCGAGGATCTCGAAGATCTCGGCGCGGTCCATCGTCACGTCGAACGCGAGCTCCGCCCCGGGGAGCACCGACAGCAGCGCCTCATGCACCGCGACGACTCCCAGCTCCTGCGCGGGAACGGGGCCGAGGACGGTGTTCACGGTCTGGACGCCCATCGCTGTCCTCCTTGGATCTCGGCAGGTGACCGGGGTCAGGCACGCTGTGAATCGTGTCACCTCAATTTACAGGACGTCAAGTAAGCATCCTGCACGTTAATTTTATATTTCTCTCGTACGAGAACGACACGAGACGTCACATCACCAGGCATGGCATCAACCATCCGATCGCCAGGTACTCGGAGCGATCAGCGAGAACGGCCACCCGGCAGGACGTGCCCTAAGCTGTCGGCATGGCGACGCTCCGTGCGGCACAGAAGGAGATGACGCGCAAGCTCCTGCTCGACGCCGGGCTGGACCTGTTCGGGTCCAAGGGCTACGCGGCGACGACGGTCGACGACATCGCGTCGGCGGCGGGGACGACGCGCGTCACCTTCTACGCGTACTTCCCCTCCAAGGTCGACCTGATGAAGGCCCTCATCGCCGAGCGGCTCAACGCCGCGCTCGACCGGCTCCCCTCCCCCGAGCACGGGTCGACCGCGCGGGAGCTGGTCGCCGTGGTCGAGGACGGCTCGCGCGAGCGGATCCGCGCGTGGCTCGCCGCCACCTCCGACCGGTGGGACCTGATCCGCCCCTACACCACGACCGCCTTCGAGGCCGCCGCCGTCGACCCCGAGATCCGCGCGCTGTTCGACGCCTGGCTGGACGAGGCCATCGGCGACGTCGAGGAGGGGCTCGACCGCGCCGGCCGCTTCCCGGCCGGCACCCGCCGCTTCCGCGGCGTCCTCGCCATCACCGAACTCGACCACGTCGCCCGCCACTGGAAGCCCGGGACCTGGGGCGTCGACCGCGAGGCCATGCTCGACGTCCTCACCGAAAGCTGGCTCGGCTCCATCGGCCGCCCCTGAGCTCCGCCGGATAACCGGTGGCGCCGCGGAACCGGCATGGCGCACGATGCCCGAGTGACTACCTCGGAAGAGCACGCATCCGTACCCGAGCGGTGGACGAAGTCGACCGTCTACCTCGACATGTGGGTCAATCCGGACGACGACCCGCGTGAGGAGGGTCCCCCGCCCGCCGACGAGCGCGCCATCCTCCTCAGCTACCTGCGCTACTACCGCCTGACCGTGGAGATGAAGTGCGCCGGCCTCAACGCCGAGCAGCTCGCCAGGCGGTCCGTGCCCCCGTCCACGATGTCCCTGCTCGGACTGCTGCGGCACCTGACCGAGGACGAGCGGCACCTGCGCCGGGTCATGGGCGGCGAGGACGCGCCGAGGCTCTACCGCACCGAGGACGACCGTGACGGCGACTGGAACGGCGCCGTCGCCGACCCCGCGGTGGTGGAGGACGCCTGGCGGCGGTGGCGCGCCGAGGCGGAGCTGACCGACCGGTTCGTGGCCGGGGTCGCCGACCTCGGCGCCTGGAACGCCGGCGTCTCGGACTACGGCCCCGACGGAGCCGACCTGCAGCTGCGCGACGTGCTGGTGGCGCACATCGCGGAGTACGCGCGGCACTGCGGCCACGCCGACCTCCTGCGCGAGCGCATCGACGGCCGCGTGGGCCAGTGAGCCGGCCGGCGGGGGCCTGACCCGCACGCGGCCGGCGGGGTGGACAAGCCTCCGCCCGGCATGATCACATATGGCGCTGTTCCGCTTGCTCCTCCGCGTGAAAGGCGTTTCGTGATCAGAAGAAGTATGACGGGGCTGCTAGCCCTGGTCCTCGTCCTCGGCGCCGGGGCTCCCGGCGCCTCGGCGGACGCCGCGTCCGACGACCCCACCCATCCCGGCCCCGTCTACAAGACGGTCACCGACAAGAGCGCGAAGCTGTCCCTCCAGACGTTCGGCCGCCCGGACGGCAAGGACATGGTGTTCCGCATCTCCGGCTCCGTGTACGCCAACATCGAGGGCAACAGCCTGGACCCGGCGCTGCGGCACGGCCAGAAGCTGTTCAACATCGAGGGGTACAACATCCGAAGGCTCTACCGGGCGCCGGGGACGAACCAGCTCTACCAGCTCTCCCGGGAGATCGTCTTCTACACCGATCCGGCCGACCCCCAGCGGATCGCGCGCGAGTGGCGCAACCCGGTCGACGGCAAAACCTACCCGGTCGTCCCCATCAACAACGACGCGGTCAACTTCGGCCCGTTCCCGATCTCGTCCTCCTACGTGGGCCCGCCGCTGCAGCGGCTGCACGACGAGACCGTGTGGACCAGCGACATCCCCGTACGGACGAACTTCGGCGCCACGCTGGGCGAACGGTTCGGCCTGGTCGGCGGCGTGTACGTGGCGCAGGAGATGTTCGACTTCTCCGTCGACGACCGCGAGGTGGCGGCCCGCACCAAGCCCGGCGTCCCGTCCGGCGCGATGAAGACGAAGATCAGCTGGGCCCGGACCAGCCCGTGGGCGCCGTTCATGTGCCTGGCGGAGACCGAGACGCGCGGGCAGCTCACCTACCACGCCCGCAGCTGGTCGCTGAACTCCTACGCCGACATCGAGCCGTGGCTGCGGGCCGAGGTGGAGAAGAACCACCCGCTGTACAAGGCCGCCCCGAGCGCGCCGGGCGCCAGCGAGAACTCCTGGACGTCCTTCCGCAACAAGCAGCTCCGCCAGGGCGCCGTCACCTGGGCGAACTGGTGCGCCGCCAACGGCCGCGGCTGAGCCTGCCCGACCAGAGCGCCCGGGTCAGACCGCGGGGCGCGGTGTGGTGCCGGACCGGGCGGCCATCAGGTGGTCGACCAGCGCCAGCAGCACGTCACGCCCCGCCGCCCGGTCGCGCGCGTCACAGAGCACCAGGGGCACCTGCGGATCGAGGTCGAGCGCCTTGCGGACCTCCTCCTGCGTACGGTCCCTGACCCCGTGGAAGCAGTTGACCCCGACGACGAACGGGATGCCGCGGCTCTCGAAGAAGTCGATGGAGGCGAAGCTGACCTCCAGCCGCCGGGTGTCGACCAGGACGACCGCGCCCAGCGCCCCGTTGACCAGGTCGTTCCACATGAACCAGAACCGTTCCTGCCCGGGCGTGCCGAACAGGTAGAGCACCAGCCGCTTGTTGATGGTGATGCGGCCGAAGTCGAGCGCGACCGTGGTGGTGGCCTTGCCGCTGACGCCCTCCAGATCGTCCACGCCGACGCTGGCGTGGGTCAGGTACTCCTCCGTGCGCAGCGGGGGCACCTCGCTCACCGCGCCGACCAGGGTCGTCTTCCCGACGCCGAAGCCGCCGGCGATGAGGATCTTCACCGCCATGGGAGCCGCGGCTCCCCGGTCAGAGTTCGCGTAACCCATCCCTCACCGCCTCCAGGATCGCCATGTCGGGAAGACCGCCCGCCCGCGCGAAGGCCAGCGGCGGGCGGGCCCGCACGTGACCCGACTCGACCAGATCCCCGACGAGGATCTTGGTCACCGACACCGGGAGGTTCAGCGCGGCGGCGATCTCGGCCACCGCCTGCGGCCGCTTGCACAGATCGAACACGGCGCGGTGCTCCGGCTGCATCCTCAGCCGTCCGCGCCCGGTCTCCGCGAGGGAGCCGGAGACCGTGGTCACCAGGGTGATCAGCGCCAGGTCGTCCCGCTCGGGAGCGGTCCGTCCGCCGGTGATCGTGTAGGGACGGACGAGGGACTCCTCGGCGTCATCGTCCTCGAAGCCCTCCGTCCAGTGCCTCATCCGTGTCTCTCCCCGCCGTACGGGGGACGCGTCTCGGCTCCCAGCTTCTGGCCGACCTGCTGGATCAGGGTGTGCATCGCGACGCTCATCAGCTCCGCGTCGACCTCCTGGGACGCGACCACCGCCAGATGGGTCCCCCGGCCCGCCGCCGTGATGAACAACCACAGGTCGGCCATCTCGATGATCACCTGGTGGACCGGCCCGCCGCTGAAGAGCTGGCCGACGCCGCGGGCCAGGCTCTGCTGGCCGGTGGCGATCGCGGCCAGCCGCTCGGCGTCGGCGCGCTCGATGGACCTGGACCGGCTGATCACCAGGCCGTCGTCGGAAAGCACGATGGCGTGCCGGGTGCCCGCGACCTGATCGACCAGGCCGTCCAGCAGCCAGTCCAGGTCTACGTTGGTGGCGGTGGTGCGCTGCGTCATCATCGGTCTTCCGTCGTGGGTGGACTGGGCTCGGCGGATCCGCCCGCCCCGGGGGTGAAGGCGTCGTCGCCGGTTCTGCGCCTGCGCGACTGCCTCTGGAAGGCGCCGATCGTGGCGCCGGATCGGCGGGGCTGGTCCCGTACGGCCCAGGACTCCTCGCCCGTACGCTCCTGCCTGTCCGACGGGACCCTCAGCTCGGCCGCCAGGCTGGCCTGGCGCACCCGCTGGGGCAGCGGGCCGCGGCCGGGCGGCGGCGCGGCGGCCCGGTCCGGCGGTCCCGCCGCCGAGACGGACGCCATCGCGCGTCCCCGGGTGCGGGCCGGCAGCTCGCCCTCGTCACGGGACGCGCCGACCGGCTCCGGGGCCTCCGGGGGAACCTGCGCGGCGCGCGGGGCGGGCGCCGCCGCCGTGGGAGGGCGTTCCACCACCAGCGACTCGGGGAGCAGCACGATGACCCGGGTCCCGCCGAAGGCCGAGGTGCGCAGCTCCACCTTGAGTCCCAGGCTCGCCGAGAGTCGCGCGACCACGTACAGGCCGAGACGCACGTCGTCGGCGTGGGTCATCACGTCCAGGCGCGGCGGCGAGCGCAGCAGCTCGTTGGCGGCCTCGTACTGCTCGGGTTCCATGCCGAGGCCGCGGTCCTCGATCTCCACGGCGACGCCCCGGCTGACCGGCGCGGCCCGCACCTCCACCGGGGTCATCGGCCGGGAGAAGGCGGTGGCGTTCTCCATGAGCTCCGCCAGCACGTGGACCAGCGGCCCCACCGCGCGCTCGGCGATCCACGGCTCGCCCTCGACGTCGATCGAGATCCTGCGGTAGTCCTGCACCTCGCCCTGCGCGGCGCGCAGCACGTCGAGCAGGTGCACCGGCTTGCGCCAGCGCCGCTGCGGCTGCCCGCCGCCGAGGATCACCAGGTTCTCCTCGTACCTGCGCAGCCGGGCGGTGAGGTGGTCCAGGTCGAACAGGCCCTCCAGCACCTCCGGGTCCTCGTGCCTGCGCTCCAGCTCGTCCAGCTTCTTCAGCTGCAGGCCGATGAGGATCTGCGTGCGGCGGGCGATGCGCTGGAGCATGCGCTGGAAGCCGCGGTGCTGTTCGGCCTGGCGCACGGCGGTCAGGACGGCGCTGCGGCTGGCCAGGTTGAGCGCTTGGCCGAGTTCGCCGAGCTCGTCGGGGGTGGTGCGGAGCGGGCGCACCTCCGCGTCCACGTCGACGTCCTCGCCGCGTTCCAGGCGGGCGACCACCTCGGGCAGCCGCTCCTGGAGCTCCTGGGCCTCGCGGCGCAGGTGCAGGATGCGCCGGCGCAGGACGGCGGTCAGCCGCCAGCTCGTGAAGAACACCAGCACCAGGGCGAGCAGGCCGATGGTGGAGATGATGACGAAGACGGTGAAGACCATGGTGGCGTGGTCGTAGCCGATCCTGCTGAGGTTCGCGAACCGCAGGTCCAGCAGCTCCCGCAGCTGGCCGGTGACCTCGTCCATCGCCGAGCGCCACGCGGCGCCGTCGTCGCGGAGCGTCACCTGGTCGGCGACGCCGCCGGAGGCGACCAGCCGCCCTTCCAGCGTGGTCAGGGTCTGCCACGCCCTGCTGTTCGTCATCGCCGCGTACCGGGTCTCGTCGCCCGTGAGCGCGGGGATCACCCGCGACCGCATGAGGTGGTTCCTGGTGCCGATGGCGTCGGTGACGATGCCGTACTCGGTCCTGGTCAGGCGTCCCGCCTCCCAGCCGCGGGCCAGGACGGCGTCCTCGCGGCCGAGCATGTAGACCACCCAGTACAGGTCGACCAGGGCCTGCGCCTGCCTGTTCACCTCACCCTCGTCGGTCTTGCCGAGAGCGGTCAGCACGGCGAGGTCGGACTCCAGGACGCCGCTGTAGTAGTCGAAGGCGCGCTGCGCGCTGGACAAGCCGGCGTCCACCGACCGGCGCTGCTCGGCCAGGCCGGTCAGGCCGCGATCGGTCCGCGCGACGGCGTCGAGGAGCCCTTCCTGCGCGTTCTCGGCGTCCAGGCCCGTCAGCGGGCGGAAGGCCGCCACGGCCCGGTCGGTGACCGCGCGCTGCTCGGCGAGCTGACCGCGGGCGGCGCTCCCGGGGGCGGCCAGCACCTGGGCGGTGAGCCGCCGCTCCAGGTCGAGGCTGAAGAGCAGCTCCGCCGCCGGCCTGCCGACGGTGGCCGTGGCCAGGTCCATCTGGACCTTCTCCGCCTGCCACTGCGTGGCCAGCTGGGACATGCCCGAGGCCAGCAGCGGGGCGAACGTCAGGCTCGGCACGAACACGACGATGAGCAGCACGGTGCGCAGCTTGAGCCGCCGGGCACCTTTCAGCCGTCGCGGCGCGTCGCCGGCCGGCTCCGTTAACCCGTTCCCGTCGCCCATCGTCCCCATCCGTTGTCGCCCGACCTGCCGTGTGCGGGACTCACTCCTCGCCGATCGGCGAGTGCATGAAGAAGATCGCTGTCAGAGCGATCGATGCACGATCGTAGCCATGTGACAGATGAGTCGAAAGCCCCCGCTTCACCGGCGTGGGCGGGGTTTCCGACCGATCAACAGGTTGACGTGTGGAATCGCGCGTGAGAAAAGGGACCGGGCCCGCGGCGGCGGCCGAAAAGCTGCACGGTCATGCTTGCACCTCCACTATTCAGCGTTACTATGTACTAGTAGTCATCAACACTAGGTAGCTGAAGAGGTTGTTCCGTGAGCAAGCTGATGACGGAGATGCTCAAGGGGACGCTGGAGGGCATCGTCCTCGCGATCCTGGCGACCCGGCCCGCGTACGGCTACGAGATCACGGCGTGGCTGCGGGACCAGGGCTTCTCCGACATCGCCGAGGGCACGGTCTACGCGCTGCTGGTCAGGATCGAGCGGCGCGGGCTCGTCGACGTGGAGAAGGTGCCGTCCGAGAAGGGGCCACCGCGCAAGGTGTACTCCCTGAACGACCGAGGACGCGCGTATCTCGACGAGTTCTGGACCACCTGGGGCTTCCTCGCGGAACGGCTCGGACGGCTTCGTGAAGGAGGCGAGTAGCCGTGGACACAGGATCGAACGAGCCGAAGAAGCGCTACCAGCGGTATCTGGAGGCGGTCACGGGACCGTTCGACGACAAGAGGCGCTGGCGGCAGTACAAGGCGCGGGTCAGAGCGCTTCCCGAGAACTACCGCGCGGCGGTCGAAGCGCTGGAGCGCTACCTGATGCACTTCGGGCCGGGTGACGGCGCCGAAGCGGCGTCGATGTTCGAGGACATCGCCGACCTGTTCGAGCACGCCGCCGCGGACGGCACCCCGATCCGCGAGATCTTCGGAGAGAACCCCGTGGAGTTCGTCGAGGCGTTCCTGCAGAACTACTCCTCGGGAAGCTACGTCCGCCGCGAGCGCGAACGGTTCGCCGACGCCGTCGCCCGCGCCGCCGGCGAGACCCCCGGCGACGACGAGAGGGCGGTCCGATGACGACGCGGCACACCCACGCGATCCACGTCCAGGGCCTGAAGAAGTCGTTCAAGGAGCTGCGGGTGCTGCGCGGCGTGGACCTCACCGTGGCGCGAGGCGGCATCTTCGCCCTGCTCGGCTCGAACGGGGCGGGCAAGACCACGGTGGTGAAGATCCTGGCCACGCTGCTCAAGGCCGACGCGGGGACCGCCCGCGTCAACGGCTTCGACGTTGCCACGCAGGCGCCGGACGTGCGCGCGTCCATCAGCCTGACCGGGCAGTTCGCGGCCGTGGACGAGATCCTCAGCGGGCGCGAGAACCTGGTGCTGATCGCCCGGCTGCGCCACCTCGGGAATCCGGGCAAGATCGCCGATGACCTGCTCGCCCGGTTCTCGCTGACCGACGCGGGCGGGCGGAAGGTGGCGACCTACTCGGGCGGCATGCGCCGCCGCCTGGACCTCGCGATGAGCCTCATCGGCGACCCCGCGGTCGTCTTCCTGGACGAGCCGACGACCGGGCTCGACCCGCAGGCGCGCGTCGAGGTGTGGCACGCCGTCAAGGAGCTCGCCGGCCGGGGCACGACGGTGCTGCTCACCACGCAGTACCTGGACGAGGCCGAGCAGTTGGCCGACCGGATCGCGATCCTCCACCAGGGCCGGATCATCGTCGAAGGCACCCTCGCCGAGCTGAAGCGCCTGCTCCCGCCCGCCGAGGTCGAGTACGTCGAGAAGCAGCCGACCCTTGAGGACGTCTTCCTCACCCTCGTCGGCCCGAAGACCTGAGGAACCCCGATGACCAAGCACTTCGTCGGCGACACCGTCACCCTGCTGGGACGGTCCCTGCGCCACATCGCGCGCAGCCCGGACACCGTCATCACGACGGCGGTCATGCCGATCGCCATGATGCTGATGTTCGTCTACGTGTTCGGCGGCGCGATCGACACCGGCACGGAGTCGTACGTCAACTACCAGCTGCCCGGCATCCTGCTGATCACGGTCGCCTCGGGCATCGCCTACACCGCGTTCCGGTTGTTCACGGACATGAAGGGCGGCCTCTTCGAGCGCTTCCAGTCCATGCCGATCGCCCGCTCGTCCGTCCTGTGGGCGCACGTGCTGACCTCGCTGGTCGCCAACCTGGTCTCCCTCGTGGTCGTCGTGCTCGTCGCCCTGCTCATGGGCTTCCGCTCGCCGGCGGGAGTCGCGGCCTGGCTCGCGGTGGCCGGCCTCCTGATCCTGTTCACCCTGGCGCTGACGTGGATCGCCGTCATCCCCGGCCTGACCGCCAAGACCATGGAAGGCGCGAGCGCGTTCTCCTACCCGCTCATCTTCCTGCCCTTCCTCAGCTCGGCCTTCGTGCCCACCGACACCATGCCCGGCCCGCTGCGCGCCTTCGCCGAACACCAGCCGGTGACCTCCATCGTCAACACCATCCGCGACCTGTTCGCCCGGCAGCCGGTCGGCGCCGACCTGTGGATCGCCCTCTGCTGGTGCTCGGGCATCCTTGTCGTCGCGTACGTCCTCGCCATGAACACCTACCGCCGCAAGATCTCCTAGCCCCGCGACCCGAGAATCTGCGAGCTGCTGGGCGTGCCGTACGAGGACCGCGGGCGCTTCCATGAGAACATCGACGCGTTCCTCGGCGGGGAGGCCGGCGACGAGGAGCTGTTCGCGGCCTGCACCGCGACCCAGGCGTAGGGAACCCATCAATATTCGCGCCGTACCCGTATGAAAGCCGTCAAGAACGACAAAACTCCTCATTTCCCCGCGTTTCCTTGATCTGAGTCCGCGCAGCACAGGCGGCGCTCTCATCATCGAACTGAGGAGTGAGGATGATCGACATCATCGTCGTCGCCCTGACGATCGCGATCTTCGCGATCTTCGGGCTGGTCGTGAAGGCGGTGGAACGGCTTTGAGCGCCGTGAACGCCACCGGTCTCGTCGTGGCCGTCGGTCTGGTGATCTTCATGATCGTGGCCCTCCTGTTCCCGGAGCGGTTCTGATGAGTGAGATCGCCGCGGGGACGCTCTTCGTCCTCTCCCTGATCGTCGCGCTGGCCCTGGTCCACCGGCCGCTCGGCGACTACATGTACCGCGTCTACACCACCCCCCGGCACAACCGTGCCGAGCGGGTCGCCTACCGTCTGCTCGGCGTGCGCGCCGACGCCGAGCAGAGCTGGGGCGTCTACGCGCGCGGCCTGCTGGCGTTCTCCCTGGTCTCGGTCCTGGTCGTGTACGGCATCCAGCGCCTGCAGGACAAGCTGCCGCTGAGCCTGGGCATGGAGCCGGTCACCGACCACATCGCCTGGAACACCGCCATCAGCTTCGTGACCAACACCAACTGGCAGGCGTACTCCGGCGAGTCCACGATGGGCCACCTGACCCAGATGACCGCGCTGGCCGTGCAGAACTTCGTCTCGGCCGCCGTCGGCATGGCCGTGGCGATCGCCCTGGTACGCGGGTTCTCCCGGCGCAGGTCCGCCACGATCGGCAACTTCTGGGTGGACCTGGTCCGCGGCACGCTGCGCATCCTGCTGCCGATCGCGTTCGCCGGCGCGCTGGTCCTGGTCGCCGGCGGGCTGATCCAGAACTTCTCCGGCGTCCACGAGGTGACCACGCTGACCGGCGGCACCCAGTCGATCACCGGCGGCCCGGTGGCCTCCCAGGAGGTCATCAAGGAGCTGGGCACCAACGGCGGCGGCTTCTACAACGCCAACTCCGCCCACCCCTTCGAGAACGCCTCCACCTGGACGAACTGGTTCGAGATCTTCCTGATCCTGCTGATCCCGTTCGCGCTGCCGCGCACCTTCGGCAAGATGGTCGGGCAGGTCCGCCAGGGCCACGCCATCCTGGCCGTGATGGGCGTGCTGGCGCTGGGCGGCGTCGTGCTCACCAACGTCTTCGAGCTGTCCGGCAACGCGACCGTGCCGCAGGCCGTGGGCGCGGCCATGGAGGGCAAGGAGGTGCGCTTCGGCGTCTCCACCTCCGCCACCTTCGCCGCCGCCACCACCTTGACCAGCACCGGCGCGGTGAACTCCTTCCACGACTCCTATACGCCGTTCGGCGGCATGATGCCGCTGGTCAACATGATGCTGGGTGAGGTGGCGCCCGGCGGGGCGGGCGCCGGCCTGTACGGCATGCTCATCCTGGCCGTGATCACCGTCTTCGTGGCGGGCCTGATGGTCGGCCGCACCCCGGAGTACCTGGGCAAGAAGATCGGCGCGCGTGAGATCAAGCTCGCCTCGATGTACTTCCTCGTCACCCCGATCCTGGTGCTGGTCGGCACCGCGTTCGCGATGGGCTCGGCGGAACAGCGCGCCTCCATGCTGAACACGGGGCCGCACGGCCTGTCCGAGGTCCTGTACGCGTTCACCTCCGCCTCCAGCAACAACGGCTCCGCCTTCGCCGGTCTGACCGTCAACACCCCGTGGTACGACGTGGCGCTCGGCCTGTGCATGGTCCTCGGCCGGTTCCTGCCGATCATCCTGGTGCTGGCCCTGGCCGGCTCGCTGGCCGCGCAGTCACCCGTCCCCGAGGGCGCGGGCACGCTGCCGACCCACCGTCCCCAGTTCGTCGGCCTGGTGGTCGGCGTGACGGTCATCCTGGTCGCCCTCACCTTCCTCCCCGCCCTGGCGCTCGGCCCGATCGCAGAAGGACTGTCCTGACATGTCAACCCCCGTACTCGACAAGCCCTCCGCGGCGAAGGGGTCCGGCCGTGTGGGCGGCGGGCTGCTCGATCCCCGGCAGCTCGCCACCTCCCTGCCGGACGCGGTCAAGAAGCTGAACCCGGTCACCCTGTACCGCAACCCGGTCATGTTCATCGTCGAGGTCGGCGCGGTGTTCACCACCGTGCTGGCCGTCCTCGACCCGTCGTTCTTCGCCTGGGCCATCGTGGCGTGGCTCTGGCTGACCGTCCTGTTCGCCAACCTCGCCGAGGCCGTGGCCGAAGGCCGCGGCAAGGCGCAGGCCGCCACCCTGCGCAAGGCCAGGACCGACACCCGTGCCCGCAAGCTGCAGGACCCGGCCGACCCCGGCCGGTGGGAGGCCGTCCGCGCCCCCGAGCTGCGCCAGGGCGACTACGTGATCGTCGAGGCCGGGGAGGTCGTCCCCGGCGACGGCGACGTCGTCGACGGCATCGCCAGCGTGGACGAATCCGCCATCACCGGCGAGTCCGCCCCCGTCATCCGCGAGTCCGGCGGCGACCGCTCCGCCGTCACCGGCGGCACCAAGGTGCTGTCCGACCGCATCATCGTCAAGATCACGCAGAAGCCCGGCGAGAGCTTCATCGACCGGATGATCGCCCTGGTCGAGGGCTCGAACCGGCAGAAGACGCCGAACGAGATCGCGCTCAACATCCTGCTCGCGGCCCTGACCGTCATCTTCCTGGTGGCCACCGTCAGCATGCAGCCCCTGGCCATCTACTCCAAGCTGGTCAACCCGGGCGTGCCGGACTCCCTCGCCCTGGACGGGAACGGCGTCACCGGCGTCGTGCTCGTCTCGCTGCTGGTCTGCCTGATCCCCACCACGATCGGCGCGCTGCTGTCGGCGATCGGCATCGCCGGCATGGACCGCCTCGTGCAGCGCAACGTCCTGGCGATGTCCGGCCGCGCGGTGGAGGCGGCCGGCGACGTGTCCACGCTGCTGCTGGACAAGACCGGCACGATCACCCTGGGCAACCGGCAGGCCGCCGGCTTCGTCCCGGTGGAGGGGGTCAGCGAGGCGGAGCTGGCCGAGGCGGCCCAGCTGTCCAGCCTGGCCGACGAGACGCCGGAGGGCCGCTCGATCGTCGTGTTCGCCAAGCAGCGCCACGGCCTGCGCGAACGCGGGCCGGGCGAGCCGGCCCACGCCGAGTGGGTGCCGTTCACCGCCCAGACCCGCATGTCGGGCGTGAACCTGGACGGCCGCGAGATCCGCAAGGGCGCGGCCACGTCGGTGATGACGTGGGTGCGCGAGTCGGGCGGCCACGGCACGGACGAGGTCAGGCGGCTGGTGGACGAGATCTCCGCCGCGGGCGGCACCCCCCTCGTCGTCGCGGAGAAGGGCCGCGTGCTGGGCGTCATCCACCTCAAGGACGTCGTCAAGCAGGGCATGCGGGAACGCTTCGACGAGATGCGCCGCATGGGCATCCGCACCGTCATGATCACCGGTGACAACCCGCTGACCGCCAAGGCCATCGCGGACGAGGCCGGGGTGGACGACTTCCTGGCCGAGGCCACCCCGGAGGACAAGCTCGCACTGATCAAGAAGGAGCAGGAGGGCGGCCGGCTGGTCGCCATGACCGGCGACGGCACCAACGACGCCCCCGCCCTGGCGCAGTCGGACGTCGGCGTGGCCATGAACACCGGCACCTCCGCCGCCAAGGAGGCCGGGAACATGGTCGACCTCGACTCCGACCCGACCAAGCTCATCGAGATCGTCGAGATCGGCAAGCAGCTCCTCATCACCCGGGGCGCGCTGACGACGTTCTCCATCGCCAACGACCTCGCCAAGTACTTCGCGATCATCCCGGCCATGTTCGCGGCCGTGTACCCGGGCCTGGACGCGCTCAACGTCATGCGCCTGGCCGGCCCTCAGTCCGCGATCCTCTCGGCCGTGATCTTCAACGCGCTGGTCATCGTCGCGCTGATCCCGCTGGCCCTGCGGGGCGTGCGCTACCGGCCGTCCAGCGCCGCCAAGCTGCTGTCCCGCAACCTGTACGTCTACGGGCTCGGCGGCATCATCGCCCCCTTCATCGGTATCAAACTCATCGACCTGCTCGTCCAGTTCCTTCCGGGGATGTCATAAATGGAACGCCTGCCCAGCTGGCTGCGCCAGCACCTCGCCGCGCTCCGCGCGGTCGCCGTCCTGACCGTGCTGCTCGGCCTGGTCTACCCGCTCGTCACCACCGGCGTCGCCCAGGCGCTCTTCAACGACCACGCCAACGGCTCGGTCATCGAGAAGGACGGCAAGGCCGTGGGCAGCTCGCTCATCGGCCAGTCCTTCACCGACGCCGACGGCGAGCCGATCGCCACGTACTTCCAGTCCCGCCCGTCCGCCGCCGGCGACGGCTACGACCCGACGTCCACCTCCGCCGGCAACCTCGGCCCCGAAGACGTCCTCGACGTGCTGCCGGGGGCGACGGACGACGAGGGCAGGCAGTCGCTGCTCACCCAGGTCTGCGCCCGCTCCAAGGCGGTCGGCGAGCTGGAGGGGGTCAGCGGCGCCCGCCCGTACTGCACCCCGGACGGGGTGGGCGCAGTGCTGAAGGTCTTCCCCGACCGGGCCGTCAGCGTCAACCAGGCCTGCCCCGCGACCCCCTTCACGGCCACGTACGAGGGCCGCGAGGTCGTGTGCGCCCAGCCGGGCGAGGACTACGCGGCCGGCCGCACCGTCCCGGTCCGCGGGAACGCCACAACCCCGGTGGTCCCCGCCGACGCGGTGACGGCCAGCGGCTCCGGGCTGGACCCGCACATCTCCGTCGCCTACGCCGAGCTGCAGGCGCCGCGGGTGGCGAAGGAGCGCGGCCTCGCCCTCGACCGGGTGCAGGCGCTGATCGCGGAGCACACCACCGGCCGGGCGCTGGGCTTCATGGGCGAGCCCGCGGTCAACGTGCTCGAACTCAACCTCGCACTCGATCGGGGCTGAGATGCGGGGACGACTGCGCGTCTACCTCGGGGCGGCGCCCGGGGTCGGCAAGACCTACGCCATGCTCAGCGAGGGCCGCCGGGCCCGCGAACGCGGCCGGGACGTGGTCGTCGGCCTGGTCGAGACCCACGACCGACCCCGCACCGCCGACCTCCTGCACGACCTGGAGATCATCCCCCGCAGGACCGTCGCCCACCGCGGCGCCACCTTCACCGAACTCGACGTGGCCGCCGTCATCGCCCGCGCCCCCAAAGTCGCCCTCATCGACGAACTCGCCCACACCAACGTGCCCGGCTCCCCCCACGCCAAGCGCTGGCAGGACATCGACCAGATCCTCGACGCCGGCATCGACGTCATCACCACCGTCAACATCCAGCACCTCGAATCGGTCAACGACGTCGTCCAGGAGATCACCGGCGTACCCCAGCGCGAAACCGTCCCCGACGAGGTCGTCCGCCGCGCCGACCAGATCGAGCTCATCGACATGTCTCCCGAGGCGCTGCGCCGCCGCCTGGCCCACGGCAACGTCTACACCCCCGAGAAAGTCGGCGCCGCCCTGTCCAACTACTTCCGTGTCGGCAACCTCACCGCCCTGCGCGAACTGGCCCTGCTGTGGCTGGCCGGCAAGGTCGACGAACAACTCGACCGCTACCGCGCCGACCACGGCATCGCCACCACCTGGGAGACCCGCGAACGCGTCGTCGTCGCCCTGACCGGCGGCCCCGAAGGCGACACCCTCATCCGCCGCGCCGCCCGCATCGCCGCCCGCACCCGCGCCGCCGACCTGCTGGCCGTCCACGTCACCAGCGCCGACGGCCTGGCCGGGGCCGACCCCGCCACCCTGACCCGCCAGCGCACCCTGGTCGAGAGCATGGGCGGCACCTACCACCAGGTCATCGGCCACGACATCCCCCGCGCCCTGCTCGACTTCGCCCGCGGCGTCAACGCCACCCAGCTCGTCCTGGGCGCCTCCCGCCGCGACCACTTCGCCCAGCTCTTCTCCCGCGGCGTCGGCGTGGAGACCACCGCCCGCTCCGGCTCCATCGACGTGCACCTGGTCACCCATGAAGAGGCCAAGCAGGGCCGCCGCCGCCCCGAACGCGCCCGCGCCGCGCTGACCCGGGAACGCCGGTTGGCCGGCTGGGCGGTGGCCATGGTGGGCATGCCGGCGCTGGCCGCGGCGCTGTGGCAGTTCCGTGACGTGTTCCAGTTGCCGAGCGAGATCCTGCTGTTCCTCTGCCTGGTGATCGGGGTCGCCCTCATCGGCGGCATGTGGCCCGCCATGGCCGCGGCCGTCGGCGGAACGCTGCTGCTCAACTGGTTCTTCACCCCGCCCACCGGGCAACTGGCCATCGCCCGCCCGGACAACCTGCTCGCCCTGGTCGTGTTCGTCCTCGTCGCCGCCGCCGTCAGCACGATCGTCGACCTGGCCGCACGGCGCACCCGGCAAGCCGCCCGCGCGGGCGCCGAGGCCGAGCTGCTGTCCACTCTGGCCGGGCACGTGCTGCGCGGCGAGGCCGCGCTGCCCTCGCTGCTGGCCCGGCTGTGCGAGACGTTCGCCCTGGAGTCGGTCACCCTGCTCGAACGCATCGGCGAACGCAGCCCGGACGACCAGTCCGACTCCGGCGCCTGGCGGATCGTCGCCACCGCAGGCGGCGCCCCCTGCACCGCGCCCGGCGTGGCCGACACCGACGTGGCGATCAGCGAGGAACTGGTGCTCGCGGGACGAGGGCGGCTGCTGGACGCCGGCGACCGGCGGGTGCTGGAGGCGTTCGCCGCCGAGGCCGCCGTCGCGCTGCGCCAGGAACGCCTGCAGGAGGAGGCCGAACGCGCCAAGCCGCTGGCCGAGGCCGACAAGATGCGCACCGCCCTGCTCGCCGCCGTCAGCCACGACCTGCGCACCCCGCTGTCGGCCGCCAAGGCCGCCGTCGAGAGCCTGCGCGACCAGGACATCACCTGGAGCAGTCAGGACCACGACGAACTGCTGGCCACCGCCGACGAGTCACTCACCCGCCTGAGCCGGCTGGTGGACAACCTGCTCGACATGAGCCGCCTGCAGGCCGGCGTCCTCGGCCTGTCCCCGCAACCCGTCGCCCTGGAAGACATCCTGCCCCGCGCCGTCGACGACCTCGGCCCGCTGCGTGAGCGCATCGAGGGCGACATCTCCGTGGACCTGCCCGACATCGTCGCCGACCCCGCCCTGCTGGAACGGGTGCTCGTCAACCTCATGGCCAACGCCGTCCGCCACAGCCCCCCGGAGCACAAGGTCCTGCTCACCGCCGGCCACCACCACGACCGGGTCGAGATCCGCGTCGTCGACCGCGGCCCCGGCATCCCGCCCGAGGACCACGAACGGGTCTTCCTGCCCTTCCAGCGCCTCGGCGACCGCGACAACGGCGCCGGCGTCGGCCTCGGCCTGGCCCTGGCCCGGGGCCTGACCGAGGCCATGGGCGGCACCCTCACCCCCGAGGAGACCCCGGGAGGAGGCCTCACGATGATCGTCAGCCTGCCCGTACACGCCGGGACGGCGGCGCCATGACCAAGATCTTCGTCGTCGACGACGAACCCCTCGTCGACGAACCCGGCATGGGCCACCGCCGTACCCCCTGACCTCCGCGGTACGGGAGGTCAGGGGGTGTGCGGCGGCTTCCCCGGCGATGCGGAGCCGCTGGTCAGAGGAGGGTCCACCGCTGGTTGGCGCCGCCGTGGCAGGAGTAGAGCTGCAGGCGGGTGCCGTTGGCGGTGCCGGAGCCCGTGGCGTCGAGGCACAGCCCGGACTGGACGCCGGTGATGCTGCCGTCGGCGTTGACGCGCCACTTCTGGTTGTCGCCGCCCCAACAGGAGTAGATCTGGATCCTGGCGCCGTTGCCGGTGCCGGCCGCGTCCAGGCACTTGTTGCCGTACACGCGCAGCTCTCCTGATGAGGTCTGGCTCCACTGCTGGTTGGACTGGCCGTTGCAGTCCCACAGTTGCACCGCGGTGCCGTCCGCGGTGGCGGCGTTCGGCACGTCGACGCAGCGGCCGGAGGCCACGCCCCGGATCGGGCCGGTGTCACCGCCGGGCGCCGTCGGCGTCGTCGTCGGCGTGGTCGTCGGCGTGGTCGTCGGCGAGCCGGCGTCCAGGCCGAAGAAGCGGATGGCGTACGCGGCCATCCCGGGCCGCGGCAGGTCGTGGCCGGCGCCGGTGATGGTGTACGCCTCGACCTGCCCGGCGCCGAAGACCCGGCGCGTCCATCCGGACTGCGGGCTGTCAGTGGTCGTGGGGGTCTGGCTCAGCCCGTGCACGTTGGTCCACTGGTCGACCTCTTCCTGCAGCATCGTGTACGGCAGCACCGAGTCGGCGGTGCCGTGCCAGGCCATCACCCGCGGCCGGGGCCCGGTGTAGCCGGGGTAGGCGTTGCGTACCAGGTCGCCCCACTGCTGCGGCGTCTTGTCCCCGCAGCCGGCGGGCCCGAGGCAGGCGTAGGGGACGCCCGCGAACGGCGCGCCCGCCTTGAACACGTCCGGATAGGTGGCGAGCAGGTTGAGGGTCTCCATGGCGCCGGAGGAGAAGCCGGTGGCGAACACCCGCTCCGGGTCGCCGTCGTAGCGTTGCAGCGCGTAGGTGGCCATGGAGACGATCGACACCGGGTCGCTGCCGCCGCCGTGGCGCAGGGCCTCGTTGGACCACACGTCGAAGCAGTTCGACATGCCGTTGGCGCTCTTGTTCGCCTGCGGGTAGACGACGATGAAACCGTGCCGGTCGGCCAGCGAGGCGAACTCGGTCCCCTGGTGGAAGCCCTGGGCCCAGCCGTTGCAGCCGTGCATCGCCACCAGGACGCCGGGCCGGGTCGCCAGCCGGTCGGGGACGTAGAGGTACATCCGCAGACCGCCGGGGTTGGCGCCGAAGCCGGTGACTTCGGTCAGTGCCGCCGCCGACGCTCGCGGGGCAGTCGTGAGGACCATGGACAGTGCGGTGGCCAAGACCATGACCAGAGCGGCCACGCCGGCTCCGATGGTGGCGTACGCGCGAGGACGCGGGTTCATCCTGCCCTTTCTTCACTCTGGCCCCCGCCGGCCGCTCGGCGGCGGTGAGCTGGGCGTGCGGGTCCCGCCGGGCGGCAGGCGTTCGGCGGGCGAACCGCCTGCGTCGGCGGGCGGTGAGGCGAGGGCCGCAGGGTGCCTGTGCGGATCTCGCGTCGCCGCGGTCGTCAGCGCCGCGTGTCCCCGGCACGGGCCGGGTTGTGAGCGCTAACACAGGGATGTGCTGGTCGGGCTCCTCCTCGGGGGGCGGCGGGAGGTGGTGGCGTCCCGGAGCAAATACGAGCGGGAATGGTCATGTCAAGACATCCCATCCCGGGGTGCGGCCGGAGGACGCCGCCGCTCCCCGGGCCGACCTGGGGTTACCGGGAACGGCCGCGTCCGGCCGGCGGAGGCGGCGCCATGAAAGTTTCACCGCCACCCCCGCCGGTCCGGCTGCCGAAACTTTCGACCTGCCTGATCGGGATACCGCACCCGGTGAAAGCCTGATCGGGCGAGGACCGTACGCCGAAAGATTTCATTGATTCCTTGACAAGTTTCGGCCAGATTCTCACACTGAGTCCCCGAGGCGATCTCCCTGCCGGATCGGTGGTGCGCGGCAGGGATCGCCGTCACGACGCCCTTGTGGTGCGCGTTCCCCGTGGCGCGGCGTCGGGTCATGCGGGCGTGTCCCGCGCGCTTTCCTCTCCGATCCACTTATGGAGGCTCAGTCATGCGCATGTCCCCACCTGCCCTCCGGCGCCCGTTCAGCGGGCGCCGCCGGGCTCTCATCGCCGGCGCGGCCGGCGCGATCGGCCTGATCGCGGCCCTGACGGCGCCGCTCCCCGCGGACGCCGCGGCGACCACGCTGGGCGCCGCCGCCGCGCAGAGCGGCCGCTACTTCGGCACCGCGATCGCCTCGGGCAAGCTCGGTGATTCGGCGTACACGACGATCGCGAACCGCGAGTTCGACATGGTGACGGCCGAGAACGAGATGAAGATCGACGCCACCGAGCCCAACCGGGGTCAGTTCAACTTCAGCGCCGGTGACCGGGTCTACAACTGGGCCGTGCAGAACGGCAAGCGGGTGCGCGGGCACACCCTGGCCTGGCACAACCAGCAGCCGGGCTGGATGCAGTCGTTGTCGGGCGGCACACTGCGCCAGGCGATGATCGATCACATCAACGGCGTCATGAACCACTACCGGGGCAAGATCTACGCCTGGGACGTGGTCAACGAGGCCTTCGCCGACGGCAACTCCGGCGGCCGGCGTGACTCCAACCTGCAGCGCACCGGCAACGACTGGATCGAGGTCGCCTTCCGCACCGCACGCGCCGCCGACCCGGCCGCCAAGCTCTGCTACAACGACTACAACATCGACAACTGGACCTGGGCCAAGACCCAGGGCGTCTACAACATGGTCCGCGACTTCAAGTCCCGCGGCGTGCCGATCGACTGCGTCGGCCTGCAGTCGCACTTCAACAGCAACAGCCCCTACAACAGCAACTACCGCACCACCATCCAGAGCTTCGCCGCCCTCGGCGTCGACGTACAGATCACCGAGCTGGACATCCAGGGCGGCTCGGCCACCACCTACGCCAACGTGGTCAACGACTGCCTGGCCGTCCCCCGCTGCACCGGCATCACCGTGTGGGGCGTCCGCGACAGCGACTCCTGGCTGGGCGAGAACACCAGCCCCCTGCTCTTCGACCGCAATGGCAACAAGAAGGCCGCCTACACCTCGGTCCTCAACGCCCTCAACGCCGCGGACCCGGACCCGGACCCCGACCCCGACCCGACACCCACCCCGGGCGTCGGGCAGATCAGGGGCGCGGCCTCGAACCGCTGCGTCGACGTGCCGAACGCCGGCACCGCGGACGGCACCGCGGTGCAACTGTGGGACTGCAACGGCCAGTCCAACCAGCAGTGGAGCCAGACCTCATCAGGAGAGCTGCGCGTGTACGGCAACAAGTGCCTGGACGCGGCCGGCACCGGCAACGGCGCCAGAATCCAGATCTACTCCTGCTGGGGCGGCGACAACCAGAAGTGGCGCGTCAACTCCAACGGCAGCATCACCGGCGTGCAGTCCGGACTCTGCCTGGACGCCGTCGGCGCCGGCACCGGCAACGGCACGGGGCTGCAGCTGTACAGCTGCCACAGCGGCGCCAACCAGAGGTGGACCTACAACGCGTCGTAGGGCCGTCCCGAGGGGCGGGGGGCGGGCTTCCGCGAGGCGGTGACCGCCCCCTCCCCAGGACCGGCGCACTCGGGGACGCGGTGAAACTTTCAGCCGCACGAGCGGTTCGACGCGATCCTTCCGGGGGTGAAACTCCAGGAGGAAAGACCCTCCCGGCCTACGGCGGTTCCGCCGGGAGGGGGCTTCGCGTTGACGCCGGGCCGGACCGTCAGATGTACTTCGCGACAACCCGATCGACGGCCGGATCACACCGCTCTTCTCGCGATTGAAATGTTAGCGCTAACAACATGACAGCCGAGGTCCCGGGCCCCCGGCGGCGTCCCCGCACACCGTGCCCGGCGCGAACGAACACCCTCTGGAGGTTCCTGTGAGGCGCGTGCTCGTGGCTCTCTCGTCCCTGCTGCTCCTGGGCGTGTTCCTCACGCCCCAGGCGTCGGCCGCCCACGCGGCGACCGTCGACACCAACGCCTGGTACGTCCTGGTCAACCGCAACAGCGGCAAGGCCCTGGACCTCTACAACCTCGCCACCAACGACGGCGCCCGCATCACCCAATGGACCAGGAACAACCAGAACCAGCAGCAATGGCAGTTCGTCGACTCCGGCGGCGGCTACTACCGACTCAAGTCCCGCCACTCCGGCAAAGTCCTCGACGTCTACAACTGGTCCACCGCCAACGGCGGCTCCATCGTCCAATGGACCGACCACAACGGCACCAACCAGCAATGGCGCCTGGCCGACAGCACCGACGGCCACGTCCGCCTCATCTCCCGCCACAGCAACAAAGCCCTCGAAGTCCAGAGCGCCTCCACCGCCGACGGCGCCAACATCGTCCAGTACGACGACTGGGGCGGCAACAACCAGCAGTGGCAGCTCGTCAAGATGGACGGCGGCGGCGACCCCGGCCCCGGAGGCACCTACGCCAACCCGGTCGTCTGGCAGGACTTCGCCGACGGCGACATCATCCGGGTCGGCGACGCCTACTACTACTCGGCCTCGACGATGCACTACTCGCCGGGCGCGCCGATCCTGCGCTCCTACAACCTGGTCGACTGGGAGTACGCGGGGCATTCGGTCCCGAGGCTCGACTTCGACTCCGCCGCCTACGACCTGTCCGGCGGCCGGGCGTACGTGAAGGGCATCTGGGCCTCGACCCTGAACTACCGGCCCAGCAACAGCACCTACTACTGGATCGGCTGCGTCGAGTTCAACCGGACCTACGTCTACACCGCCTCCGCCGTGGACGGCACGTGGAGCAAGCGCGCCCGTATCAACAACTGCTACTACGACGCCGGCCTGCTGATCGACACCGATGACACCATGTACGTCGCCTACGGCAACGGCACCATCAGCGTGGCCCAGCTCTCGGCCGACGGGCTCAGCCAGGTGCGCGCGCAGCAGGTGTTCCAGACGCCGAGCAGCGTCGGCACCCTGGAGGGCGCCCGCTTCTACAAGCGCGGCGGCTACTACTACATCTGGCTGACCCGCCCCGCCAACGGCCAGTACGTGCTCCGCTCCACCTCGCCGTGGGGCCCGTACGAGATGCGCCAGGTCCTGCTCGACATGCCCGGCCCCATCTCCGGCGGCGGCGTGCCCCACCAGGGCGGACTCGTTCAGACCCAGAACGGCGACTGGTACTACATGTCGTTCGTCGACGCCTACCCCGGCGGGCGCGTCCCGGCACTCGCGCCGATCACCTGGACCGGCGACTGGCCGGTCGTGCAGACGGTGAACGGCGGCTGGGGGGCGACCTACCCGAGGCCGAACATCCAGACCAGCCGGACCGTCGCCCCCATGATCGGGCCCGACACCTTCACCTCCCCCACCCTCGGGCACCGCTGGGAGTGGAACCACAACCCCGACACCAGCCGCTTCTCCACCGGTAACGGCCTGCGCCTGCAGACCGCGACCGTCACCGGCGACCTCTACAACGCCCGCAACACGCTGACCCACCGCATCCAGGGCCCGTCGTCGACGGCGACGATCGAGCTGGACTACTCGCAGATGGCCAACGGCGACCGCGCCGGGCTGGCCATGCTGCGCGACCAGTCGGCCTGGATCGGCGTCAAGCGCGACAACGGCGTCAACCGGGTCGTGATGACCAACGGCCTGACCATGAACAGCTCATGGCAGACCACCGGCACCGGCACCGAGGCGGCGAGCGCGAACATCTCGGGCGGGCGGATCTGGCTGCGGGTCAGCGCCGACATCCGGCCCGGCTCCGGACGGCAGGCCCGCTTCTCCTACAGCACCGACGGCAGCACCTTCACCGGCCTCGGCCCGGCCTTCACCCTGAACAACGCCTGGCAGTTCTTCATGGGCTACCGCTTCGGCATCTTCAACCACGCCACCCAGGCCCTCGGCGGAGCGGTGACCGTGCGCCGCTTCGACCTCACCACCCCCTGACACGAATCCCCGGCAGTTCGGCCCCCCCGAAGCCCGACGCAGAAAGGCGAATCGGAGCACATGATGAAGTTCAAACCCCTGGCCGTCCTCGCGACGGTGGCCACCTTGGTGGCGAGCCTGTTCATCGCTTTACAGACGCAGGCCGCCCACGCGGCGACCGTCGACACCAACGCCTGGTACGTCCTGGTCAACCGCAACAGCGGCAAGGCCCTGGACCTCTACAACCTCGCCACCAACGACGGCGCCCGCATCACCCAATGGACCAGGAACAACCAGAACCAGCAGCAATGGCAGTTCGTCGACTCCGGCGGCGGCTACTACCGACTCAAGTCCCGCCACTCCGGCAAGGTCCTCGACGTCTACAACTGGTCCACCGCCAACGGCGGCTCCATCGTCCAATGGACCGACCACAACGGCACCAACCAGCAATGGCGCCTGGCCGACAGCACCGACGGCCACGTCCGCCTCATCTCCCGCCACAGCAACAAGGCCCTCGAGGTCCAAGGCGCCTCCACCGCCGACGGCGCCAACATCGTCCAGTACGACGACTGGGGCGGCAACAACCAGCAGTGGCAGCTCGTCAAGATGGACGGCGGCGGCGACCCCGACCCGGACCCGGGCACGTGCGCGCTCCCGTCGACCTACCGCTGGACCTCGACCGGGCCGCTGGCGCAGCCGAAGTCGGGCTGGGTCTCCCTCAAGGACTTCACGGTCGCGCCCTACAACGGCAGGCAGCTCGTGTACGCCACGACGCACGACTTCGGCACCCGATGGGGCTCGATGAACTTCGGCCTCTTCACCAACTGGTCCGAGATGGCCACGGCGAGCCAGAACACGATGAACTCCTCCACCGTCGCGCCCACGCTCTTCTACTTCGCCCCGCGCAACATCTGGGTCCTCGCCTACCAGTGGGGCGGGACCGCCTTCTCGTACCGGACGTCGAGCGACCCCACCAACCCGAACGGCTGGTCCTCGGAGCAGGTGCTCTTCTCCGGAAGCATCTCCAACTCCTCGACCGGCCCCATCGACCAGGCGCTCATCGGTGACAGCAGCAACATGTACCTGTTCTTCGCCGGGGACAACGGCCGGATCTACCGGGCCAGCATGCCCATCGGGAACTTCCCGGGCAGTTTCGGCTCGACCTCCACGGTGATCATGAGTGACTCGACGAACAACCTGTTCGAGGCCGTCCAGGTCTACAAGCTGAAGGACCAGAACCGGTACCTCATGATCGTCGAGGCGATCGGCTCGCAGGGCCGCTACTTCCGCTCGTTCACGGCCACCAGCCTGAACGGTTCCTGGACCCCGCAGGCCACCTCCGAGAGCAACCCGTTCGCCGGCAAGGCCAACAGCGGCGCCACCTGGACCAACGACATCAGCCACGGCGAGCTGCTCCGCACCAGCGCCGACCAGACCATGACCGTCGACCCCTGCAACCTGCAACTCCTCTACCAGGGCCGCAGCCCCAGCTCCGGCGGCGACTACGGCCTCCTGCCCTACCGGCCGGGCCTGCTGACCCTGCAGTAGCGATCGGACGACACGGATCGGGGCGGCCGGCTCCGACCACCGTGTGAATCGGGCCCCGGATGCGGCGTTCTGGGAGCAAGCGCCGTACCCGGGGCCCGAACGTCATGGAATGTCTTTGACGCGAGGAATGTTGCCTCGCGTATGAAGAACATCGGTTTCCTGAGCTTCGGCCACTGGTCCTCCTCGCCGCACTCGAAGGCGCGCAGCGCGGCGGACACCCTGCTGCAGTCGATCGAGCTGGCGGTGGCCGCCGAAGAACTCGGGGCCGACGGCGCCTACTTCCGCGTCCACCACTTCGCCCGGCAGCTCGCGAGCCCGTTCCCGCTGCTCGCGGCCGTCGGCGCGCGGACGAGCCGGATCGAGATCGGCACCGGCGTCATCGACATGCGGTACGAGAACCCCCTCTACATGGCCGAGGACGCCGGCGCGGCCGACCTCATCGCGGGCGGCCGGCTCCAGCTCGGCATCAGCCGAGGATCACCCGAGCAGGTGATCGACGGCTGGCGCTACTTCGGCTACGAGCCGGCCGAGGGCGAAACCGACGCCGACATGGCGCGCAGGCACGCCGAGGTCTTCCTCCAGGTGCTGGAGGGCAAGGGGTTCGCCCAGCCGAACCCGCGGCCCATGTTCCCCAACCCGCCGGGGCTGCTGCGCCTCGAACCGCACGCCGAAGGGCTGCGGCAGCGGATCTGGTGGGGCTCCGGCTCCAACGCCACCGCCAAGTGGGCCGCCGGGCTCGGCATGCACCTGATGAGCTCCACGCTCAAGGACGACGAGAACGGCAGACCGTTCCACGTGCAGCAGGCCGAGCAGATCGCGGCCTACCGGGAGGCGTGGAAGGAAGCCGGTCACGACGGCGAGCCGCGGGTGTCGGTGAGCCGCTCCATCATGCCGATCGTCAACGAGACGGACCGCGCGTACTTCGGCCACGAGCGCGACAGCTCCGACCAGGTCGGCTTCATCGACGCCACCACCAGGGCCGTGTTCGGGCGCACGTACGCCGCCGAACCCGACGTGCTGGTCAAGGAGCTGGCCGCCGACGAGGCGATCGCCGCGGCCGACACGCTCCTGCTGACGGTGCCCAGCCAGCTCGGCGTGGACTACAACGCCCACCTCATCTCCTCGGTCCTGACCCACGTCGCCCCGGCACTCGGCTGGCGCTGACCACGTCTTGTGCCGGCGTTTCTCCGTGGAAACGAATAAACAAAAAGAGAACATCCGAGGCAGCCTTTCGGCGGGCCATGGCCTTCAATATCGATACGGAAATCGCCTGCCCGCATTTCTGTATTACCTCTCCAGAAACGCCTATAATCGATGACGATCCGACCGGAAATCCTCGGCGGAATTCGATGCACAGCGCGTGGAGAATGGCATGATGTTTTCACCCGGCCCGTATGAGGAGTTCGACCTGACAGGGCATGCCTGCGTCGTCACCGGAGCCGCGCAGGGCATCGGCGCCGCCGAGGCGCGGGTGCTCGCCCGGCGCGGGGCGGTCGTGGTGTGCGCGGACCGGGCGGACACCGGGCCGGTGGTGGACGAGATCCGCGACGCGGGCGGCGCCGCCGTCTCCTGGCACGGCGACCTGGCCGAGCCGGGAGCGGCCGAGGACGTCCTGGCGGTCGCCGAGGACACCGGGGCGCCGGTCTCGGTCCTGGTCAACAACGCCGGCATCGTCCGTGACCGGATGGTCTTCAACCTGGACGACGCCGACTGGGACGCGGTGCTGGCGGTGAACCTGACCGCGCCCTTCCGGCTGTGCCGCGCCCTGGCCCGGCACTGGCGCGCGCAGCCGGGGCGCGCGGGCCGCCGGATCATCAACACGAGCAGCGAGTCGGGGCTGTACGGCAACGCGGGCCAGAGCAACTACGCGGCGGCCAAGGCGGGCCTCGCCGCGCTGACCCTGACCCTCGCCGCCGAACTCTCCCGCCACGGGGTCCGCGTCAACGCGATCGCGCCCCGGGCCCGCACCCCGATGAGCGAGGCCGCGTTCGGCGCGCTGCCCGGCGGCGCCGGGGCGCTGCCGCCCGAGCGGGTCGCGGCGCTGGTCGCCTGGCTTGCCGGCCCGTCCGGCGAGGACGTCACCGGCCAGGTCTTCGTCGTCGCCGGCGACGTGGTCCAGCGGATGCGCACCTGGGCTCCCGTACGCGAGGTGCGGCAGCCGGAGGAGTGGTCGCCGGAGACGGGCGCGCGCTTCCGGGAGGAGCTCTTCGGCGGGGACTCCACCCGTCACGAGCCCGCTCCGATCAGCGCCCTGTTCACCGGCGAAGCCGTCAGGTAGGAGTGGCGTCCGTACGGCGGGGCTGAGCACCCGCCGTACGGACGCGCGCGTGCCCCGGCGCGGATCAGGCCGGCTCCCGGGGGAAGGAGCGGGCGTCGACGGCGGCGAGCGATTCCAGCGCGAGTCCGTGCGCGAGCCCGAACCGCAGCTCGCGGCGGATCAGCATGGTGAGGCACGCCCGGGTGTAGCGGAGCATGAGCGTGGTGTTGGCGGCGAGCAGGCGGGCGTGCTCCCAGGCGCGGTCGAGCAGCCGGTCCGGCGGCAGCACCTCCGCCACCAGGCCGAGGTCGAGAGCCTCGTGGGCGTCGATGGTACGCCCGGTGAGCAGGAAGTGCCGGGCCCGGTTCATCCCCAGCAGCCACGGCCAGACGAGGTGGACGCCGTCGCCGGGCACCACCCCGGCGACGACGTGCTGGTGGTCGGCGAACGTGGCGGTCTCGGAGGCGAGGACGATGTCGGACAGGAGCGCGAGCTCGGCGTGCTCGGTGGCCGGGCCGTTCACCGCGGCGATGACCGGCACTTCGATGTCCAGCAGGTCGAAGAGCAGGTGCCGGCCCTCGTGAGCCACCCGGTCCCAGCCCTGCGGGGTCGTGTTGCGCCGCTCGAACGCCATCTCCGTGAGGAAGTCGGGTCCGCTGCCGGTGAGGATGACGACCCGGTTGCCGGGGTCGGTGGCGATCTGCCGGAACGCCTCGGGCAGCTCGCGGTGCGCGCGCTCGGTCCACTTCAGCGACCCGCCGTCGGTGTGCAGGGTGACTTGGAGGATGCCGTCGTGCCGCTCCATCCGCACGTCCCCGAACCGGTCGCGGTACTCCTCGAACCTGCTCACCGCCCGGCCTCCCCTTCGTGGTCGCCGGGCCGCCGGCCGTCGGGCGCCCACGCCTGGTAGCCCGGTTCCAGCGGCACCTGGAAGGTGTCCATGAGCATGGTCAGCGCCCGCCAGATCGCGATGACGTAGCAGATCTCGACGACCTCGCCGTCGTTCGCGAGCAGCGCCTTCAGGTCGTCCAAGGTCGGCTCGGAGATCCTGTCGTCGCGTACCATCTCGTCGACCGCGCGCATCACGGCGCGTTCGGCGGGGCCGAAGCCCTCGTGGGCGGCGCCTTCGCGCACCCCGAGCACGTCGGTGGGGCGTCTGCCCGGCAGGTCGACGTCAACGGTCGGCGCGTAGTGGTGCGCCCACAGGTAGGCAGAGCCGGTCACCCAGGCGACGCGCATGATCGCGAGTTCGCGCAGCCGGTTCGCCTCGGGCCTGAGGGTGAGCCTGCCCTCCCAGAGGATGCGATCGTTGATCTCGTTCTCCACGCGGGCGGACTGCGGCGAGTTCAGCAGCAGCCGGTAGAAGAAGATGCGCGACAGCTCCTCGCGCATGCCCGCCTCGACGGCGGTCCTCGCCGCCTCCTCCACGGGGAGCATCGGGATCAGGCCCTGGGGTTCGTCGGTCGGCATGGCCGTCGTCTCCTTGTCGTTCGTGCGGGTCGTCGGCGCCCCGGCCGCTCGGGTGCTCGATGCTCGGTCGTCACCCGGCGGGGACGACGGGGAGCACGAGCGCCGACGGGTGGCGGGCGTCGTGGAACACGGTCCGCAGCGCGGGGCGCAGGTCGCCGCGGGTGGCTGCGATGCCGTCCGCGGTGCCGGCGTGACGGTCGTACGCGGGGAACGAGCTGCCGGCGATCTCCAGCCGGATGCGATGGCCCGGCAGGAAGACGTTGGCGGTGGCGATCAGATCGACCTCGGCCCGCACCGGCTCGGACCCGGCGGCGGCGACCTCGGCCGCGCTCACCCGCCGGATGCCGTCGCAGAGCAGGAACGCGCGGCCGTCGGGGTGGACGTCGACGAGCTTCGCCGTGACGTCCATGGCGGGGCCGCCGGCCGTCAGGTGGACCACGGCGCGCACGGGGCCGATGACCTCGACCGGGGCGGTCAGCGGGTCGCTGCTGTAGACGAGGACGTCGTCGCGGTCCTCGACCGTGCTCTGGTCCATCGGGCCGGAGTTGGCGGCCGGGTTGGGCAGGTAGGTCGCGCCGCCGCGGGTGGGCACGGGGTCGCGCGGGTCGTGCCGGAACGTGTCGGGCGGCTGCGGTCCCTCAGGCGGCTCGGGGGCGAGGCGGCCGTCCCCGTGGCGCGTGTTGGCGGCTCCCCCGCTGTGCAGGAACCAGGGGGTGGCGCGGGCGCGGGCGGGCGGCCACTCCTGCTCGTCGCGCCACTCGTCCACGCCCATCACGAACACGCGCACCGGCGGCAGCCCGGGATCGGCGGCGCCGGCCAGATGCCGCGCGAACCAGGCGAGCTGCAGCCCTTCCATGTCGATCGCGGCGGGGAAGCGCCGTTCGGGGCCGCAGGCGTCGCCGAACAGCGCGGGCGACCACTGCGTCCACGGGCCGATGATCAGACGCTGCCGCTCCGCGGCCGGCCCGCCCGCGACCTTGATCGCCTCGTACGCGGCGAGGTTGCCGTCGAGGTGCACGTTGTACCAGCCGGCGACGTGCAGCACGGGCAGGTCGGTCGCGGCGACCGCGTCGCCGGCGCCGAGCTCGTCCCAGTACGGGTCGCCCGGCGGGTGCTCCAGCCACTCACGGTAGTGGGGGGCGATGCCGTCCAGGGCGGGCACGTCCGTCAGCGGCAGGGACCGCAGGGCGGTGTCCGGGTCACGCAGCGCGCGGGCCAGCGCCCGCGCGGTGTCCTCGTGCGCGGCGGCGCCGTCGCGGGCGATCGCCCGGCGGAGCTGGTCGGGGGCCAGGTTCGCCAGGCTCCACCACAGGTTGAAGCCGAGCCGGAACGCGCCACCGCGCCAGACCCAGCCGGCGCCGTACTCGGGCGCGGTGAAGTGCGGCACGATCGTGCGCAGCGCCGGCGGCCGGTGCCGCAGCGCCTGCCACTGCGGGACGCCGTTGTTCGACGCGCCGTACATGCCGACCGCGCCGCTCGACCACGGCTGCGCCGCCGCCCAGGCGACGCACGCGGCGGCGTCCTCGCCGGACCGGGCGAACGGGCGGAACGGCTCGTCACCGCCGGAGCGGAACCGGCCGCGCGCGTCCACGACCACGACGGCGAAGCCGTGGTCGACCGCCCGTTCGGGGTTGATCACCCCGTAGACGGAGGCCCAGTTCGACTTGTCGTACGCGGTGTACTGCAGCAGCACCGGGCGCGGTCCCGCGGCCGGGTCGCGGTAGACGTCGGCGCGGAGCACGACGCCGTCCGGGAGCGGGATCGGCACGTCCCGCTCACGCAGGATCGCCGGACGCATCAGGCGTCCCCCGCGCGCTCAACACGGGTCTCCAGCGCGCCGAGCCCGTCGATCTCCAGCCGGATCACGTCGCCCGGCTTGATCCAGCGGTCGATCTCGATCCCGGCGCCGGTGCCGACCGTCCCCGAGCCGAGCAGGTCGCCGGGCAGCAGCGTCTCCCCCGCCGAGGCGTGCGCCACGAGCTGCTCGATGGACCAGTGGATCGACCCGGCGGAGCCCTGCGACCACAGCTCGTCGTTGACGAAGGCCCGCATGCCGGCCTGGAACGGGCGCGGGATCTCGTCGACGGTGACGAGGTACGGCCCGGTGGCGCAGCCGCGGTCGAAGCCCTTGGTCTTGGCCGGGCCGACGGCGGTGCCCATCTCGCGGCGCTGGACGTCGCGGCAGGACAGGTCGTTGAAGATGGTGAGCCCGGCGATGTGGTCCCAGGCCCGCTCGGGCGGGATGTCCCGGCCGCGCCTGCCGATGACGATCGCGAACTCCAGCTCGTAGTCGAGCTTCTCGGTGTACGCCGGCCACTGGCCGGTCTCGTCGGGACCGAACACCGACGCGCTGCGGGTCACGTAGTGGGAGGGCGCCTCGTACCACGCCTGCGGGACCTCCCGGCCCAGGTTGCGCAGCGCGTTGACCATGTGGTCCTCGAAGGCGAAGAAGTCACGCAGCGCCGGCGGGCGGTCGACCGGGGCGAGCAGGCGCACCGCCTCGCGCGCGTGGGCGTGCGGCCCGA
>NZ_JAPNNL010000052.1 GCF_027620315.1 Nonomuraea corallina | reverse complement strand
CGCGGACCCCGGCGACGGCCACGATCTCGATCCTGCAGGACGCCATCCGGCAGGGGGTGCGGGTGTGGATCGGTTACACCGACTCCCAGGGCAACGCCACCTCCCGCATCCTGGAGCCGGCCCGGATGGAGGGCGGCTACCTCACCGCCTACGACGAGACCCGGGCGGCCGTCCACCGCTTCGCCCTGCATCGCATCACAGGCGTGTCGGGCGTCTGATCCGGCCTCGGTCCTGCCGTGCGAGGCTTGACGGTGCGCCTGATCTAGCAGCAAGTTAGGCAGTGTGACCGAGCAAACGCTGGGCAGGCTGGCCGAGCAGTCCTGGAACAGGTTCGAGGACTACGACGCGATGTGCTACGAGGGGGTGTGGCACCGCAGCCACAGCCTCGCCGAGCGGGCCAGGCGCGCCTGCGGCGGCTTCGTCGAGGCCGGCATCCGGCCCGGCGACCGGGTGGTCGTGATGATGGCCACCTCCCCCGAGGTGCCGCTCGTCTGCCAGGCGCTGTGGGCGGCGGGCGCGGTGGTGACGCCGGTGGTGTTCCTGGTGGGCGCCGACGAGCTGCGGCACATCCTGCTCGACAGCGGCGCCGCCGCCGTGGTCACCTCGCCCGAGCTGGCCGGCACCGTACGGGCGACCGGGGTGGACGTGCCGGTGTACGTCGACACCGCCGAGCTGGAGCGGGCCGCCGAGCACGGCCCGGTGGCGCGGGACGCCGGCGACCTGGCCGCCCTGATGTACACCGGCGGCACCACCGGCAGGGCCAAGGGCGTCATGCTCAGCCACGCGGGCCTGTGGCAGGTCGCCAAGGCCGCCTACGAGCTCTCCCACCAGGAGGGGATCAACCGGGCGATCGTCCCGGTGCCGCTCTCGCACGCGTACGGGCTGATCGTCACCGTGGCCGGGATGCACGCCACCGAGCCGCCCCAGGCGGTGCTGATGCGCTGGTTCGACCCCGGCCTGTTCCTGCGGCTCGCCGCCGAGCAGCGGGTCCAGTACGGCACGGTGGTGCCGGCCATGCTGCAGATGCTGCTGGCCGAGCCGCTGGAGTCGCATCCGCTGCCCGACCTGGCCTTCCTCACCTGCGGTGCGGCCCCGCTGGGACGGGACGTGCTGGCGGAGTTCGAGCGGCGGATGCCGGGCGTGACGATCCTGGAGGGCTACGGGCTGACTGAGACCAGCGCCGTGACCACGTTCAACCCGCCGGGGCGGCGCAAGCCGGGCAGCGTGGGCCTGCCGCTGCCGGGCTACACGATCACCATCCGCGACTCCTCTGGCGAGCCGGTGGAGCAGGGCGACGTGGGCGAGATCTGCGTGTCCGGCGAGGCGCTGATGCTCGGCTACTGGGGCGAGCACCGGCCCGACCCCGAGGGCACCGCGCTGGTCGACGGCGAGCTGCGGACCGGCGACATCGGCTGCATGGACGACGACGGCTACCTGTACGTGGTCGACAGGAAGAAGGACCTGATCATACGGGGCGGTTTCAACGTGTTCCCGCGCGACGTCGAGGACGCCCTGAACCGGCACCCCGAGGTGGTGATGTCGGGCGTGGTCGGCCGGCCGGACGAGCGGCTGGGCGAGGAGGTCGTCGCGTTCGTCCAGCTCGCGGAGGGCGCGAAGGTCACCGCCGAGGAGCTGATCACCTGGGCCAGGGAGCGCGTGGGCCGCGTCAAGTATCCCCGCGAGGTCACGTTCGTCGACTCGATCCCGATCACCAGCGTGCTCAAGCTCGACCGCAAGGCGCTGCGCGCGCGGTTCGACGGCTGACGGGAACCCCGACCGGTCGCCGCCTGATCCGTGATATTCCTGGACCGTCAGGGAGGTGACATGAGCCAGGACGATCATCCCTACCAGCCGTACGGAGCCCCCTACGGCCGGCAGCCGCCCCCGTCCTACGGTTACGGCCCTCCTCCGGCCGGCGCCCGCGGCGAGCCCAACGTCCGCGGCATCGTCGCGCTCGTGCTCAACCTCTTCAGCGTGGTCTCCTGCTGCAACGTCCTCGGCCTCGTCGGCGCCTTTCTCGCCGGTCAGGCTCTGCGCGCCGGGGTCGCGCCGGACAAGGCCCGCGTCTACATCGCGTGGAGCTTGGTGGTGATGGTGGCGGGCATCCTGGCGACGGTCGTGCTGGTCCTCTATCTCGGCGAGAACGGCTACCTCGACGACTGATTCCCGCCCCGCCGGGACTGTTTGGGCCGTCGCGCGTGTTGGATAGGCGTCAACCGTTTGAAGGGATGGCTGTGAACGACGGCCCGCTCATCGTCCAATCGGACAAGACGCTGCTGCTCGAGGTCGACCACGAGAGGGCCGACGCGTGCCGCAAGGCGATCGCGCCGTTCGCCGAGCTCGAACGCGCGCCCGAACACGTGCACACCTACCGGGTCACCCCGCTGGCGCTGTGGAACGCCCGCGCCGCGGGCCACGACGCCGAGCAGGTCATCGACGCGCTGATCGGCTACAGCCGCTACCCGGTGCCGCACGCCCTGCTCGTCGACGTCGCCGAGACGATGGCCCGCTACGGCCGGCTCAGGCTGGAGAAGGATCCGGTCCACGGGCTGACGCTGACCTCCACCGACCGGGCCGTGCTCGAAGAGGTGCTGCGCGCCAGGAAGATCCAGCCGATGCTGGGCGAGCGCGTCGGCGACGACACCGTGGCCGTCCATCCGAGCGACCGCGGCAACATCAAGCAGGCGCTGCTCAAGCTGGGCTGGCCGGCGGAGGACCTGGCGGGCTACGTCGACGGCGAGCACCACCCGGTCGAGCTGGTCCAGGACGGCTGGACGCTCCGGCCCTACCAGCAGGAGGCCGCCGACGCCTTCTGGCACGGCGGCTCCGGGGTGATCGTGCTGCCCTGCGGCGCCGGCAAGACCATCGTGGGCGCGGCCGCGATGGCGCACGCCCGGGCGACGACGCTGATCCTGGTCACCAACACGGTCAGCGCCCACCAGTGGAAGCAGGAGCTGCTCAAGCGCACCTCGCTGACCGAGGACGAGATCGGCGAGTACTCCGGCTCCAAGAAGGAGATCCGGCCGGTCACCATCGCGACCTACCAGGTGATGACGACCCGGCGCAAGGGCGTCTACAGCCACCTGGAGCTGTTCGACGCGCGCGACTGGGGCCTGATCGTCTACGACGAGGTCCACCTGCTGCCGGCGCCGATCTTCCGGATGACGGCCGGCCTTCAGGCCCGCCGGCGCGTGGGGCTGACCGCGACGCTGGTGCGGGAGGACGGCCGCGAGGGCGACGTGTTCTCGCTGATCGGCCCCAAGCGCTACGACGCGCCCTGGAAGGAGATGGAGAACCAGGGCTGGATCGCCCCGGCCGACTGCGTCGAGGTACGGGTGACGCTGACCGACGAGGAGCGGCTGGCGTACGCGATGGCCGAGGTGGAGGAGCGCTACCGGTTCTGCGCCACGACGCCGTCCAAGACCCGGGTCACCGAGGCGCTGGTCCGCCGCCATCTGGGCGAGCAGGTGCTGGTGATCGGCCAGTACATCGACCAGCTCGACGAGCTGGGCGAGCACCTGAACGCGCCGGTGATCAAGGGTGAGACCCGGGTCAAGGAGCGCGAGCGCCTCTACCAGGCCTTCCGCGACAAGGAGATCCAGGTCCTGGTGGTGTCGAAGGTGGCCAACTTCTCCATCGACCTGCCCGAGGCGAGCGTGGCCATTCAGGTGTCGGGCACGTTCGGGTCCCGGCAGGAGGAGGCGCAGCGGCTGGGCCGGGTGCTGCGGCCCAAGGCCGACGGCGGCGGGGCCCGCTTCTACACCGTGGTCAGCCGTGACACGGTCGACCAGGAGTTCGCCGCGCACCGGCAGCGGTTCCTGGCCGAGCAGGGATACGCGTATTCGATCATCGACGCCGACGACGTGCTGGGCGGGGTGTGAGCCCGGCCGCTCGCGGAGCGGCCAGGCCCCACGGTCTCACGTCCAGGAGACCCCGCGGGTAGTCGACAATCGAACCATCCCCCTCGCTGCGTGCTTCACCGTCGCTACTCAATCCGGCTGCGACATACCCGATGATCCGGGAATGCCACCTGGTATGCCCGTATTTTGTGGCATTTCGTTATATGCCGCCGGTTTGTGAGGATCGTTCACTTAGTCAGGACGCCGCCGAGGAACAGCACGCCCTCCGCGGCGATCCACGCGACCCCGCTCATCACCATGAACCGGGTGAACGTCCGCTCGTCCTGCCGCGCCGCCGGAAGCACCCAGGCCGCCGCCGTCAGGCAGGCGGCCACCGCAGCGAACAGGCCCGACACCGAGGCGAACGCGGTGAGCCGCCGCTCGCACGCCGGCGTCTCGCCGCCCGCGCAGAAGGCCTCCAGCCCCCAGCCGGCGAACACCGACAGCGTCCAGAGTGCGGCCAGCAGAAAACTCGCGATGGTGGGAAGGATCGGCGAGAAGCCGAGTCGCACGCGCGCCACGCCGACTTCCTACCCTCCCCCCGCGGCGGCTAAATGCCTTTGAGGGCATCGCGGCGGGCGCACTAAGCTGGCGGATTCGCTGCCTTGTCATCCACCTCCGACCGCCGGGAGGCGCTCCCCCATGCCCACCACCGACCGACTGGCCCCCGACATACCCTCCAGCGTCCTCGCCGCCGAGCAGGCCCACCTGGCCGAGTCCAGGGCCGCGCTCGCGGCCATGCGCGCGCACGCGCAGTCGCTCTCCGCCGACGCGGCCGGCGACTGGGTCTCCCAGCAGATCCTCCAGTCCCTGCTGGACCAGCGCGTCGCCGCCCTGGCCGACCACCCCGACACGCCGCTGTTCTTCGGCCGGCTCGACCGCTCGGCCACCGACGACCTGCCCTCCACCATCCACGTCGGCCGCCGTCACGTGCACGACGGCGCCAGCCGCCCCCTGGTCATCGACTGGCGCGCCCCCGTGTCGCGCGCCTTCTACCAGGCCAGTCCCGCCGACCCGATGGGGGTGACGCTGCGCCGCCGCTTCGGCTACCACGGCGGCGTGCTCACCGCGTACGAGGACGAGCCGCTCGACCAGGGCGCCGAGATCGGCCCGTCCCGGATCCTCACCGAGGAGATCGAGCGCCCGCGCACCGGCCCGATGCGCGACATCGTGGCCACCATCCAGCCCGACCAGGACGAGATCGTCCGCTCCGAGCTGACCAGCACGGTCTGCGTGCAGGGCGCGCCGGGCACCGGGAAGACGGCGGTCGGCCTGCACCGGGCCGCCTACCTGCTGTTCACCCACCGCGAGCGGCTCGCCAGGGCCGGCGTGATGATCGTCGGGCCGAACCGGGCCTTCCTCTCCTACATCTCCTCCGTGCTGCCCGCGCTGGGCGAGGTCAAGGTCGACCAGACCACGGTGGCCGGGCTCCTCGGCGACCACGCCGCGCCGGAGGACCCGGCGACGGCCGCGGTCAAGGGCGACGCCCGGATGGCGGCCGTGCTGAAGCGGGCCCTCTGGCTCCACATCGTCAAGCCGGAGGAAGGGCTGGTCTACGCCAAGGGCGCCTACCGCCACCGGGTGGCCGACCACGAGGTGCGCGAGATCGTCGCCTCGCTGCGCGGCACCACCCGCTACGGTCCCGGCCGCGCCGCGCTCGCCCAGCGGCTCGCCCACCTGGTGCTGGTGCGGATGGAACAGCGCGGTGAGTCGCCCGACGACCGGGTGCAGGACGCGGTGGCCCGGTCCCGGCCGGTCAAGCAGCTGGTCGACGCCGTGTGGCCGAAGCTGACGCCGGAGCAGGTGCTCCACCGGCTGCTGTCCGACGAGGAGTTCCTCGCCAGGGCCGCCCGGTCCGACCTGTCGCCCGAGGAGCGGGGTCTGCTGCTCTGGCGCAAGCCGTACCGGAGCTGGCGGTCCGCCAGGTGGAGCGCCGCCGACGCGGCGCTCCTCGACGAGCTGGGCGACCTGATCGAGCGCACCCCCTCGCTCGGCCACCTCGTCGTCGACGAGGCGCAGGACCTGTCGGCGATGCAGCTGCGCGCGCTCGGCAGGCGCTGCCGCAACGGCTCCGCCACCGTGCTCGGCGACCTGGCGCAGGGCACCACCCCCTGGTCCACCACGTCGTGGCGTTCGGTCCTCGCCCATCTCGGCCAGGACGGCGAGGTCACCGAGCTGACGCTGGGCTTCCGCGTCCCCCGCGAGGTCCTCGACTACGCCGCCCGCCTGCTGCCGTCCATCGCCCCCGGTCTGGCCCCGCCCCGGTCGCTGCGCCCCGGCTCCGGGTCCCTGTCGATCCGGCCGTCCGGCGATCTCTGCGAGGCCGTCCAGGAGGCGCTGGGCCGCGAGGGCTCCATCGGCGTCATCGTCCCCGACGCCGCGGTCCAAGCGGTCTCCGAGTCGCTCTCGGGCGTCGCGCACGCCGTCCTCGACCCCGACGCCGTCCAGGAGCACCGCCTTCTCGTGGTGCCCGCGACACTGGCCAAGGGCCTGGAGTACGACCACGTCATCGTGGTGGAGCCGGCCGACATCGTCGACGCCGAGCCCCGCGGCCTGGCCCGCCTCTACGTGGTGCTCACCCGCGCCGTCACCTCGCTCACGGTCCTCCACCACAGACCCCTCCCGCCGCAGCTCGCAGGGTGACGGCGACACGTGGCGAGGCGGAGGATCACTTCTAGGATGACGGGAGGAGCTTTCACCCAAAGGAGGATGCCGTGCCAGCACCGCTGCCACACGAACACCTGCCGTCGGTCCCCTCGCTCACGGTCCACAGCGACGACATGACGGACGGGGAGAGGCTGAGTGACCTGCACGTCTTCAACGACTGGGGCATGACGGGCCAGAACCTCTCCCCCAGCCTCCGCTGGTCCGAGGCGCCGGCGGAGACGCTCAGCTACGCGGTGACCTGCTTCGACCCCGACGCGCCCACGGGCAGCGGCTTCTGGCACTGGGTGCTGTTCGACATCCCGGCGTCGGTCACCGAGCTGCCCACGGGGGCCGGCACCGCGCCCGAGTTCAAAGGGCTGCCGCAGGGCGCCAAGCACGCCCGCAACGACTACGGCACCAAGGACTACGGTGGTGCGGCCCCGCCTCCCGGCGACCCGCACCGCTACGTCTTCACCGTGCACGCGCTCGGCGTCGACACCCTCGGCGTCGACACCGACACCAGTCCGGCCGTGGTGGGCTTCAACATCACCGCCAACACCCTGGCGCGCGGCCACATCGTCCCCCATTTCGGGGTCTGACCACGCGAGCGCACCGCCTCCCTCGGGGGGCGGTGCCGCGTTTGCCAGGTTCTGGCTCTTGGGTCCCGCGGGCTAAAGAACCGCGAAACGTTTTCCGCTGGGTGCCGTATATCAGAACGTTATCGGACATATACGGATAGTGGTACGGCGCGGTAAACCTCTCCGTGAAGGAGCGGGCGGAAATGCGAAGCGGCCCGAACCGGAAACACCGGTGCGGGCCGACTCGCGAACCTCAGGTCGAGAACCCTCGATCAGAAGTCCATGTCACCGCCGCCGGGCATGCCCGCCGGAGCGGCAGCGGCCTTCTCCGGCTTCTCGGCGATGACGGCCTCGGTGGTGAGGAAGAGCGCCGCGATGGAGGCGGCGTTCTGCAGCGCGGAGCGCGTCACCTTGGCCGGGTCGATGATGCCCGCCTCGAACATGTTGACGTAGTCGCCGCTGGCCGCGTTGAGGCCCTCACCGGGGGTGAGGTTGCGGACGCGCTCGACCACGACGCCGCCCTCAAGGCCGGCGTTGACCGCGATCTGCTTGAGCGGCTCCTCCAGCGCCTTGCGGACGATGGCGGCACCGGTGGCCTCGTCGCCCGGCAGCTCCAGCTTGTCGAACGCCTTGGCGCCGGCCTGCAGCAGGGCCACGCCACCGCCGGGCACGATGCCCTCCTCGACGGCCGCCTTGGCGTTGCGCACGGCGTCCTCGATGCGGTGCTTGCGCTCCTTCAGCTCGACCTCGGTGGCGGCGCCGGCCTTGATGACGGCCACGCCGCCGGCCAGCTTGGCCAGCCGCTCCTGGAGCTTCTCGCGGTCGTAGTCGGAGTCGGTGCGGTCGATCTCGGCGCGGATCTCGTTGACCCGGCCGGCGATCGAGTCGGCGTCACCGGCGCCGTCGACGATCGTGGTCTCGTCCTTGGTCACCACGACCTTGCGGGCGCGGCCCAGCAGGTCGAGGGTGGCGTTCTCCAGCTTGAGACCGACCTCCTCGGCGATGACCTGTCCGCCGGTGAGGATGGCGATGTCGGCCAGCATGGCCTTGCGGCGGTCGCCGAAGCCGGGGGCCTTGACGGCCACCGAGCGGAACAGGCCGCGGATCTTGTTGACCACCAGCGTGGCCAGGGCCTCGCCCTCGATGTCCTCGGCGATGATGAGGAGCGGCTTGCCGGACTGCACGACCTTGTCGAGCAGCGGCAGCAGGTCCTTGTTGGCCGAGATCTTCGAGTTGACGATCAGGATGTACGGGTCCTCGAGCACGGCCTCCATGCGGTCGGAGTCCGTGACGAAGTACATCGACGTCATGCCCTTGTCGAAGCGCATGCCCTCGGTGAGCTCCAGCTCCAGGCCGAAGGTGTTGCTCTCCTCGACGGTGATGACGCCTTCCTTGCCGACCTTGTCCATCGCCTCGGCGATGAGCGAGCCGATCTCGGGGTCGGCGGCGGAGATGGAGGCGGTGGAGGCGATCTGCTCCTTGGTCTCCACGTCCTTGGCCAGCTTGGAGAGCTCCTCGCTGACGCGCTCCACAGCGGCCTCGATGCCCTTCTTCAGGGCCATCGGGTTGGCGCCGGCAGCGACGTTGCGCAGGCCCTCACGTACGAGCGCCTGGGCGAGCACGGTAGCGGTGGTGGTGCCGTCGCCGGCGACGTCGTCCGTCTTCTTGGCGACTTCCTTGACCAGCTCGGCGCCGATCTTCTCCCACGGGTCCTCGAGCTCGATCTCCTTGGCGATCGAGACACCGTCGTTGGTGATCGTGGGGGCGCCCCACTTCTTCTCCAGCACGACGTTGCGGCCCTTGGGGCCGAGCGTGACCTTCACCGCGTCGGCGAGCTGGTTCATCCCGCGCTCGAGACCGCGCCGGGCGTCCTCGTCAAACGCGATCATCTTGGCTGCCATTAGGCGAGACCTCCCAGATACAGGGTGTCCTGGTGAGACCGAGCCGACGCCCGCGACGGCATATGGGCCCACATCTCCGTTCGGCAGGCCCCATCGTCTCGATCCCCGTTGGCACTCATCAACATAGAGTGCCAACGAAATGTTTAGCACTCTCCCCTGCCGAGTGCAAGCCGACGTCGGCCTCCCGCAGGTCAACTCCTGGCTGTGAAGGTCCGTACGGCGGGCCCCGGGCGGCCCGCCGTATCCCTGTTGTGAGGTGGCAGATCACACGCACTGCGCTGGCGTGCGCGCTGCCGGTGCGTACCAGTTACATCTCAGACCGCTCTGACGGACTCCGCCTGCGGTCCCTTCTGGCCCTGCGTGATCTCGAACTCGACTCGTTGTCCCTGCTCGAGAGAGCGATAGCCGTCCATCAAGATTGCCGAGTAATGGACGAATACATCCTTACCACCGTCTACCGCGATGAAGCCGTAGCCCTTGTCCGCGTTGAACCACTTGACGGTGCCCTGCGCCACTTCTGACTCCTCTTACTGGGCCCAGAGATCTCGCCCATTCCTCCGCGAGACCCACAATCGCCAAGAGATATGGGGATATCGTCTGACGATCGCACTCGACCATACCTGTGGCACGGCGTTTGGCAACAGAGTCAACCTACGAAAGACGTATTTCACCCCTGGCTGAGTAGTTCAATGTTGAAATTCCCCGCAAAAGGGGAAGGCGCCCGCATGGGGCGCCTTCCCGACCGATGCCCAGACCGATCCCAGACCGATGCTCCACTGAGCGAGCGGGTTCAGCCGCCCGCGACGGCCGGGATGATGGAGATCTGAGCACCCTCCGGGGCCGGCGTGTCCAGACCCTGGGCGAATCGGACGTCCTCTTCTCCCACGTAGACGTTGACAAAACGCCGAATCTTGCCCGATTCATCCAGAATGCGGGCGCCGATCCCCGGGTAGTCCGAGTCGAGCTTGGCCAGGACGTCACGGAGAGTCGCGCCTTCCCCGCTCACTTCCGCGTTGCCCCCGGTGTACGTGCGCAGAATGGTGGGAATCCGCACAGAAACGCTCATGATGTACGTCGCCTTTCCTGATTGTCAGACAGTCGCGCGGAACGCGTCGAGAGAAGGCCGGATCACGGCCGTGGGCTGCGCGTCGGCGGCCACGGCGTCGAGCGTCTTGAGCCCGTCGCCGGTGTTGAGCACCACGGTCTCGGCCTCCGGGTCGAGCTGCCCGGTCTCGACGAGCTTCTTCAGCACGCCCACCGTGACGCCGCCCGCCGTCTCGGCGAAGATGCCCTCGGTCGAGGCCAGCAGCCTGATGGCCGCGACGATCTCGGCGTCCGTCACGTCCTCGACCGCGCCGCCGGTGCGCCGGGCGATGTCGAGCACGTACGGGCCGTCGGCGGGGTTGCCGATGGCCAGCGACTTGGCGATGGTGTCGGGCTTGACCGGCTGGACCACGTCGTGGCCGGCCTTGAAGGCGGCCGACACCGGCGAGCAGCCCTGGGCCTGCGCCCCGAAGACCTTGTAGGGCCGGTCCTCGATCAGCCCGAGCCGGATCAGCTCCTTGAACCCCTTGTCGATCTTGGTGAGCTGGGAGCCGGACGCGATCGGAATGACGATCTGCTCCGGCACCCGCCAGCCGAGCTGCTCGGCGATCTCGTACGCGAGGGTCTTGGAGCCCTCGGCGTAGTAGGGCCGCAGGTTGACGTTGACGAACCCCCACTTGTCACCCAGAGGATCGCCGATCAGCTCCGAGCAGAACCGGTTGACCTCGTCGTAGGTGCCCTCGATGCCGATGAGCCTGCCGCCGAAGACCCGGGCCATGGCGATCTTGGCCTGCTCCAGCCCGGCGGGGATGAACACGCACGCGTCCAGGCCCGCCCTGGCGGCGGCGGCCGTGACGGCCCCGGCCAGGTTTCCGGTCGAGGAGCAGGAGAGCGTGTGGAAGCCGAAATTGCGGGCCGCCTCGACGGCGATGGCCACCACCCGGTCCTTGAAGGAGTGGGTGGGGTTGCCCGAGTCGTCCTTCACGTACAGGGACCTGAGCCCGAGCACCCGGCCCAGGTTGCCCGCCTTGACCAGCGGCGTCCAGCCGGGGTTCATGTTGGGCTTGGTCGCGACGTCGGCCGGCACCGGCAGCAGGGAACGGTAGCGCCAGATGCTGGCCGGGCCCGACTCGATGTCGGACCGCTTGACGTCGCCGAAGTCGTAGGCCGCCTCCAGCGGCCCGAAACACTCGACGCAGGCGAAGTCGGGGCCGAGCGGGTAGCGGGCGCCGCATTCGCGGCAGGAGAGCGCGGTTGCGGGACCAAAGTCGAGCGACATGAAGCGAGGCCTTCCCTCATCTTCGCCCGCGGCCACCTTGACCGCGGACCGGAATTGGCACCCTGTCCCGGTCGGCCTCGCCAGGTCGCGAGTCACAAGCCGGGAGGGTTGCCGGGGCTTCGCAGGGCCGGTCCCTCCACCCCTCTGGATGAGCAATGTTCAGTTGTTGCTGCTGACTCGGACTCTACCCAATCAACCGGGTGCTCTGGACAGCCGTCTCAGACTCCGAGATGAACGGTCTCACCGATAGTCGTCGCCCAGCACCCCCTGGACGTATTTGCGAGCCTGGTGGATGCGCGACTTGGCGGTGCCGAGCGGGATGTTGAGCTGCTCGGCCACCTCGCTGTAGTCGAGCTGCACGATGTCGCGCAGCACCAGCGCCTGCGCCAGGTCCGGCTTGTCGGCCTCCAGCGCCTCCATCGCGTCGAGCAGGTCCAGCCGCGAGCCCGCGATCACGCTGACCCGCCGCACGTCGGGCTTCTGCGTCAGCAGCTCGTCGGAGCTCTGCTCCGCCGACCTGCGCTTGAGCGAGCGGTACGTGGTGCGCGCGCAGTTGGCGGTCACGATGTGGAGCCAGGTGCTGAACCTCGCCCGGCCCTCGAACCGCCCGATGTTGCGCGCCACCGCGAGCAGGGTGTCCTGAGCCGCTTCCTCCGCGTCCTGGTGGTAGGGCAGGATCCGGGCGCAGTGCCGCAGCACGTCGGGCTCGATCCGCCGCAGGAGCTCGCCGAGCGCGCGGTGGTCGCCGCGGGCGGCGGCACGGGCGAGTTCCTCGGTGTGCTCATCTAGCGCCATAGCTGGGATCCTATGATCGGAGGGAGGGGAAATGAACAGCGTCCTGCTCGCCTCGAACCGAGGCCCCGTGTCGTTCACCGTCTCCGACGACGGCGTCCTCACCATGAGACGCGGCGGCGGCGGCCTCGTCTCCGGCCTGTCCGGCGTGGGCAGGGAAGGCGACGTGCTGTGGGTGTGCGCGGCCCTGTCCGACGGCGACCGCAGCGCCGCCCGCCAGGCCCCCGGCGGCCGGCTCGACCACGCGGGCTACGAGACGGGCGCGCTGCGCATGCTCGACATCGCGTCGTCCACCTTCCACCGGGCCTACAACTCCGTGGCCAACTCCACGCTCTGGTTCGTCAACCACCTGCTCTACGACATCCCGAACGCGCCCCACTTCGGCACGAGGTTCCGGCGCGACTGGGAGTCCTACCGCGACTACAACGGGGCGTTCGCGCTCGCGCTGGCCGAGGAGGCCGGCCACGGCGCCCGCGTCATGGTGCAGGACTACCACCTGACCCTCACCCCGGCCATGCTCCGCGCCGAGCGCCCCGACCTGCGCGTCGCCCACTTCAGCCACACCCCGTGGGCGCCGCCCGAATACTTCTCGCTGCTCCCCGACGACGTGGCGGGCGAGGTGCTGGGGGGCATCCTGGGCGCCGACCACGCCGGGTTCCTCACCCGGCGCTGGGCGGAGGCGTTCATGGAGTGCTGCCGGACCGTGCTGGGCGCCGAGGTCGACCGGCGGGCCGGGACGGTCTCGTACGCGGGTCGCGCCACCCGGATCGGCGTGCACGCGCTCGGCGTCGACGGCGAGGCCCTGTGGGCCCGCGCCGGCGAGCCCGACGTCGAGTCGCACATGGCGGCGATCAGGGAGCAGGTCGGCGACCGCAAGCTGATCGTCCGCATCGACCGGACCGAGCTGTCGAAGAACATCGTGCGCGGCCTGCTTTCCTACAAGGAGTTCCTGGACGCCCATCCGGAGTGGCACGGCCGCGTGGTGCACCTGGCCTTCGCCTATCCCAGCCGCCACGACCTGCCCGAGTACCGCGAGTACACCGCGGCCGTGCAGCGCTGCGCGCAGGAGATCGAGGACGAGTACGCGACCGAGGACTGGGACCCGCTGATCCTCAACGTCAACGACGACTACCCGCGCTCGCTGGCCGCCTACCGGCTGGCCGACGTGCTGCTGGTCAACCCGATCCGCGACGGCATGAACCTGGTGGCCAAGGAGGGCCCGGTCCTGTCGCGGACGTGCGCGCTGGTGCTGTCGCGGGAGGCGGGCGCGTGCGCGGAGCTGGGCGCGCACGCGCTGGTGGTCAACCCCTACGACATCACCGGCACGGCGGACGCCCTGCACGCGGCGCTGGTGATGCCCGAGCCCGAGCGCGTCCACCGGCGCGCCCGGCTGGTGGCGGCGGCCACCGCCCTGCCCCCGCATCGGTGGCTGGCCGCTCAGCTCGACGCGCTCACCTGACCTCACGGCCGGGACTCGCCAGGAGGTGTCCGCCTCACTTCCAGTCGGCGTGCCTGAGCGCGGCGGCCAGCCCCGGGGTGTTCCACTGGTCCACTACGAGGATCTTGCTCTTCGGCAGGTACCACTCGCGCTGCGTGAAGCGGGCCTTGGTCTTGCCGTTCGACAAGCTGATGCAACGCGACTGCCAGACGTTGTGGGCGGCCTTGTGCCCCTTCCCGACCTGGCGCACGCCGCGCTTCACCTTCGGGCCGATGGACTCGCCCCATTTCTGGTTGAACGGGCAGGGCAGCACGCCGCTCGAGGTGTAAAAGGGGCTCTTGCCGGTGTAGCGGCGAAACCCCTCGTCGCCGCGCTTGATGAGGGACGGGCCGAGGACGTAGAAGGCGTCGCAGTTCGGCGTCCCCCAGCCCCTCGGCTTGCCGCACTTCCCGGTCACGACCTGCACCACGTCAGGACCGAAGCGGTGGACCTCCCACTGGATCGGGATGTAGAGGGTCAGGCCCTTGCGCAGCTTGAGCTCCTGAGCAGGGGCGGAGGCGGCGGACGCGGACTCGGAGGAGGAGGCGGCGGCCGCGGTGGCGGGGGCCGCGAGGACGGCCGCCGCGGCGACGGTCACGACCGCGAGGTGATTCGCTCTCATGGACGGGACCTTAGGGATCTTCGTTTGCAATCCGGTTAGGAACGGCTGAACGCCGAGGTCAGCTCGCGTAGCAGCGCCACCACGCCCTCGGGGCCGTCGACCACGATGTCGGCCCGGTCGGCCAGCTCCGTCACCTCTGCCGAGCCGCTGCACACGGTCACGCCGGGCAGGCCCGCCGAGCGCACCGCGTCGAAGGCGGCCAGATCGCCGAGGTCGTCACCGGCGAAGAGCACGGACCTGGCGGCCCGCTCGGCCAGGAAGGCGCTGAGCGCGTGCCCCTTGTCCATGCCGGAAGGCCGCAGTTCGAGCACCAGGCGGCCCGGCTCCACGACCAGGCCGTGCTTGGCCGCCAGCGCCGTCAGCGGCTCACGGAGCGCGGCCAGCGCGCCCTCGGGGTCGGCGCTGCGGCGGGTGTGGACGGCCACCGCGCGGCCCTTGTCCTCCAGTGCCACGTCGGCCAGGCCCAGCGAGTCGAGCAGCAGCGGCAGCTCCGCCTTGGCCCGGGGCACCCCGGCCGGCGGCGGGGGCGCGCAGATCCGCCCGTCCTCCCACCGCTCGAAGCCGTAGTGGCCGAGGATGACCAGGCCGGGCACCTCCTTGAGCGCGGGCCCCAGCTCCAGCACCTTGGCGGGCGGCCGCCCGGTCACGATCGCCACCGCGCGGACGTGCCGGCCCAGCTCGGCCAGCGTCCGCGGCGCCTCGGAGTGGACGACCGCGGCGTCGGGGTCGGGCACGATCGGCGACAAGGTGCCGTCGAAGTCGAGCCCGATCACGGCGCCGGCCGGGTCCTTCAGTATCGCTTCCATTCCAGGGATGTCGTTCACGCCGCTGCCGTACCCATCGGGTCAGGGGCGCATGCCCAGTCTCCGGGCGGAGCGCTCGCGGCGGCGGCCGGCGCGCAGCCGGCGCAGCCGTTTGACCAGCATCGGGTCGTGCGCCAGCGCCTCGGGCCGGTCGATCAACTCGGCCAACAACTGGTAGTAGCGGGTGGCGGAGAACCCGAAGGTCTCCTTGATGGCCTGCTCCTTCGCGCCCGCGTAGCGCCACCAGTGGCGCTCGAAGGCGAGGAGTTCGAGCTCGCGGTCGGTGAGAGGCCGATGGACGGACTCCTGGACGGAGTCCTGCTCCACCCCCTGGTCGGCCCCCTCGTCGGCCCTCTGGCCCGGTCCCTGGCCCGGTCCCTGGCCCGGTCCCTGGCCCGGTCCCTGGTCTGCTTCCTGGTCAGCCCTCCGGTCAGCACTGTCACCGTTTGACGGTGCAGTGTCCATGGTGTCCTCCTCGGGAAGGGCGGCGCGACGATGGCTTCGCGCCGCACAGGCGGCCCGTGGCCATCGTAATGTGCCGAGTGCGGCTGTTCACGGCGGATTGCGAGACGTACAGTCACTAAGTGTGACCTCAGTCATCACACTTCTCACGGATTACGGGCTCGAGGATGGCTATGTCGCCGCCTGCCACGGGGTAATCGCAGGGATTGCCCCAGATGTCCGGGTGATCGATGTGTGCCACCTGGTCCCGTCGGGCGACGTGCGGCGCGGTGCGGCGATTCTGGCCCAGACGATCCCGTACCTTCCCGTAGGCGTGCATGTCGGGGCCGTCGACCCCGGGGCCGGTGGGGCCCGGCGGGCGGTCGCGGTGGAGGCCGGCGGCCGGGTGTTCATCGGGCCGGACAACGGGCTGCTGTCGTGGGCGGTGCGTGCCAGCGGCGGCGCGCGGGCGGCGTACGAGCTGAGCAACGCCGAGCACTTCCTGCACCCGGTGTCGCCCACGTTCCACGGCCGGGACGTGTTCGCGCCCGTGGCGGGGCGGCTGTGCGCGGGCCTGAGTGCGGGCGAGCTGGGCCCTGAGGTGCCGGTCGAGAGGCTGGTCACGCTGCCGGAGCCCACCTCCGTGCTGCGCGGGGGCGCGGTCGAGGGCGAGGTCGTCTCGGTGGACGGCTACGGCAACACGCAGCTGTCGATCTCGGCCGGCGACCTGGCGGCACTGGGCCTGCGGACGGGTGACACGCTCGGCGTGTCGCTGGGCCGGCGGCGGCTGTCGATGCCCTACCGGGAGACCTACGCGGCGGTCCCGCCCGGGGAGCTGGTGGCGTTCGCGGACTCGGCGGGCCTGATCGCGTTCGCGGTGAACTGCGGCGACGCGGCGCAGCGCCTCGGGCTGCCTCCGGGGGCGCGTGTCCGGGTGTCACCCTCCGTATAAGGCAAAAGCCGCAAACGTCAATTACGTAGCGTATCGGACTGTTCACGGAAGCGTCGGACCGAAACCCCGGTCGCGTGCCAGAATGCTGCGGCATGATCGGGCGCCCCTCACCCCCGTTCGAGGTCGACGTGTTCCAGCTCCACGTGTCCAGGCCGCCGGCCGCACCCCGGCTCGCCGCCGCCCCGCGCCCGGGCACCGCCCGATGAGGTCGCCACGCCTGGCGGCGACGGCGCCGCTCCTGTCGCTCCTGCTCGGCCTGGCCGTGCCGCCCGCCGCGGCCGACCACGAGACGGGCGCCGCCGCGCGGGCCAAGCAGTGGCAGCTCGGCGCGTTACGACTGGCCGACGCCTGGCGGCTCACCAGGGGCGAGGGCGTGCTGGTGGCGGTGCTCGACACCGGCGTCCGCGGCGACCACCCCGACCTGCGCGGCTCGGTGGTCCAGGGCCCGGACCTCACCGGAGCCGCCAGGACCGGCGTTCTATGGGGCCACCACGGCACCGCCATGGCCAGCCTCATCGCCGGCCACGGCCACCCCTCCCGAGGAGGCGCGAACCGGACCGACGACGATCACGGGGTGCTCGGCGTCGCGCCCGCCGCCAAGGTGCTGTCGGTGCGCGTCACGCTGGAGAACTCCGACCCCCTGCGCGGCGGACGCCGCGCAGGCGACCGCCACGCGCTCGCCAAGGGCATCCGCTACGCCGTGGACCGGGGCGCGCAGGTCATCAGCATGTCGCTGGGCGGCGGCAGCGGCTCCTGGAAGGGCTCGGCCGCCGAGGAGGCGGCGGTGCGGTACGCGATCACGCGCGGCGCGGTCCTGGTCGCCTCCTCGGGCAACGACGGCGCCACCACCAACAGGAGGAACTTCCCCGCCGCCTACCCCGGCGTGATCGCCGTGGGCGCCGTCGACAGGCGGCTCCGGCCGGCCGGGTTCTCCAACCGCCGCCACCTGTCGGTCGTCGCCCCCGGCGTCGACATCGTCACCGCCACCGCGACCGGCCAGTACGTGGTCAGCGACGGCACCAGCTCGGCCGCCGCCATGGTCGCGGGCATCGCCGCGCTGATCAGGTCCGCGTACCCGGAGCTGTCGCCCCGCCACGTGCGCCGCGCGATCGAGCGCGGCACCAGGAGACGCCCGCACGGCGGCTACGACGCCGCTTACGGGCACGGTGTCGCCAACGCCGCCCTGGCGCTGCGCGCGGCCGAACGTCTGGCGGGCCCCGCCCAGGCTCTGCCGCTTCCCGCGGAGCACTTCGGCGACGCGGAGCCCGGCCCGCCGCCGGGTTCGCGGGCGCTGGTCATCGCGGCCCTGGTCGCCCTGGCCCTGGCCCTGTCGGCCCGCGTCCTGCTCCAACCCCGGCCCCGCACCCGGGCAGAGGCCCGGACAGGCCTTCGCCCCCGCGCCTGACGGCACGGGGGCGAAGCGCGATCACGCGGGGTCAGGTCAGGAGCTCGCGTGCACCACGTCGTGCGTCTCGGCGAAATGGCAGGCGCTCTCGTGGTCCGTGCCCGGACGGATCTCCAGCAGCGGCTCCTCCGTCGCGCAGATCTCCTGCGCCTTCCAGCACCGCGTACGGAAGCGGCAGCCGGACGGCGGGTTGGCCGGGGACGGCGGGTCGCCCTGGAGGATGATCCGCTCCCGGTTCTCGCGGCCCTCGGGGTCGGGGACCGGCACGGCCGACAGCAGCGCCTGGCTGTACGGGTGGGCGGGCCGGTCGTAGATCTCGGTGTCCTTGCCGAGCTCCACGATCTTGCCCAGGTACATCACCCCGACCCGGTCGGAGATGTGGCGGACCACCGACAGGTCGTGGGCGATGAAGATGTACGCCAGGTTGAACTCGTTCTGCAGCCGCTCCAGCAGGTTGATCACCTGGGCCTGGATCGACACGTCCAGCGCGGAGACCGGCTCGTCACAGACGATGATCTCCGGCTGCAGGGCCAGCCCGCGGGCGATGCCGATGCGCTGCCGCTGGCCCCCCGAGAACTGGTGGGGGTAGCGGTTGATGTGGTCGGGGTTGAGACCCACGACCTCCAGGAGCTCCTGCACCTTGCGGTTGCGGTCACCCTTCGGCGCCACCTCGGTGTGGATGTCGAACGGCTCCCCGACGATGTCGCCGACGGTCATCCGCGGGTTCAGCGAGGTGTAGGGGTCCTGCATGACCATCTGGATGTTGCGCCGCATCCGCTTGAGCTCGCCGCCCCTGGCCCGGCCGATGTCACGCCCGTCGATCTTCACCGTTCCGGAGGTGGGCCGCTCCAGCGCCATGAGCACCTTGGCGAGGGTGGACTTGCCGCAGCCCGACTCGCCCACGATGCCGAGCGTCTCGCCCCTGGCGAGGTCGAAGGAGACCCCGTCGACGGCCTTGATGGCCCCGATCTGCTTCTTGAACACGATCCCCTGGTTGAGGGGGTAGTGCTTCACCAGATCGCGGACCTCCAGGATCGTGTCACCCTTGGTCGCCATCGAGGACCTCCCTCCAGTAGTGGCAGGCGCTGTTGCGCGTGCCGCTGATCTCGTAGAGCGGGGGGACGTCGGTCACGCAGTTGTCCTGCCGGTACGGGCAGCGCGGGTGGAAGGCGCAGCCGGTGGGCATGGCCAGCAGGTTGGGCGGCAGGCCCTTGATGGCGTACAGCTCCTGGCCCTTGTGGTCGACCCGCGGGATCGACTCCAGCAGCCCCTTGGTGTAGGGGTGGGCGGGAGCCTTGTAGATGTCGTGCACCGGGGCGTTCTCCACGATGCGTCCCGCGTACATGACCGCGATCTTGTCGGCGACGTCGGCCACGACGCCGAGGTCGTGCGTGATCAGGATCATGCCCATGTTGCTCTCGCGCTGCAGCTCCGCGAGCAGCTCCATGACCTGGGCCTGGACCGTCACGTCGAGCGCGGTGGTCGGCTCGTCGGCGATCAGCACCTCGGGGTCCAGCGCGATCGACATGGCGATCATGATGCGCTGGCGCATGCCCCCGGAGAACTGGTGCGGGTAGTCGTTGACGCGCTGCTTGGCGGCCGGGATGCGGACCCGGTCCATCAGTTCGACGGCCTTCTTCATGGAGTCGCGCTTGGACATGCCCCGGTGCACCCGGAACATCTCGCTGATCTGCCAGCCCACGGTGAACACCGGGTTCAGCGCGGAGAGCGCGTCCTGGAAGATCATCGCGATGCGCTGGCCGCGCACCTGCGTGCGCGCCTCTTCCGACAGCTTGAGCAGGTCGGTGCCGTGGAAGCGGACCTCCCCCTTGGGGATGCGCGCCGGCGGAATGTCGAGGATTCCCATGATCGCCTGCGCGGTCACGGACTTGCCGGAACCCGACTCGCCCAGGACCGCGAGGGTCTCACCGGCGTCGAGCGAGTAGCTCACGCCGTTGACGGCCTTCACCGCGCCCCCGCGCGTGGCGAACTCCACGTGCAGGTCGTCCACCGCCAGCAGAGGCTCGTTGCCGAGCCCTCCCTCGGCCGGCAACGCCTCCAACGATGTCTTGCTCATGTCTCCCCCCTCCTACCTGAGCTTCGGGTCGAGCGCGTCGCGTACGGCGTCGCCCAGCATGATGAACGCGAGCACCGTGATGCTCAGGAACAGGGCGGGGAACACCAGCGGCAGCGGCGCCTCCAGGAACCGGTTCCGGGCGTCGGCGATCATCAGCCCCCACGAGATGTCCGGCGACGTCACGCCGACCCCGAGGAAGGACAGCGCCGCCTCGGCAGCGATGAACCCGCCCAGGTTGATGGTGGCGATGACGATCACCGGTGCGAGCGCGTTCGGCAGCAGGTGCCTGAACATGATGCGCGACTGGCCGGCCCCCAGCGCCCGCGCGGCCAGCACGAAGTCCTGGCTTCGCGCGGTGATGACGGCCGCTCGCATGATGCGGTAGGTCATCGGCCAGGCCAGCACCGACAGCGCGATCACCACGATCCAGATTCCCAGCCCCTGGTCCCGGAAGGTCGCCGTGATGAGCAGCGCGCCCAGGATGGAGGGGATGGCGAAGAAGACCTCGGTGACACGCGAGGCGATCGTGTCGGTGAGTCCGCCCCGGGTGCCCGCGAGCAGGCCGAGCAGTCCGCCGACCAGTGCGGTGATCACCGTGGTGGCCACGCCGATGATGATCGAGTTCTTCGCGCCGTAGATGGTCTTGGCGTACACGTCGCAGCCCAGGTTGTCCCGGCCGAAGATGTGGCCGGCGCTCGGCCCCTGCCGGGCGGTCGACAGTTCGCACGTCTTGGCGTCGAACGGGTCGATCGAGGTGAACAGCGACGGCCAGAACGACATGACCAGCAGGATCGCGATCAAGATCAGCGAGAAGATGAACATCGGCCTGCGGCGCAGGTCGTACCAGGCGTCGCTCCAGAGGCTCGCCGGTTTCGAGTCCTTCTTCTTCGCCTGCTCGACCGGCGGCGGCGCGCTGGGCGGTGGGTTTTCCGTCAGTGACTGGGTGTCGGGGAACGCCGGCCCGACCTGGCCCATCTGCGGTGTCTCACTCATAGCGGATCCTCGGGTCGAGCACGGCGTACAGCATGTCGACGATCAGGTTCGCGACGATGTACACCAACACCAGGATGGTCACGATACCTACGACGATGGGTTGCTCACGAAGGTAAACGCCTTGATACAGCTGCAGACCGATGCCCGGCAGGTTGAAGATGGTCTCCGTGATGATCGCGCCGCCCATGAGCACGCCCAGGTCGGCCCCGAGATAGGTGACCATCGGGATCAGCGCGTTGCGCAACCCGTGTCTGCCCACGACTCTCCGTCTCGACAATCCCTTCGCGGTGGCGGTGCGGATGTAGTCGGAACGCAGCGTCTCGACCAGGCTCGTCCTCGTCAACCGGGTGAGGTAGGCGATGGACGTGCCGGCCAGCACGAAACCGGGCAACAGGTATGACTTCAACCCCTGGGTCGCTCCCGCGATGGGGAAGAATTCGATGCCCGTGGCCTGCTTGAGCCAGACGCCGAGCCACAGCTGCAGCACGAACCCGGTGACCAGGGTCGGCACCGAGATGAGCAGCAGGGTCGAGGCCAGGATCGCGGTGTCGGTGGCCCGGCCGCGACGCAGCGCCGCCCACAGGCCCAGCACCAGGCCGATGACGGCTTCCATGACCAGCGCGGTGAACGCGAGGTTCAGCGTGACCTGGAACTTGCCCGCGAGCAGCTGGGTCACGGGAACGCCGGCGAAGGTCGTGCCGAAGTCGCCCCGGAACAGGATGCCGCTGATGTAGTACCAGTACTGCAGCAGCAGCGGATCATTCAGGTGATACTGCTCACGGATGATGTTGACGATCGCGGGGTCCTGACGCTTCTCACCGGCGAGCGCCTCGATGGGGTCTCCGGGAAGCGCGAACACGATGGCGAAGATGAACAGGGTGGCGCCCAGCAGAACTGGTATCGCCTGGATCAGGCGCCTGATGATGTAACGGCCCATACAAGCCTCCCGTACATGCCAGAAGGCAGTCCCTGGGAACCTGGGGTAACGCCGACCCAAGCGACTGCCTTCGTGGCGGGCTCACGAGGGGTGGACGGCGTCCCGCCCACCCCTGTATTCAACGTCAGGCCTTCTCGACGTCAGCCCACTCAACCTGGTTGAGAAGGTTGATCTTGACGTTCTTGACGTTCGTCGAGTGCCCCGAGTTGTTCCGGTAGAAGTAAACCGGGATGTACGGCAGGTCCTTGATGAGGACGTCGTCCGCCTGCTGGTAGAACTTCAGACCCTCTTCGGCGGTCGGCGCCTGGTCGCCCTTGGCCACCAGGTCGTCGAACTCCTTGCTGGAGTAACCCGCGTAGTTGGAGCCGGTCTTGATGGCGCCGGTCGAGAAGATCGGCGACAGGTAGTTCTCAGCGGACGGGTAGTCGATCGCCCAGCCCATCCTGAACATGCCCTTGTACTTCTTGGCGTCCAGGTCGTCGAGGATGTTGGCGAACTTCTCGAACGGCGCGACCGTCACCTCGACGCCGAGGTTGGCGCGGAGGTTGTTGGCGACGGCCTCGATCCACTCCTTGTGGCCGCCGTCGGCGTTGTAGCCGAGCTCCAGCTTCGCCGGGCCGTTGGCCGCCGCGTACTGCTCCTTCGCCTTGCCCGGGTCGTAGGTGCAGGCCGCGCAGGCGCCCTGGCGGTAACCGTCGATGGCCGGGTTGATGAAGTCGTCGGCCGGGGCGCGGGTGCCGGAGAAGACCGTCTCGGCGATGGTCTTCCGGTCGATGGCCATGGAGATGGCCTCGCGGACCCGGACGTCCTTGTACTCGTCGTTGTACTGCAGAGGGAAGCCGATGTAGCCGATGCCGGCGTCCGGCTGGTCCTGGTAGCGGTCGCCGAGGGCCGCCTTCGCGCTGGAGATCGCCGAGGCCGGCAGCGAGTCGTGGATGTCCACGTTGTTCGCCTGCAGGTCGTTGTAGGCGGTCTCGGCGCTGTTGTAGAGCTTGAACTGCAGCTTCGTCCAGCCGTTGGGCTTCTTGGCCGGGTACTTGTCGTACACGGACAGGTCGACCGTCTGGTCGGTGCCCTTCTTGTACGGCTTGTCCAGCTTGAAGAGGCCCTGGCCGATCGGCTGCTCGCCGTACTCGTTCGTCACCTTGCCGTCGGCGCCGAAGGCGGCCTTGGGCAGCGGGTAGAACGCGGTGTAGCCGAGCATCGTCCTGAACTGGGAGAACGGCGCGGCGAGCTCGACGGTGAAGGTCGTGTCGTCGACGACCTTCAGGCCTTCCATCTCCTTGGTGGTGACTTCCTTGCCCTCACCGGGGTTGAGGGCGTCGTAGCCCTTGATCCGGCCGAAGAAGTAACCGGCGCCCTGCGCGTTGTCCTGGTTGGCCGCGTAGTTCCACGCGTCGACGTAGTTCTGGGCGACCAGCGGCTCACCGTTGTGCCAGGTGTAGCCCGACTTGAGCTTGACCGTCCAGGTGATGTTGTCCTCGGTGGTGATCGACTCGGCAGCGGCCTCGACGACCTGCTTGTTCTCGTCGTAGTTCACCAGGGGCTCGAAGACGGCTGCGAGCAGCTCGGCGCCTTCGGACTCGGTGGTGTTCGAAGGGACCAGCAGGTTCTGCGGCTCGCCGAGCTCCATGCGAACCGGAGTGTCGCCGCCATCCGCCGCGGGGTCACCGGACGGGCTGGCGCCGCCGCCACACGCGGCAACCGCGAGAGCGAGCAGCGCGGTACCGGCGACGATCCGTGCGCCTCTAGTAACACGCATGGTGAAAAGAATCCTCCCTCTACAAGTGGGCGTAAGCGCTGAGCTGCAATGATCGTGAGCAGCCTGACGGGGGGTTCCTTATAATCCCCCGGGTTTGGCTGACCTGGTCAAACCAGCCGACGCCCTGCCAGTCGATCGCGACTATCCCTTACTACTTGCCACCAGCACGTCTCTGGCGCGTTGCAGTTCGGTCACACGTCCACCTATCAACCGACACACCCAGACAGCGCTATGGGGGATGAAGTGCATAAACGAGTCAGACAGGCACAGGCAAGGACGCACACCGACGATGAAAAATACCTCCTACCAGACAGTGGTCGTGCCGTTGCCTCCATGATCGGCGCTGCTGAGCTACGGTTGAGCGAGTCTTGACGGCGCCTTGGAACCGGGCGCCCCGAAAGATCGTCCAACTGTCGGCCGCACTCCATGCGGCAGGCACCCCGAACCACCCGGATCCAATAGAGTCCATGCCATGAGCCAGCCGGAATCCGCCGTAGCGGACGCCCAGGCGGGCGGCCGAAGCGGGCAGGAGCCGCTGGCCAAGCTCGCCGAGAGATACGGGCTTCGCCGTGCCATCGCACGGCCGAGGTTCACCGTCTATCTGCGCCAGCTCGTGGAGCGGCGACACTTCATCCTGACGTACGCGACCTCGCGCAACGTCTCGAAATACTCCAGCTCCGCGCTCGGACAGCTGTGGCAGGTCCTGACCCCGCTGCTCAACGCCGCGATCTACTATGTGATGTTCGGCATAGTCCTCGGCGGCCGCGACGGCGTCGAGAACTACCCGGCCTTCCTGCTGACCGGCATCTTCGTCTTCACCTACACCCAGCGCAGCGTCACCGCGGGCGCCAAGTCGATCTCCGGCAACCTGTCGCTGATCCGGGCGCTCCACTTCCCGCGGGCCGCGCTGCCCCTGGCCTACACCATCCAGGAGCTCCAGCAGCTCGCCATCTCCATGGGCGTGCTGGTGCTGATCGTGTTCATCACCGGCGAGGTCCCGACCTGGTACTGGCTGATGATCCCGGTCGTGCTGGTCCTGCAGACCATGTTCAACGTCGGCACCGGGCTGGTGATGGCGCGCCTCGGGGCCTCCATGCGGGACCTCAACCAGCTGCTGCCGTTCATCACCCGCACCTGGCTCTACGCCTCCGGCGTCTTCTTCTCCATCCAGGACAAGGTGGTCGAGGCCGCAGGCATGCCGCAGTGGGTCGCCACCGCCATGTACCTCAACCCCGCGGCCTCCTACATCGAGTGGATGCGGGACATCTTCATCGCCAAGCACTCTCCCCCTCCAATGGTGTGGGCGGCTTGCGTATTCTGGGCAGTGTTCGCACTCTGCTTCGGCTTCTGGTACTTCTGGCGAGCCGAGGAGAGGTACGGGCGTGGCTGAACTGACCAAGGAGCTGGCAAAGGTGAAGGGCGAGGAGCCCGCCGTCCCAAGCAAGGACGTTCGGGTGCATCCCAACCCGGAGCCCGCGAAGGGCCCCTTGGATGTGCCCACGGGCACGCCGACGGTCATCGTCGACGATCTGCACATCGTCTACCGCGTCTACGGCGCGGCCTCGGAGTCCGAGAAGGGCAACGCGGTCAACGCCCTCATGCGCATCATCAAGCGCCAGGGCAGACCGCAGATGAAGGAGGTCCACGCCGTCAAAGGCGTCTCCTTCGTCGCCTACCACGGCGACGCCATCGGCGTCGTCGGGCGCAACGGCTCCGGCAAGTCCACGCTGCTGCGGGCCATCGCCGGCCTGCTGCCGCCCCACTCCGGCGCCGTCTACACCGACGGCCAGCCGTCGCTGCTGGGCGTCAACGCGGCCCTCATGCGCGAGCTGACGGGTGAGCGCAACATCATCCTCGGCTGCTACGCCATGGGCATGACCCCGGCGGAGGTCAAGGAGAAGTACCAGGAGATCGTCGACTTCTCCGGCATCGACGAGTTCGTCCAGCTGCCGATGTCCACCTACTCCTCCGGCATGGGCGCCCGCCTCCGCTTCGCCATCTCCTCGGCCAAGACCCACGACGTCCTGCTCATCGACGAGGCGCTCGCCACAGGCGACCGTGAGTTCCGCAAGAAGAGCGAGCAGCGCATCCGCCAGATCAGGGAGTCCGCCGGCACCGTCTTCCTCGTCGCCCACGACCTGCGGGTGATCGAACAGACCTGCAACCGGGTGATCTGGCTCCACAAGGGCAAAATCAAGATGGACGGCGACCCGAAGGAAGTCCTCTCCGCCTACACGAAGGGCTGATGGCGCCGCAGATCGATCCCGCCGGCCCGACGTCCGAATCCCTCAGGGTCAAAACTCAAGATCAAAACCTTCAAGGTCAAAGACTCAAGGTCAAAGACTCAAGGTCAAAGACTCAAGGTCAACTTCTTTTTGGGGAACCCCCTCGGGCCGGGCGCCGCGATGCGTGCCTGCGGCCCGCTGCGCTCGCCGTAGCCCTCGTGAGTTCCACAGCCACGCCCGACCTCCCCGGCTGAGCGCCACGACCCACACCCCCCAACGCCACACCAGACCCCTCGAACCACGCCCAGGACGCCGTACGAGGCCGCGTCCGACCCGTACTCGGCGCCCTATCGGACCGCCTCCCGTCGGCGCCGTGGGCGCCCCCTGTGATCGCATGCATGCCGTGCTCGGAGTGCTCCGCGCGACCTTGTCCGATCAGCGCTCGGGCGTCGTGCGCGACCGGCTCCGATGTCAGGCCGAACTCCCCTGTGCTGCCCGGATCAGGGCCCTCTTCCGCGCATGCGAGGCGGACTGCAGGCCCGCTGGGATAACGATTGCGAGACAACCGGAGGCGCCCAACCCCCTGTACCAAGCTGGAATTGAGCCTGGGAACCCGGTACCGGTCGGCCGGCAAGCCGCTTCACGACACGCCGCAGCGGCCCAGTGGCACACGCCCGGCTCCGAGGTTGGATCTTGACCTGGGCTACGGCGAGCGCAGCGGGCCGCAGGCACGCATCACGGTGCCCGGCCCGAGGGGGTTCCCAAAAGGAAGTTGACCTTGAGTCTTTGACCTTGAGGTTGGATCTTCAGGGTGATGTGCACAGGTGATCTTCGACGGCGGGAGACGCGCGGCGGAGGGGAAGAACCTGACAGATGAGGCCCCCGTTCGCTACGATTCGAACGTTGGTTCGAGCGTACGAACGGTGATGGAGTGGGGGGACGCGATGGGTGAGCTTTCTGCCGCTATCGACCACCTGGCCACCGAGGATGTGACCGAGATACCCACGATGCAGCTGGCCGAGCAGGTGCTTGAGCTGCACTGGCAGATGGCCAGGCTGCAGGCCCAGATCGCCCGTCGCACGGGCGTCCGCCTGCCTGGATAGAGCGCGGAAACGGGACCGCCGCCGGCCCCTGGACTGGGGCGGCGGCGGGTGCCGGGGCCGGGGCGCCGCCGCCCTGCAGTCTTGGGCGGCGCCGACGAACGCGGCGGGGAAGGAGTCCCGGGCGTGAGCGCCCGCGGGCTGCGGGGCTCGGGATGCTTCGAGGGCGCGGAGCTCGGGTCCGCGGGCGGGTCAGTACTGGTGCCAGGGGTCCCGCACCGTGCTGGTCAGGGCGGCCGTGGCCCAGCCCAGGGAGTTGACGGTGTCGGTGTAAGCGCTGGTGGCCTCCACGCCGTTGGTGGACACCACGGCGGCCGCATCTTCGACGAGCGGGGCGATCTCGTCAATGGAAGCGACCTGGGTGGTGCCGGGCAGCGTGTCCAGCGGCGGCGCCAGCTCGGTGGGCACCAGGTGGCCGACGAGTGGCGCCAGCCGGCCGTTGGCGGACTGACGCGGAAGCGCGTACCGGGTGGCGCGCGACACCGCCATCACGCTGTCCGTCGCCGTGGCGCCGCCGCTGAGCGCGCGGGTGGCGGTGTCCACGGTACGGGTGGCGGTGTCCACGGTACGGGTGGCGGTGTCCACGGTCCGCGAGGTGGTGTCCATGGTCCGCGTGGTGGTGTCCATGGTCCGGCTGGTGGTGTCCGTGCTCCGGGTGGCGCTGTTCGTGGTCCGGGTGTCGCCGGTCATGGACCGGGTGGCCGACAGCGGCGACATGGCGGTGCCGAGCGCGCCCTCGACCAGGTGGGAGACCGAGGTGAAGGTGCCGTGGAGCACCTCCGCGGGTGGCGGCTCGATCGGGCCGTTCCGCAGCGCGGGCCGGCGCGACGAGGCGCGGCCGCTCAGCGGCTCGGACTCGGCCAGCCTGTCGGTCCCCGGCTGGAGCCGCGGGCCGGACGGGGCTCCGGCAGGCTGGGGGGCGGCGCTGTTGAGCAGGCCGCCCAGCAGGCCGTTGCCCGCTCCGTTGAGCAGGCCGCCGTTCGTCAGCCCGCCCAGCAGGCCGCCGAGCGGGTTGTCGCCGCCGAGGTCGCGGGCGGCGGCCGAGGCCGCGTGCCCGGCGTCGGCCTGCGCCGGCACGGCGAGCGCCGCCAGTCCGAATGCCGTCACGGCGACCGCCGTTTTCACTACACGTTTCATGTTTTGCCTTCCCGGCTCGTGATCGATCGCTTCTGAACGCATGGGAATTGCGAATCGATAACCCCCGAATGCCGTGGCGTACACGCTATGGGCACCGCACGAAGCGCGCCGTCCGCGGCTGAGCTACGGGTGCAGTTCTACCACCGCGGACGGTCTCGGGTGAGCCGCTAAAAGCCAGCGTGACAAGGGCTTGGTGGGTAAGTTACCGAGCGGGCAAAGGGTCACGCACAGGGAGACAAATCAGGAAATAGATAAAGCTGGAGCGGATATTCCATGGACGCTTCCGGCGTTCCATGAGCACGCCGTCCCGGCCCGGGAGAGGATTTTCGGGACACACGAAGGCCGCGGGCCGGGGGCGCGGATTTCCCGCTTGCGGCGGCCCGCCTCAGACCCGCGCCGGGGCCGCCTGGAACGGGAAGACGTCGGCGAAGGCCGGCCGCAGATCCGTCAGCCAGACGGCCGCCGGGTCGTAGTGCGCGAAGAACGGCCGCCCGACCAGTGCGGGGTCACGCGCCTGGATGAAGTGCAGCACGAACACCCGCTGCCCGGCGATCTCGGTGACCCCGTCGACGCACACCTTGCCCGGCGTCGCCGACATGGACGGCCCGCGCACGGTCCTGCAGAGCCCGGAGACACTCGCGTACGCGTCCCTGAAGATCTCGTAGGCCCGGCCGAGCGGGACCGCGAAGTAGTCCTGCGGACCGGTGTCGCGCTCGACGAACAGGTAGTACGGGATCATCCCCATCCGGTGCTGCCGCCGCCACATGGCCGACCACACGGCCGGTTCGTCGTTGATGGACCTGATGAGCGGCGCCTGGGTGCGGATCGTCGCCCCGCTGCCGATGATCCGCCGCACCGCGGACTCGACCAGCGGCGACTCCAGCTCGCGCGGGTGCGAGAAGTGGGCCATGAAGGCGAGGTTCTTCCCGGCCCGCACGACCTCCTCGAACAGGCCGAGCGTGGCGTCGGCGTCCGGGTCGCTGACGAACCGCTGCGGCCAGTAGGCCAGCGCCTTGGTGCCGATCCGGATGGACTCGAGCTGCTCCAGCTCCAGCAGCGGCTCCAGGTAGCGCCGGATCACCGGCTCACCCATGATCATGGCGTCGCCGCCGGTGATGAGCACGCTGGTGACCTCGGGGTGCTGGCGCAGGTAGGCGACCAGCTGGCCGATGTCGTCGGAGGCGAACTTGAGGTCGGCGTCACCGACGAACTGCGCCCACCTGAAGCAGTACGTGCAGTAGGCGTGACAGGTCTGCCCTTGCTTGGGGAAGAACAGCACGGTCTCGGGATACTTGTGCTGCATCCCGGGCACCGGCTCCTCTCCCATGCGCGGCACGTTGAGCTCCATCTGACCGGCCGGATGCGGGTTGAGCTGCGCGCGGACCCTGGCGGCCTCCGCCTGGACCTCCGCGTTGGGCGACTCGGCCTTGAGCAGATCCGCCAGTCGCGCCACGTCGGCCTCGGGCAGCATGTCGGCCTGCGGGAAGACCAGGCGGTACATCGGGTCGTGGGGCGCCGCCGACCAATCTATGAGCTCATCGACGACATAGGCGTTCGTCCGGAAAGGCAGGACCGTCGCGACGGCCCGCACTTTCAGTCTCTCCCCGTCGTCGAGTCCCGCGCGCCGCAGAAGCTCGTCGAGGTGCTTGGAGGTGTACGCCTTGAAGCGTCGGGTGCCTGTTTGGTTCAAGATCACTAGGCCTTTCCCATCCTTTTTTGTTCGATCGGATGTAAACCTCACGCCCCTGTCGCGCGTCTACGGCTCTTATACCGAGGGTAGGCGGCCCGCGGCTATGGTTCAGGCCCGGCTCTGAGCTACTTGGGAGCTTCACATCCGCGACATATCGCGTGCCGATCCTCCGTGGGAACAAGGTCGTGGTGGCCCGAACCGTCCACTCCGGCCCGCCGGTTAGCCTGGTGGACGGCCTTGCGTACCATCCGGACGGCCACGCCAACCGCCGTACGAGGTGAAAAGTGCCAGACAGCAGGCCGATCGCGGTCGACGCCATGGGCGGCGACCACGCGCCCCACGCCATCGTGGCGGGCGCCGTGCACGCCGTGCGCGAGCGAGGACTGCAGGTCGTCCTGGTCGGCTCGCCGCGCGTGCTGTACGAGTCGCTCGCCGAGCACGACGCCGCCCTGGAGATCCCCATCGTGCGCGCCGAGGAGGCGCTCGCGATGGACGAGGGCGCGCTGGCCAGCCTGCGCCGGCCCCGCTCCAGCATCGCGGTCGCCTGCCACCTGCTGCGCCGCGGCGACGTGTCGGCCGTGGTGTCCGCCGGCTCGACCGCCGGCATCGTGGCCACCGGCAAGCTGCGGCTCAAGGCCCAGCCGGGGGTGCTGCGCCCGGCCATCGCGGTCGCGCTGCCCACCCGGCCGCGGCCCACGCTGCTCCTGGACGCCGGCGCCACCGCCGAGGTCAAGCCGGAGGTCCTGGTGCAGTTCGGCCACCTCGGCGCCGCGTACGCCGAGCTGGCCTTCGGGATCACCGAGCCCCGGGTGGGCCTGCTCACGATCGGCAGCGAGGCGGAGAAGGGCAACAAGCTCGTACGCCGCGCCCACGAGCTGCTCGGCGCCGCCCCGTCGCTCCGCTTCACCGGCAACGTCGAGGGCTACGACCTGCTGACGGGCCGGGCCGACGTGATCGTCACCGACGGGTTCACCGGCAACGTGGCGCTCAAGACCATGGAGGGCGCCGTCCGCTACGCGTTCGACGAGCTGAGGCGGACTGTCGAGGAGAGCCGGGTGGCCAAGCTCGGCGCGTTCCTGCAACGCTCGCGGCTGCGCGAGCTGAGCGGCCGGCTCGACGCCGAGGCGTACGGCGGCGCGGTGCTGCTCGGGCTCAACGGCACCGTCGTCATCGCGCACGGCTCGACCAGGGCCCCAGGCGTCAGCGCCGCCTGCCGGCTCGCGGCCGATCTGTCGGCGGGCGGGTTGGTGGCGAGGATCGGCGAACGGATAACCGCGCACAGATCACGCTGAAAGCCCGTAGGGTGATGCGGATCCGCCCACCGGGGACAGAGGGCGCGATCGACGCGGCGGTCGGGCGGGGGGGTCGGGTGGACGGAGTCATGTCGCTGGACGGGCTCACGTCCGGGGAGGCGGCGCGGGCGCGGCCGAACGTGGTGCCGCGGCGGACCAGCCGCTCTCTCGGCGCCATCGTCAGGGCGAACGTCCTCACGCTGTTCAACCTCGTCATCGGCGTCCTGTGGGCGCTCATCCTGATCTTCGGCGAGTGGCAGGACGGCGTGTTCGGCCTGATCATGGTGGCGAACGTGCTGATCGGCGTCATCCAGGAGCTGCGGGCCAAACGCGCGCTGGACCGGCTGGCCGTGGTCGGCGAGAGCCCGGTGACGGTCCGCCGCGACGGCGCGGAGCGGCGCCTGCCCCCTCACCAGGTGGTGCTCGGCGACCTGGTCGCGCTCGGCCCCGGTGACGCGCTGCCGGTCGACGGGGAGGTCGTCGCCGCCGACGGGCTGGAGGTGGACGAGTCGCTGCTGACCGGCGAGTCCGACCCGGTCCGCAAGGAGCCGGGCGACCCGGTGCTGTCGGGCAGCTTCGCCGTGGCGGGGACGGGCCTGTTCCGGGCCACCGCCGTCGGCGTCGACGCCTACGCGGCCCGGCTGGCCGAGGAGGCGAGCCGGTTCCACCTCGCGCCCTCCGAGCTGCGCGACGGCGTCGCCCGGTTCATCCGCTACATCACCTGGCTGGTCATCCCGATCGGCGCCCTGCTCACCTACAGCCAGCTGAACAACTCCGCCGACTTCGCCACCGCCATCACCGGCGCGGTCGCCGGCATCGTCACCATGATCCCCGAGGGTCTGGTGCTGACCACCTCGATCGCCTTCGCCGTGGGCGTGGTCCGGCTGGCCCGCCACCGGTGCCTGGTGCAGGAGCTGCCCGCGGTCGAGGGCCTGGCCAGGGTGGACGTGCTCTGCCTGGACAAGACGGGCACCCTCACCGCCGGCGGGATGACGGTGGACCGGGTGCTGCCGCTGCGCGAGGGCCGCCCGGTGGCCGACGCCCTCGCCTCCCTGACCGCCGCCGACAGCCACCCCAACGCCACCGCCCGCGCGATCGCGGACCACTTCCCCGCGCCGGGCTGGCGCCCGCTCGCGACGGTCCCGTTCTCGTCCGATCGCAAGTGGAGCGGCGCCGACTTCGGCCCGCACGGGGTCTGGCTGCTCGGCGCCCCCGACGTGCTGCTCGATCCGTCCGCGCCGGAGTGCGCCCAGGCCGCCGACCTGTCCGCCACCGGGGTCCGCGTCCTGGTCCTGTGCCGTACGGACCGGCTCCCGGACCCCGACGTGCCCGCGGACGCCCGTACGGGCATGCGGGCCGGATGGCCGGGGCTCATCGGGGACGTCGAGCCGGTGGCGCTCGTCACGCTCGATCAGCGCGTCCGGCCGGACGCGCGCGAGACCCTGGCCTACTTCGCCCGCCAGAACGTCGCCTTGAAGATCATCTCCGGCGACGACCCCCGCTCGGTGTCGGCGATCGCCGCCGCGCTGGGCGTGCCCGGCGCCGACCGCGCCGTCGACGCCCGCACGCTCCCGGAGGACGAGGAGGCCCTCGGCCGGGCGCTCGACGCCGCCACCGTCTTCGGCCGGGTCAGCCCCCGGCAGAAACGGCTTTTCGTCACCGCGCTGCGCGGGCGCGGCCACACCGTCGCGATGACCGGCGACGGCGTCAACGACGTGCTCGCGCTCAAGGAGGCCGACCTCGGCATCGCGATGGGCGACGGCAGCCCCGCCACCAAGGCGGTCGCCCAGGTCGTGCTGCTCGACAACCGGTTCGCGGCGCTCCCGCACGTGGTGAACGAGGGCCGCAGGGTCCTGGCCAACATCGAGCGGGTGGCCGGGCTGTTCCTCACCAAGACGTTCTACGCGATCGTGCTGTCGCTGGCGACCGGGGTCGCGGGGATGATGTTCCCGTTCACGCCCCGCCACTCGACCCTGGTGAACGCCGTCACCATCGGCCTGCCCGCCCTCTTCCTGGCGCTCGCGCCGACGCTGGAGCGCGCCCGGCCGGGGTTCGTGCCCCGGGTGCTCAGGCTCGCCGTCCCGGCCGGGGTGATCTCCGCCTGCGCGGTGCTGCTGGCGTTCCTGGCCGCGGACGGCGGCACCCTGGAGGAGAGCCGGACGGCGGCCGTGCTCGCGCTCTTCCTCACCACCTGGTGGGTGCTCGTGCTGGTCGCCAGGCCGCTCAACCGGTGGCGGGTGACGCTGGTCGCGGCCATGGCCGGGCTGTTCGCGCTGGCGCTGGCGACCCCGTACGTGCGGCGGCTCTTCGAGCTGACGCTCGGCGACCCGCGCGACGGGCTGATCGCCATCGGGATCGCCCTCGTGGCCTCCGCCGTCATCAGTGCCGGAGTCAAGGTCGCCGGTACGCTTAGGGCATGACCGACCCGCAGAAAGTGCTCGCCGAGCGCGTCCAGCAGGCGCTGGCGTCCGCGTTCGGAGCCGAGCACGCCGACGCAGATCCGCTGATCCGGCCCTCCCAGTTCGCCGACTTCCAGGCGAACGTCGCGATGAGCCTGGCCAAGCGGCTGCGACGAGCCCCGCGGGAGGTCGCCGAGGCGATCAGGGCCGAGCTGTCCGACTTCCCCGGCACCGTCGAGGTCAGCGGCCCGGGCTTCCTCAACATCACGCTCGACGACGGGTGGATCGCGTCCGAGGCGACCCTCGTCTACAAGGACCCGCGCTCCGGCGTCGCCACGATCGCCCCCGCGCAGACCGTCGTCATCGACTACTCGGCGCCCAACGCCGCCAAGGAGATGCACGTCGGCCACCTCCGCACGACCATCGTCGGCGACTGCCTGGCCCGCGTGCACGAGCACCTCGGCAACCACGTCATCAGGCAGAATCACCTGGGCGACTGGGGCACCCCGTTCGGCATGCTCATCGAGCACCTTCTCGACATCGGCGAGGAGGCCGCGGTCGCGCAGCTCGAAGCCGGCCAGGGGACTGAGTACTATCAGGCGGCCCGCGCCAAGTTCGACGGCGACGAGTCGTTCAAGCAGCGCTCCCGCGTCCGGGTGACGACGCTCCAGTCGGGCGACCCGGAGACCATGCGGCTCTGGCACGTCTTCATGGACGCGACCGTGCGCTACTTCAACAAGGTCTACTCCATGCTCGGGGTCACCCTGACCGACGCCGACCTCGCCGGCGAGAGCATGTACAACCCGATGCTGGAGAAGACCTGCCAGGACCTGGAGGCGGCCGGCGTCGCCACGATCAGCGAGGGCGCGCTCTGCGTGTTCCCGCCGGGCTTCACCGGCTCCGACGACAAGCCGCTGCCGCTCATCGTCAGGAAGAGCGACGGCGGCTACGGCTACGCCTCCACCGACATGGCCGCCATTCGCTACCGCGTCCACGACCTCAAGGCCGACCGCATCCTCTACGTGGTCGGCGCCGACCAGGCGCTCCACTTCCGCATGGTGTTCGCCGCGGCCAGGCTCGCGGGCTGGCTGCCCGACACGGTCTCGGCCGAGCACGTGCAGATCGGCATGATGCTGGGCAAGGACGGCCGCCGGTTCAAGACCCGCTCGGGCGAGTCCGTCAAGCTGATGGACCTGCTGCAGGAGGCGATCGACCGGGCCTCGGCCGCCATCGCCGACCGCGGCTACGACGAGGTCACCCGCGAGGCGATCACCCACTCCGTGGGCATGGGCGCGGTGAAGTACGCCGACCTGTCGGTCAACCACGACAGCGAGTACGTCTTCGACTTCGACCGCATGCTGGGCTTCACCGGCAACACCGGCCCCTACATGCAGTACGCGACCGCCCGGATCCGGTCCATCTTCCGCAAGGCGGGCCGCTCCCCCGAGGAGACCACCGGCCCGATCGTGCTGGGCGAGCCGGCCGAACGCGCGCTCGGCCTCCACCTGCTCGGCTTCGGCGAGACGGTGGAGCAGGTCGCGACCCTGTCGGAGCCGCACCGGCTGTGCGCGTTCCTGTTCGAGACGGCCAGCCTGTTCAGCACCTTCTACGAGGAGTGCCCGGTCACCAAGGAGGGCGTCGACCCCGAGACCAGCGCCCGCCGGCTGGCGCTCTGCGCGCTGACGCTGCGGGTGCTGGAGACGGGGCTCGACCTTCTGGGCGTCCCCGTGCCCGAGCGCATGTAACAGGCCATTTGATCAAACTCCCCCGTTCCGTCATGGCGCGCCTCCACCTCGGAGGCGCGTCTCGCGGGTTAGGCTTTACGCGGTCATGAACTGAGGCCGACAGGGGGAGTTCTCTGCTTTGAGCATGGACCTGACTGCGAGCCCCCAGGCAGCGACCGAGCTACGGCGCTACGCCGAGGCGTTGCTGGCGCATCTGGCCGCCGACGGGAGCGCGCCCCCCGCACCACCCGGCTTCACCGACATCCCGGGCCACTGGCTGCCGCCCGCCGTCCAAGCGCTGGTGGCCATCCTCGCCGGTGAGGACCCGTTGGAGCCGCTGAGCAGAGCGGCCGGGCGCGACCAGCAGCAGACCGCGGTGTTCCTCTGCCTGGCGCTGGCCGTCGCCGGCCACGGCAGCCGCATCCACGCCTCCTGGCTCGGCACCGCCTTCGGCGACCTGTCGCTCGACCGGCCCGTCACCCACGGGCAGCGGGCGCTCTGGCTGGCCGCCGCCCGGGGCGCCTACGGCCCGGCCGGCAAGATCTTCGTGCTGCGCAAGCTCGACGCGCTCGCCGTGCAGGAGCACGCCGACCCGCGCCAGTGGGTGCAGGCGCTGCTGCCGGGCGAGCCGTCTGTGGTGGTGCCCGCCTCGCTCGTCGACTTCCCCGAGATGGCGGAGATCCCCGAGCTGGCCAGGCCCGCCCAGGCCGCCGCCCGGCTGGCCCGGCTTCGGGCCCGCTGCGAGGAGATCACCTCGGCCCGCCAGTCCGACCAGAGCTCCGCCGCCCCGCTCGCCAACTCCGGCGCCGCGCCCGCCACCGCCTGGGCCGAGGACGAGCCGCTCGCGGTGCTGCGCGCCATGATCGGGCTGAGCGGGCCGTCAGGCCCGCAGGCCTCGCTCGGCTCCCACCTGCTCGACGACCTGCGCCCCGGCGCCGACCCCCATCTGACGGCGATCGCCCTGCACGTCGCGGCGCCCATCCTGCGCGGCGTCGCCGAGGAGCTGGAGTACGACAGCAGGCTGGAGCCGCCGCCGACGGTCACCGTGTCGCTGCTCGGCCACCGCGTCGAGCTCCGCCCCGAAGGCCCTGACGAGGAGTCCATGGCCATCGCGGAAGCGGCCATCACCGCCGCCGCCCTGACCCCGCCCCGCCCGCCGTGGACGGCGGGGCTGCTGGTCCTCGGCGGGCTCGTCTGCCTCGTGGCCGCCTTCCTGACCCACCCACTCGTGGCCGCCGCGGGGGCGGCGCTGCTCGGGCTGGCCGGATGGCTGCTCTGGCAGCGCCGCGAACGCGTGAGATCCGACGCGGCGTACGTGACAGCGCAGGTGAACGAGCTGCGAGAGCTGGCCGACGGCGCGGTGTGGGCCCTGCACGCCTACGCCCGCGAGGCCGAAGGCCGTGCCAAGCAGGCCGCCGAGGACGCCGCCGACCTCACCCGCCTGATCCGCCGCGGCCCCCGAGCCGCCTGAACCCGCCCTCATAAAGCTGATCCACCACGGCCCCGGCTCTCGCCTCATGGTCCGTGGTGGATCAGATCGTGGTCATGCACGCGCTGCGCGGGCCCCGCCCTCCCGCGCCGGCACGTGGCCCGGCGCGGGCTAGGTGGTCTCGATCTCGACGTGGGCGGGCGCCAGCAGGAAGACGCGGTCGGCGATGCGCTCGATCCGCCCCTCACAGCCGTAGGCCAGACCGGCGGCGAAGTCGACCATCCGCGTCGCCTCCGGCATCGCCATGCCCGTCACGTCCATGATCACCGTCTGGCCCTCACGGAAGTACTGGCCGATCAACGGGGCGTCGTTGTACTTGAGCGGCTGGACCATCACGATCCGCGACGACTCGATGGTGGAGCGCCAGCGGCGCGCCGCCCTCTCCGTGGCGGGCATGTACTCCTCTTCGTACTGCCCGTCGTCGTCGTAAGCCTCGTCGTACTGATCATCCCCACCCAGGCCAAGGTAACCCGCAACCTTACGCACTGCCCCCATCGGCTTGTCCTTTCCTCAGGAACTCACCGCAATCGGCACGTCCCGACACATTGGACGGTAACCGACGATTCCGCGTTCGCCATGCGACACGCCCAGCACTAATTCCATTTTGTACGGCTAGCGTCCTGGTTTCATCCCGATATCAGGCCCCTATAGCATCGGTTGATGCGCTTGTTCATCGTAGACGCCTTCACCGACAGAGCTTTCCAGGGTAATCCCGCAGGTGTGTGCCTGCTGGAGGACCGGGTGCCCGACGCGTGGATGCAGGCGGTCGCGGCCGAGCTGAAGCTCTCGGAGACCGCCTTCCTCCTGGGAGATTCGCTGCGCTGGTTCACGCCGAAGGTGGAGGTCACGCTGTGCGGGCACGCCACCCTCGCCACGGCGCACGTCCTGTATTCGACGGGCGCGGCGCAGGGCCCGGTGGAATTCGCCACGGCCGGCGGAACACTCACGGTGAATCGCCACCCGGACGGGATGATCGAGATGGATTTTCCGGCCAAGGAAGTGACCCCCACCACAGCGCCCGAAGGATTGGAAAAGGCGCTCGGAGTCACCCCCGTACACGTCTCGAAGGTGAACCTCGACCTGCTGGTCGAAGTCGATTCGGCGGAGACGGTGAGCACCCTGCGGCCCGACATCGACGCCCTGGCGGCGGTCGGGGCACGCGGCGTCATCGTCACCGCTCGGGGAACGGAGACGGACTTCGTCTCGCGGTTCTTCGCGCCGAACGTCGGTGTGCCGGAAGACCCGGTGACGGGCTCGGCGCACTGCGCTCTGTCGCCGTACTGGACGGCGAAGCTCGGCCGCGCGACACTCGTCGGCGCGCAACTGTCGGAGCGGGGCGGGCTGGTGCGCGTGACCCTCGCCGGTGACCGCGTGCACCTCGCGGGCCACGCCGTCACCATCGTCTCCGGCACCATGCAGATCCGTCCTCCCTCCTGACTCCCTGGCCTGCCCTTACCCCAGTGGTTATCACAAGGCGGGCAGTCACGATTGGATATCAGTGAGTGAAGCGCAGGCTCCTGGCAGTGTCGCGGAACCCGAGTCTGCTGTAAAGACGCGCCGGGACGGGATAGCCGTCGTCGCCTCGCGGGGCCACCACGGCCTGCTTGGCGCCGGCCGCCCGCGCCGCGCGCAGCGCCGCCAGGCACACCGCCCTGGCCAGCCCCTTGCCCCGATGCGCCGGCACCGTGCCGGTCGGCTCGATCAGCGCCACCTGGCGGTCGTCGAGCCAGATCAGGCAGTAGGCGACCGTACTGCCGTCGGGGGCGAGTGCGCACCAGTCGAGCTCTGCACGGTACGGCCAGGCAGCGCGTACGGCCGCGTAGCTCTCTTCGGTGACGCGCGACGGGTGAAAGGCCGCGCGGTGAGCCGCCACCCGGCCCGCCACGTCACGCACCGCTTGGAGCCGGAACCCGGCAGGCGGCGCCGGCTCGGGCAGATCGTCCAGGTCCCGTACCATCCCCACGAAGAACGGCCCGTCCTTCACCCGCGCGTACCCGCGCTCCTCCAACGCGCTGATCAGATGTGGCTCCCCGCTGGACACCTCGACCTGGCGCTCCCCCGCCGGCACCAGCTCCTCGAACCAGCGCAGCACGTCGTGGGCCAGCCCGGCGTGATCCGGATCGACGGCCAGGTTGAGGTAGCCGGGCAGCTCGACCCAGCCCCAGGCCAGCGTCCGCCGCTCGGCCCGCCACAGCATCGTGGGCCACTCCGACTCCCGCCCCGTGTGCTGGAACCGCCCCCAGGCCAGATCCCCCGCGTGCCAGCGAGCCCGCGGCGTCCAGATCCGTCCGGTGAGCTCCTGCATGGCCCGGAGATCCCGGGGTCCGCCGTAACACGTCACGATCACCTTGCCATCTTCGCCCAGCCAGGCCCGCCGCCACACCTCTATATAGGGACCCCGCGGGAGACGCAGCGCTATCAGAGGCCCGACGAGCCCTCACCTCTGGAGAAGGGGTGAGGGCTCGTCCGGGGTCAGGATTCCTGGACCAGTTCCGCGGTCTCCGCCGTGACGTCGGACGCCAGGGCGAACGCCGCCGTGGCCTCCGGCAGGGAGTGAGCCAGTTCCTGCGCTTTCCGCAGGCTCTCCTGCGAGTCCCACCGCCAGACACCGATCCAGACTCCGTCCTCGGCCCGCCCCAGCCTCGCCTCCTCCAGCCCCGGAACGGCGGCCCGCACCGTGGACGCGAGCGTGGCGTGCTTGGCCTTCACCTCCTCGGCGTCCTCCGGCTTGGCCTTGAATCGGGTGATGGCGATGACGGCATTGTTCATGTTCTCTACGCTCATGAGGACCACCGTGCCCGGCCACCCTCGCATCCCCCGCACAAACCCCGCACACCGGCCTGAGCCGCCGCCGGAATCCGGCCTGCTCGCTCGGCCACGATGCTCTCCATATGGACGGCTGCGTGGCGGCGTGTGGGGCGTGTGGGGCGTTGCACGTGCGGTCGCCGCTGACGACACGGCCCGACGTCGGCATCGTTCGAGGCCGACGTGAAACGCAGCAAGGGCCCTGGGATCAAGGCCGACCCCGTAAATGCGGAAAGGCCCCGAGCACAAGCTCGGGGCC
>NZ_JAPNNL010000051.1 GCF_027620315.1 Nonomuraea corallina | reverse complement strand
CGGGGCCTGGGCGCGTACGCCGTCCAGCAGGATGCCGGAGAGCAGCTCGTGCTCACGCTGCGGGATGCTGACCCGCACGTCGAGACCGGTGGGCCGGTAGACCTTGGGCGCCCGGCCGACGGGGCGGGGCTCGCCCGGCCGGCCGTAGGCCGCCGACAGCAGTCCGACCGCGACGAGCTTGTCGAGGTGGAAGGCGGCGAGCTTGCGTGAGATGCCGACGCTCTCGGCGGCCTCGTCGCGGGTGACGGGCTCGCCGGCGCGGCGGATGTGATCGTACATGCGCCGTCGCAGGTCGTCGCTGAGCACCGCCACGACCGCGCGGGCCTGCTCCGCCATCGTCACGTCGTCAGGTTAACACCCGGTTCCGTTAGCGAAAAAGGAGCTATTGCTGACATATTTGCTTATAGCCAACAGTTGTTGGTGAAAATCCGTGCCGGTCTGCCGGGGCGGGCGGGCGGTCCGGTCAGCTCTATGACGGGCCGGTGACGCGGCGCTCGCCCTTGGTGGTGATCACGTACACCTGCCAGTTGTAGTAGACGTAGTAGTTGACCGGGTCCCGCTTGATCTGGCGGGCGTGCAGCTGGATCGCGTTCACGTACGCCTGCGAGGGGTTGTAGGCGTGCAGCGCGCGCCGATAGTCGCCGGGGGCGCCGGTGGCGCGCAGGTAGTTGGCGGCGGCCATGACGGAGTCGCGGTGGTCCTGGACGTCGCCGCCCATCCCGTACGCCTTCCAGGTGGCGGGCATGAACTGCATCGGCCCCTGCGCGCCGACGTGGCTCGCCGACCTGACCCGGCCGAACTTCGTCTCGGCGAACATGACCGCCGCCAGCACCTCCCACTCCACGCCGAAGCGGCGCTCGGCCTGCTTGAAGTAGCGCAGCAGCTCGGCGGCGGGGCGGGCGTCGCGCGTCCTGATGACCGACGCGCTCTTGACCGGGTGCGCCAGGGCCAGCAGCTCGCGGATGGCCCTGGTGTTGTCACGGGCCTGGGCGCCCAGCCGGCGGGGCAGGCGGGCGAACGCCTTCGCGGCGATCTCGGGGTTGCGCGCGGCGAACCGGTGGATCCGCTGGTGGTGCAGGGCGAGGAGCTCGACCTCACGCGGCGGCGCCTGCTTCTTGTCCCAGCCGTCGATGGCCACGGCGAGCGCCCCGGTGGTCTTCTCCAGGGCCAAGGCCAGCTTCGCCGGGTCCTTCGGGATGGGCTCACCGGGATCGGGCAGGTCGGGCACCGGGGCGGTCGCCTCGGCCGGGCTGGGCGCTGGGGCGGCGCTCTCCCGTGCGGGACTCTCCCGTACGGCGCCCTCCCCCACAGGGCTCTCCCGGGTGGCACAGCCCGCCAGGGCGGCCACCACCGCCGCGGCCGTCACGACGCGGAGACTTCGCATAGGCGGCCAATGTACCCGGTGTGTGAAGGCCCGCTCCGGTGGTAGCCGATGGGGAGAGGACTACAGACACAAGGAGACACCATGACCGAACTCCTCAGCCGTGACGAGATCGACACCGCGCTGGCCGCGCTGGAGGGATGGCACAGCGAGCAGGACGCCCTGGTCAAGGACGTTCCGATCACTGCGGAGAACTTCGGCTGGCTGAGCGAGGCGGTGCGGCACGAGGCCGACGAGATGAACCACCATCCCGACATCGACCGGACCGACGCGGGGATCCGCTTCCGCCTTTCGACGCACAGCGCGGGCGGCGTCACGCCCAAGGACGTGGAGCTGGCGGCCCGCATCGACCAGGTCCTGAGCGGAGCCACCCGCGACAAGGGTTGACGTCCCGGCCACGGCCCCAGTCCGATTTCGGTAATTTATCTAGTTCTGAATCACCGAAGCCGCGACAGAAGGGACCGGGTACGTGGTCGACGACCCCGGTTTGAAGGCGCTCGGCGAAGCCGCGCGCCTTTCTCCGGACAACCTGCCCCTGCGGCGGCATCTGGCCGAGCAACTGCTGAGCAAGGGGTACCTCGCCGACGCGGAGGCCGAGTTCCGTGCCGCGCTCGCGCTCGCGCCCCACGATCCGGACATCGTCGCGGGGCTGGCCGAGGCGTTCGTCCGGCAGAGCTCGTACGGGGCGGCGCTGTCGGCGCTGGAGCCGCTGCTCGCCGGAGGCGCTCACCCGCCGCGCGTGGGGGTGCTGGCGGCCCGCGCCCTGCTCGGCGAGGGGGACCTGCACCAGGCGGCCTACCGGTACCACGAGGCGGTCTCGCGCGATCCGTCCGTCGCGGACGCCGACCTGGCGGCCCGCCTGGTGACCCCGGCGCCCGTCCCCGACCCCTCCGCCCCCCAGCCGGCGGGGAACGCCTACCTGGCGCCTTCCGCGGCCACCCACGAGCGGGCCACCGCGGAGGTCGAGCGGTCCGGCTTCGGCTTCGCCGACGTCGCCGGGATGGACGAGGTGAAGGAGGCGCTCCGGGTCAAGCTGCTGCTGCCGATCCAGCAGCCGGAGCTGTTCGCCGCCTTCGGCAAGCGGGCGGGCGGGGGCGTGCTGCTGTACGGGCCGCCGGGCGCCGGCAAGACGCACCTGGCCAGGGCCGCCGCGGGTGAGCTCGGCGCGGCGTTCGTGAACGTCGGCCTGGCCGACATCCTCGACATGTACGTCGGCTCCAGCGAGCGGAACCTGCGCGCCACGTTCGACCTGGCCCGCCGTCACCGCCCGTGCGTGCTGTTCTTCGACGAGGTGGACGCGCTGGCCGCGCGCCGCTCCGACATGCGCCAGGCGCACAACCGGCAGATCGTCAACCAGTTCCTGGCGGAGCTCGACGGCGTCGACCAGAACGCCAACGAGGGCGTGCTGGTGCTGGCCGCCACGAACGCGCCCTGGTACATCGACGTGGCGTTCCGCCGTCCGGGCCGGTTCGACCAGCTCGTCTTCGTACCGCCGCCCGACGCGCGGGCGCGCGCGGCCATCCTGCGCATCCTGTGCCGGGACAAGCCGCTGGCCGAGATGGACTTCGACGCCGTGGCCAAGGTGACCGACCAGTTCGTCGGCGCGGACCTCAAGGGTCTGGTGGACCGCGCGGTCGAGGCCAAGCTGCACGAGTCCATCCGGGCCGGCCGGCCGGTCCCGCTCGCGACGCGCGACCTGCTGACCGCCGCCAAGGCGGCCAGGCCCACGGCGGTGCGCGAGTGGATGGCCACCGCGCGCAACTACGTGATGCACGCCAACGAGTCGGGCGCCTGGGACGAGCTGATGCCCTGGATCCAGCGGACATGGTGAACACGACCGACGCGCTGTCACGGGCGCGGCTGTTACTGCAGCTGGGCCGCCCCGCCGACGCCGAGCGGGAACTGCGCGCCATCCTCACCGAGGAGCCCCAGCACGTCGGCGCGCACGCGCTGCTGGGGCTGGCCCTCGTCCAGCAGGGACGTACGGACGAGGCGCTGGAGGAGTCGCGCGAGGCGGTACGGCTCGCGCCCGACTACTGGGTGCCCCACTACCTGTCAGGCCAGGTGCACCAGCGGGCGGGCCTGACCGAGGAGGCGGCCCGCGCGACCACCGCCTGCCTGGCGCTCGCGCCGGAGCACGCCCCCGCCTGGGACCTGCTCGCCCGCGTGCACCTGACGCGGAAGGACTGGCCCCAGGTGGCCGCGGCCGCCCGCCGCGGTCTGGAGCTGGAGCCGCAGAACGCCGAGCTGACCGGCCTGTTGTCGATGGCGCTGACCATGCTCGACCGGCATGAGGAGGCCAGGTCCGTCGCCGCTCAGGCGGTGGGCAACGACCCGGAGAGCACGCTGGCGCACTGGGCCCGCGGCATCGCCGCGCTGGCCGGCGGCGACCCGGGGACGGCCGCCGGGGCGTTCCGCGAGGTGCTCCGCCTGGACCCCACCGTCGAGGGGGCCCGGGACTACCTGGTGCACGCGCTCAAGCTGCGCAACCCGGTGCACCGCATGCTGTCGCGGTGGCGGCAGCGGTTCGTGGGCGGCTGGCGGCTGCTGTTCCTGCTGCCCGCGCTGCCACCGGTGATCGCCGTGTTCGCGATCATCGCGCTGCTGCACTGGGTGGGCTGGCTGGTCGAGTCCTGGACCACGCTCCGCCTGGCCAGGAACAAGGCCACCCGGCTGCTGTTCGAGGGCCCGGCCGCCCGGGTGTCGCTGCTGTGCTGCGCCCTGCCGGTGGCGGGCGCGCTCGTCCTCGGCCTGGGCATCGGCCTGGGCCTGGACGGGCTCGGGGCCGCCGGGGCGGTCACCATGGCGTTGATCACCCCCGTCCAGGAGGCCGCCCACACCGGCTCACCGGTCGGGCGGCGCGTCCTGTACGGGTGGGCGGTCCTGCTGGCGGCGGCGGCCCTCGCCGCGGCGGTCACCGGGGCCTTCGTCCCGGCCCTCCTGGCGACCTACGCGGCGCTGGCCACCGTCTGGATCGCTGCAGGCGTACGGAAGATCTTCCGCCCCCGCGAGGTCGTCTGAACGGTCAGCGCGACAGCCGGCTCGGCCACCACATCCGCCGGCCGATGTCCAGCGACAGCGCGGGCACCAGCAGCGAGCGCACGATCAGCGCGTCCAGCAGGACGCCGAACGCCACCAGGAAGGCCAGCTGGATCAGGAACAGCAGCGGCAGCACGGCCAGCGCCGCGAACGTCGCCGCCAGCACCACGCCGGCCGAGGTGATCACGCCGCCGGTGAGCGTGAGCGCGCGCAGGGTGCCTTCGCGCTCGCCGTGACGGATCGTCTCCTCCCTGGCCCGGGTCATCAGGAAGATGTTGTAGTCGATGCCCAGAGCCACCAGGAAGACGAACGCGAACAGCGGCACCGCGGGATCCGCGCCCGGCAGGTCCAGCACGTGGTTGAAGACCAGCGCGCCGACGCCCAGCGCGGAGGCGAAGGACAGCACCGTGGTCGCGATGAGCAGGAGCGGAGCCACCAGCGAACGCAGCAGGACCACCAGCACCAGCAGCACGACCAGCAGCACCAGCGGGATCACCACGCGCAGGTCGCGCTCGGAGGTGTCGAGCGTGTCCAGGGTGACCGCGGCCGTGCCGCCGACCAGCGCGTCCGCCCCCTGCACCGGGTGCACGGCGCCGCGCAGGTCGCGGACGATCTCCACGGCCTCGGTGGACTCGGCGGGCGCGTCGAGCGTGGCGTGCAGCAGCGCCCGGCCGTCCACGACCTTGGGCTGACCGTCCGGCCCGACGGTGGTGACCTCGGTGACGCCGTCCACCGACTCGGCGGCGGCCTTGACCTCGTCCACCCGGTCGGAGGCGGTGAGGATGACGGCGGGCGTGGCCGAGCTGCCGGCGCCGAAGCCGCGCTCCAGCGTCCGCTGACCGGCGACCGACTCCACCTCGGTGCGGAACACGTCCAGCTGCGAGGTGCCCTCCGCCTTGAACTGCGGCACGAACGCCGCCGCCGCGGCCAGCAGCACCACGGTGGTCACCCAGTAGGCGCGCGGCCGCCGCTCCACGGACTTGGCGACCCGGCCCCACAGGCGGTAGCGGCGCACGATCGCCGCGGTCGAGTCGGCGTCGGTCTCCCCCGCGCCGGCGCGCGGCACCAGCGGCCAGAACGCGGCCCGGCCGAGCAGCAGGAGCACCGCGGGCAGGAAGGTGAGCGCCGAGACGAGGGCGGCGCCGATGCCGAGCGCGGCCACCGGGCCCAGGCCGCGGTTGGATGCCAGGTCGCTGGCCAGCAGGCAGAGCACGCCGAGGATGACGGTGCCGCCGGAGGCGACGATGGGCTCGACGGTGCCGCGCACCGCCACCCGGACCGCCTCGATCGGCCGTTCCCGCTCGTACAGCGCTTCCCGGTAACGGGCGACCATGAGCAGGGCGTAGTCCGTACACGCGCCCACGACCAGGATGAACAGGATGCCCTGGCTCTGCCCGTTCAGCTCGATCCATCCGGCGTCGGCCATCAGGTAGACGACGAAGGCGGCGAGCACGAGGGCGAGCATGGCCGCGACGATGACCACGAACGGCAGCAGCGGCGACCGGTAGACGACGACCAGGATGACCAGCACCGCGCCGAGCGCCACCAGCAGGAGCGTGCCGTCGATGCCGCCGAAGGCGGCGCCCAGGTCGGCGCCGAGCGCGGCGGGCCCGGCGACCTGCACGGTCGTGCCCTCGGCCGCGGTCTCGCCGACCAGCGCGCGCAGCTCCTCGACGGCCACATCCGCCTCGACCTGGTCGCTGATCGGCACGATGAGCTGGGCGACGCCCTTGTCCTCGGTGCCGGGGACGGGCCCGGCGACCTTACCCTGGATCCAGGGTTCGGCCGAGATCCGCTGCGCGTCCTGGGCGATCCCGGCCAGCCGCTCCTGGTCGAAGGGCTCGTCGGCCGAGTAGACGACGAAGGCGGGCACCGCGCCGCTGTCCTCGAAGGCCTGCTGCGCCTCCTGGACCTGCGTGGACTCCGCGCCGATGGGGAGGAAAGCAGACTGGTCGTTGGTCTGCACCTCGGTCAGCTTGCCCATGAACATGCCGAGCGGGCCGGCGCCGAACAGCCAGACCAGCGCGATGACGATGGCCGCGCCGTACCAGGCGCGGTGCCGGCGCGGCCGGGCGTGCCTGCGCTCGGCCCCGGTGCGCTGGCGGGTGTCGTGAAGGGACATCCTTCGGCTCCCGATAGCTAGAAAATCGAGCTTCTCGAAAATCAAGATATATGATGGAGACGAAGACCGCGCACCCACCCCCCTGGAGAAGCCGGGAGCTGCCCCTAGAATTGCGACGAAACCGCCGGTCGGTAGGGAGACAGATGGACACCTCGCGCGCCGGATCCCGCGAGCGCCTCTACCTGGACATCCAGACGGACGGACAGCGACTCGCGACAGGTCTCGTCCGGTTGCTCCACACCATGTCGCTGGGCCTCGACCTCAACCCCACCGACTTCCAGGCGTACGCACTGGTGCGCATCCAGGGCCCCATGACCCCGGGCGAGATCGCCCAGTGGCTGAGGCTCGCCACCGGATCGGTCACCGTCCTCATCGACCGGCTGGAGTCCCGCGGCCTCGTCGTCCGCGACCGCCACCCCGACGACCGGCGCAAAGTGATCGTCCGCCCCGCCGCCATCCCCGAGCCCGGCCCCGCCACCGGCGACCAGCTCGGCATCGCCCAGGCCATGACGGCCATGCACGAGCGCTACACGGAGACCGAGCTGAAGGTCATCGCCGACTGGCTGCACCGCGCCACCAACACACTCAACGACCTCGCCACCCGGCTCTGAGCCCGGCCCAGGCCGCGACCGTACTGAGAGCCAACTGAGAAGTGGCGTCTTCCGACGCTCTCTCAGTTGTACGGAGGGTACGCACCCCCAGATCAGCTCCTCGGCGCCCCGCCAGCCGAAACCGGTCTGACGAAGAAGCCCAGTTCAGGCCGTCGGCGGCCTCACCATCGGGTATGAAACCCCGGTGCGGCGTTCGAGTCCCCCCGTTCCGGCGTACGGCTTGACTGTCACAGCGATGCGACCGTTTAACTTGGCCGCATGACATCACCATCTGAACGAGAAGTCACAGGTCGGCGGCCGGATGCCGCTGGGGCACGCCAGTGGGCCGGGCTCGCGATGCTGGCCCTGCCCACCTTGCTGTTGGCCATGGACGTCACGGTCCTCTACCTCGCGGTCCCGCACTTGGCGGCCGATCTACGACCCAGCGGCGAGCAGCTGTTATGGATCACCGACATCTACGGGTTCATGATCGCCGGATTGCTCGTGACAATGGGGACGCTGGGTGACCGGATCGGGCGACGCAGGCTGCTGATGTGGGGAGCGGGGGCGTTCGGCGTGGCATCGGTGGCCGCCGCGTACGCTCCCAGCGCGGAGGCGCTGATCGCCGCCCGGGCGCTGCTCGGGATCGCGGGGGCGACGCTGATGCCCTCCACGCTGGCGCTGATCAGCAACATGTTCCGGGACGCACGCCAGCGAGGGACCGCCATCGGCATCTGGGCGGCGAGCCTGTCCGGCGGAATCGCCCTGGGGCCAGTGGTCGGCGGGGCGCTGCTGGAATCGTTCGGCTGGGGGGCGGCGTTCCTGATCGCCGTACCGGTGATGGCGCTCCTGCTGGCGGTCGGGCCGCTGCTGCTCCCGGAGCACCGCGACACCACCGCAGGGCGGCCCGACCTGGTCAGCGTCGCGCTCTCCCTGATCGCCATGCTGACGATCGTGTACGGCGTCAAGCTGCTGTCCCACGGCGGCGACCCGGCCCTGAGCGGCGGTGTCGTCCTGGCCGGTCTCGCCGCCGGAGTGGTGTTCTGGCGGCGGCAGCGCGGGCTCGCCGACCCGGTGCTCGACGTGACGCTCTTCCGGAACCGCACCCTCATCGGCGCCCTGCTCGTCCTGCTCCTGGCCCCGGCCGTCACGGGCGGCACGTACCTGTTCGTCACCCGGTTCCTGCAGGGAGTCGAGGGCCTGTCCCCGCTCACGGCGGGCCTGTGGCTGGTGCCCTCGTCGGTCGCCATGATCCTCACCTCCCTGGCCGCCCCCGTCCTGGTACGGCGACTGCCCGAGCGGATCGTGGTCGCCGGATCCCTGGCGGTATCGGCGGCCGGCTTCCTCCTGATCGCCCTGCTCGACCAGGCAGCCGGACTCCCCCTCCTGATCGCCGGCATCGTCGTCTACGTCGGCCATGGCCCGATGATGGCGCTGGGCACCGACCTCGTCGTCGGCTCCGCCCCACCCGAGAAGGCCGGATCAGCCGCCGCCATCTCCGAAACGAGCACCGAGCTCGGCCTGGCCCTGGGCGTGGCCGTCCTGGGCAGCGTCGGAGCCGCCGGCTACCGTCAGGCCGTGCCCGCCGCCTTTCCCACCGGTCTCCCGCCGGAGGCGACCTCCGCCGCCCGCGACTCGATCGAGGCCGCGGCCACCGCCGTCGCACGGCTTCCGCCCGCACAGGCGGAAGCCGTACTGGCCCCCGCCCGGGAGGCGTTCACCGCAAGCCTCAACCTCGTCGCCGGCATCGGCGCAGCAGCCACCCTGGCCCTGGCCGTACTCGCCCTGGTGGCCCTCCGCAGAAAGCCACCGGTCGCCGGACCCGCACCCGCCGAGACGGTTCTCGACCAGGCCTGAGACCGGCCGACCAGGTTCCGGCCCCATTCGACAGGTGGGCAGGGACCGCTCGCCACGCGGCTCTCGGCCCGGCTCAGGCGGGCTCGGGCGCCGCGGCTGCGACCTGGCCCGAGGGCCGCGCGACCGGCCCGGTCAGGCGGCGCGCGACCACCTGGGCGACCTGCCCATGCGCCACCGCCACCGCGCCGAACCCGACGACCGCGGCCGCGATGTACGACATGCGGCCGTCAGGCGCCAGCAGGACGGCCGCGCCGTCGGCGAACCCGTTGGTCGCCATGCCGAACCCGGTGACGGCCGCGGTCACCCACCGCCCCGCCACCCGCACCACCGCCGGAGCGGCCGCGGTCAGCGCGGCCGGCACAGCGAGCACGGCGAACACGAGCACGACCCCGAGACTGCCGGCGAACGTGAACGTGCTCTCCTCGGCCGCCGCGACCGTGATCAGGCTCATCAACAGCCGCGCCGCACCCCCGACCACGACCCCCGCCACGACCGCTCCCCCAGCAGCCGCCACCAGCACCCGAACCACGCGCCGGCCAGTGATCCCCGTCATCCAACCCTCCACTCACTTGAAAGGGTTGTAGCGGTCCAGCTTCGTCGAAGGCAATGCCCGAAATCGTGCTGTTATTGATGGTTTGTCGAGAAAAGTGTGACAAAAATCAGTCGGAGATCCAGGTCGCTCTCGGCAGGCCGATCGACCTCCATGGCGGGGCGCTGCGGTTCCTCCCCTGAGACGCCAACGACCTGCTGATGCTCGCCGTCGCCGCCCTGACCACGGCGGTGCTCGCTGCTCACGCTCCTTCCCGTCGTCCTCATCGTGCTGGCGGTACGGGTGCGCCGGGTCTCGACAAGCGCCTCACCTCCTTCCGCCCGCTCCGCGGCAACGAGCACGATGGCGGACCGTGGCTGGACGGCGTTGGCCTCCTGATCCGGAAGGGATGCCTGCCGAGACGGATGAGCCGCTGTAGCGTAGGGTGACTGCGTAGGTTACATGTGATTTTTCGACGTAGAACCCGCTGTAACCCACTCTACAGAGAGGTCACATCGCCCATGCTGCTGAGTTTCCGCGTGGCGAACCACAGGTCGCTCCGTGATGAACAACAGTTGCTCTTGACTCCGACCTACGACACCGAGGCGGCATCTGCCCAGGGCCACCCGGCCGTACCGGTGATCGGAATTTTCGGAGCAAATGCCTCAGGAAAGTCAAACGTACTTGACGCTTTGATCTACATGAGGAACCTCGTCCGCGGCTCACTGCGGGAATCCGAGCCGGGAAGCGGAATCGCTCGCTCCCCCTTCGCTTTGGATTTCTCCGCCGGCGAAGATCCATCATTGTTCGTGGTAGATCTGATGATTGATGGAGTCAGATACACTTATGGATTCGCGGTCAACGACGAACGGGTAGTCGAGGAGTGGCTCTACAGCTACCCGCTGAAAAAGAAGCGGGAAGTCTTCCATCGACGCAACGATGAATACAGCTACGGAGAGCACTCGCCGCAGTCCATGAGGCAGGTGGCGAACATCACCGAATCCAATGTCCTCTTCCTTTCCGTGGCCGCACGCTCACGGCAAGAACTGGTCAGGCCCGTCTACGACTGGTTCATGAGGGTGTTGGTGCGCAACCCCCGCCACGTTCGAACAGCACCGAGGACACTGGACTCAGTCGATCGTCTTGGCCTGCTGAACCGCATGGTAGAACTCCTCCAGGCAGCGGACACCGGAATCGAGTCTGCGGAGATCGTCGAGGAGACCGACGCCGAATTCCTTGAGAGAACAGCCCGTGACTATTCACGTCGCGTCCTCACGTAGGGCTCTGTACGTGACTATTCACGTCAGTTCGTGAATGCGGGCATCCAGGGGGCGCCGAGCAGCGCGTCGTAGAGCGCCTGGGCGGCGCGCAAGCCGTTCTTGCGGACGGTGGAGATGTAACCGCGGATGGCCAGGAAGGCCTGAGCGCCCTTGAGCGTGCGGAAACCTCCGCTGACCTTGGTCTTCACCTTGATCATGCGGATGTCCTGCTCGGCGCGATTGTTGGAGAACGCGACGGTGAAGTCCGCGGCGAACCGCAGCACCTCGGCTTTTCGATCCCGCAGTCGCAGCGCCAGGTTCCGGGCCGGGCTCTGTTTGCCCGAGCCGCGTGACCGATGCGCTGCCAGGGCCCGTTCCACCAGGTCATCGAAGCGCCGGGACAGGTCATCGCGCTTGAAGTCCGGCAGGCGATCGTGTCCTTTGGCCCGCCATGCGGCCACCCACCGATGGCCATCGCCCAGCAGCCACACCAGCGCCTGCGCCCAGCCATCCGCGCGGGCGACGGCGTCGTACTCGCCGATCCCGGTGGCCTCGCGCACGATGTGCGCGTTGCACAAGGCGTGCGTGGAGTTGTCGAACGCGCCGTAGGAGCGGTAGGCGTCGTGAACGGCCACGCCGTTGAAACGAGGCAGGATCCCGAACGCGATGATCGAGTCGGTGCCGCGCCCGTGCTCATCGATGTGGTACGCGGTCAGCGTGGGCGTCGCGGCCACATGCAGCCAGTGGTTCCTGCCGGCCACACGGGTGACGCTCTCGTCGAAGTGCGCGACGCTCGCGCCGGCGATGGCATCGCCGATAGCGGCGTTGTCCGGGGCCAGTACGGCGGCCATCCTGGCGACCGCGGCATTGATCCATCCGCTCGACACCTCGATCCCGGCCACATCGGCGAGGATCTCGGCGATGCGGCCGACCGGGAGGTGATGCTGGGCCGACAGATAAGCGGCCAACGCCGACACTCGTGGCCCGTACACCGCCGGGGCCGTGGCGAATGACGGGGCCGAAGCGCGGGTGAGCGTTCCACAGCCGCCGCAGGCCAGCGCGTGCAACTCATGCGCGGTGACCTCCACCTTCACCTCGGGGATATCGAACACCTGCCGGATCACCGGCTCGCCTACCGGCGCCGCGTCGGCCAGATCGCTGCCGCATCCCTGACACGTGGCCGGGACATGGGGCACCCGTCGTGCCGGGTTCGCCACCTGCATCAACGCCGTCCCCGGCGCTCCGGGCTGCTTGCCCGCCTTACGTCCGCTCCTGCCCCGCATCGACCGGGGCGGCGGCTTGGCCAGCCCATCAGCCGACGGCGGCTGCGAGGAGTTGCGCGAGGTACGCCCCAACTGACGCCGCAGCTCCGCATTCTCCTCACACAGCTGCGCATTCTCTGCACGAAGCTCAGCGATCTCCGCTTTGAGCCGGGTGTTCTCTTCCGCCAGCGCGTCCAGCCGCGCGGTCAGCGCCCCGACCAACGTCACGAGCTCGCCGTACGACGGTTGCTCGCTCTCGGCCGAAGTCACCCGAAGATCATCTCATGGATGCGATCACGCCCGCGCCGTCGTACAGAGCCCTACGTGAGGACGCGACGTGAATAGTCACCGCGGATGAGCTGGATTCAAGCCTCCACCCGTTCCTGACGGCACAGCTGATCAAACTGTTCAACGATCCCGCTGTCAATACCGAGGGCGCGCAGTTGGTGTTCAGCAGTCACGACACGACACTTCTCGGCAAGATCCAGGGGGAAGAGGTGCTGAGAAGGGACTCCATATGGTTCACCGAGAAGGACGATCACGGCGCGACCGAACTGTTCCCGCTGACGGATTTCAAACCTCGCCGTGACGAGAACAGAGAACGCCGGTATCTAGCCGGTCGTTACGGGGCGGTCCCCATCATCAGCGACAGCTTGTTTGCTGCCGCCGTCGTGGCACGCAGGGAGGCCGAGAATGTCTCCCCGGAATCCTAGACCGAAGAAGAAGCCGTTCAAAATCACTACCGAGACGGACCTGGAGCACAAGAGTTCCGGCACTCGAGAGGAGCGCGCTTCCTAACTCGACTCGATGACGACGGCCAAAGTGCTCGCCGTCATCCAGCAGAGCTCGGCCAACGCCTGTCTTTCCACGCCTTCTTTCGAGGCATGGTTGATCATGCATCACGAAGATTGCCTCAGGCCCTTCCAGTCGGCGGACGAAGCGAAGAGAAAACTCAAGACGATCGTCCCGTCCTGGAGTGAAGGCGGTACACGCTTCTCCGACTTCTCCCATGGCGTGCGGGATGCCATGCGAAGAGCGCGCAAGATCGACTCATTCGGAGAGTCTGTTCTCAAGAATCCGTCGTCCAACGTCTGGCGACTGGTCGACCTGTTGATCGCTACGGCCGAGGACTGAACTATGTAGCCAGATCCCTGCTGATCACCAGTCGCTGGATCTGGTTCGTCCCCTCGAAGATTTGCATGACCTCGGCCTCGCGCATGTACCGCTCCACCCGGAACTTCCGCGTGTACCCGTCCAGCCCCGTCACCCTGTCCGCCACCAGGGGAACCACCGCCCCCGAACCCTGGCTGGACGGCGCTAGCCTCTGTCCGTGCAGGATCCCGCCTCGTCCGCGCTGCGGGAATCGGCCGAACGAGTAGGGGCGTAGAAAGGCAGCAACACGAGGGGCGCCGCACGCGGGATCACAAAAGGCGACGACTATCCCGGACCCGTGGAACCCGGAGTCCCCGCACCGAGATGCGAAGGCCGTGGCTCCACATGCGAATGAATGAACTTGAAGTGTCGCTTACGCGCCGTCGTCATCTTGCCCGCGCGTAGCCGGTAGGTGCCGCCGGGGAAGCTGGCGGTGAGCTCAAGCCGTCCGCCGATGGCCTCCACGTAACGGGCCACCACATCCACCGACGAAACCTCACCACGCTCGATCTGCGAGACACGCGCCTTCGTCACTCCCATCAAGGCAGCAACCTCGCTCTGCGTCAGCGCGGCGTTCTTACGGCGCTGGGCAAGCTGCCAAGCGTCGATGAAGTCGTCGACCATGCGCCGGGTCTCGGCAAGCGCCGCTTCCCCTCCAGCCTGCTCCACGTGCTTGGCGCGGTTCCACTTCTTGAACGTCGTCATGGGTTCCGCCCATCCTCTTCTGCGCGTTCTTTCAGGTAAATCTCGTACAGCCGCTCTGCATGTGGGATGGCCTCCTCGTACCAGCGGTTGGGATCGCGAGGGCTTGCCTTGATCTTGTCTGCGGCAACGAGAATGATGGCGTCCCGTCTCGGATCGAAGACGAACAGCAGTCGAAGCGCGCTACGTCCGGTGGACCGGGGGCGCAGTTCCTTGAGGTTGGCGATGCGCGAGCCGTTCATCTTGCCTACGAGTGGCCTACCCAGCGCTGGACCATTCTCCGCGAGCCGATCGAGCGCATCGATGACCAGCCGATGGGCTTCTGGATCAAGGCCCTCGATCCAGGCATCAACCTCATCGGTAACGTAGATGTCCCACTCGTCCTGCACACGCCAAGTATAGGGGATACTATACTGGTGCGACCAACGCGCCGAGAGGCCCACCAGATACACGGGCTGAGAAACCCGCCTCCCAACGCACGGAAGCTGCCTCGAATCTCAGGACCTATCTCGCCAGATCCCTGCTGATCACCAGGCGCTGGATCTGGTTCGTCCCCTCGAAGATTTGCATGATCTTCGCCTCGCGCATGTACCGCTCCACCCGGAACTCCCGCGTGTACCCGTACCCCCCGAACACCTGCACCGCGTCCGTCGTCACCTTCATGGCCGCGTCCGTGGCCACCAGCTTCGCCACCGACGCCTGCCGCGAGTAGGCCAGCCCCGCGTCCCGCCGCCGCGCCGCGTCCAGGTAGGTGGCGCGGGCCGAGTCGACCGCCGCCGCCATGTCCGCCAGCAGGAAGCCGAGGCCCTGGTGGTCGATGATGCGCTTGCCGAAGGTCTGGCGTTCCTTGGCGTACGCGACCGCCTCGTCCAGGGCCGCCTGGGCGAGGCCGACGGCGCAGGCGGCGATGCCGAGGCGGCCGGAGTCGAGGGCGCTGAAGGCGATCTGGAGGCCCTGGCCTTCTGCGCCGATGAGGCGGGAGGGGTCCAGGAGGACGTCGTCGTAGTGGGCGGTGGTGGTGGGGACCGCGTGCAGGCCCATCTTCTCCTCGGGGCGGCCGAAGGTGAGGCCGTCAGCGGTGCCCGGGGCCAGGAAGCAGGAGATGCCGCGGCTCCCGGAGCCGGTGCGGGCGAACAGGGCGTAGAAGTCGGCGAGGCCGCCGTGGGTGATCCACGCCTTGGTGCCGGTGATCCGGTAGCCGTCGTCGGTGCGCGAGGCGCGGCAGGTGAGGGCGGCGGCGTCGGAGCCGGCCTGGGGTTCGGAGAGGCTGTAGCCGCCGATGATCCGGCCGGCGAGCATGTCGGGCAGCCAGCGCGCCTTCTGCTCGTCGCTGCCGTAGGTGAAGATCGGGAAGCAGGCGAGGGTGTGGACGCTGGTGGCGACGGCGACCGAGGCCCAGCGGGCGGCCAGTTCCTCGATCACCTGGAGGTAGACCTCGTACGGCTGGCCGCCGCCGCCGTACTCCTCCGGGTAGGCCAGGCCGAGCAGCCCGGCCTCGCCGAGCAGCGCGAACAGGCCCTCGGGGTAGGTCTCGGCGCGCTCGTGCTCGTCGACGCGGCGGGCGAGCTCCTTGTCGGCGATCTCGCGGGTGAGGTCGATGAGGTCGCGGGCGTCCTGGCCGGGCAGCAGGCGGTCAACGGTCATGGTCTCTCCCGAGCGGCGGTCCTGCTGGGTCTCACGGTCTCCCCTGTCCAGAACGCGTCGCGTCTCACGGGCTCTCCTGAGCGGCGGTCCGGAGCTGGTCGTCCCGAGTGAGGGCGGTGAGGGCCTCGGCGGCGCGGGCGCGGAACTCGGCGACGCGGGACAGCTTGATGTCCTCGTACCCGCGGATGCCCTCGGGCAGCGCGGCGAGCGCGGCGACGGCGGCGGCGTTCGAGGGGGTGAGGCGGGCGAGGGCGGCGTTCATGAGGTCACGGTATTCGCCGATGAGCTCGCGTTCGACCCGGCGCACCTCGGCGCGGCCGAACACGTCGAGCGCGGTGCCGCGCAGCACGCGGGCGGCGCGCAGGCCGCGGAACAGCACGGGGGCCGAGCGCCGCACCTTGATCTTGCGCTTCATGCCCATCGCGCGGAACACGGGCGGGTGCAGCAGCACCGACACCTTGGCGTCGGGCCCGAACTCGCGGTCGCGCCGAGCCTGCTCGGCCGGGTCGAGGTGGAGCCGGGCCACCTCGTACTCGTCCTTGTAGGCCATGAGGTGGTGCAGGCTCCTGGCGTACGCGAGCGCGACGCGGGCGCCGGCCTCCTGTCCGGCGCGTTCGGCCGCGAGCGCGTGGACGCGCCGCACGTCCTGCTCGTACGAGTGCGCGTACGCGGCGTTCTGGTAGCCGGTGAGGTCGGCGGTGCGGATGGCGATCGTCTCCTCCAGGCCGGTGGGCTCCGGAGCGGTGAGCCCGGCGGCCTTGAGGACGGCGTCGCGGTCGTGCGCCAGGGCGCGGCCCCAGCGGAAGGCGGCCACGTTCTTGTCGACGGCGGCCCCGTTGAGCTGGATGGCGCGTTCGACCGCCGAGGCGGAGACGGGCAGGCAGCCGTGCTGGTAGGCGGCGCCGACCAGCAGCATGTTCGCCGGCATGTGGTCGTCGAAGAGCGCCTCGGCCAGGCCGTGGGCGTCCACGTACAGGCCCGAGAGGGTGGCGGACTCGATGCGGGTGAGCGCGTCGGCGGGCGAGCCGGGCACGGCGGCGCGGCCGGTCACCATGGCGGCGGTGGGGACGACCGAGGTGTCGATGACGGCGATGGTCCGGTCGGCGGCGGCGACGGCGAGGTTGGCGTCGGCGGCGGCGCCGAGCAGGTCGAAGCCGATGAGCACGTCGGCGCTGCCGCGCGTGGCCCGCACCGAGCCGGTGACCGGCCGGGTGGAGATGCGGACGTCGCTGACGACGGGGCCGCCCTTCTGCGCCAGGCCGGTCTGCTCCAGCCCGGCGGCGTGCAGGCCGTCGAGGTGGGCGGCCATCTGCAGGATCTGGGAGACGGTGACGACGCCGGTGCCGCCGATGCCGGGCATCCTGATCAGCACGGTGTCGCCGACCTTGCGGTCCGGCTCGCCGGGTTCGACGGGCAGGTCGGGCACCTGGTGGGCGCGCTTGGTGCCCGGCTCGACCAGCAGGAACGACGGGCAGTCGCCCTTGAGGCAGCTCAGGTCGGTGTTGCAGGACGGCTGGTGGATGCGGGTCTTGCGGCCGAACTCGGTCTCCACCGGCTGGACCGACAGGCAGGTGGAGACGTCGCCGCAGTCGCCGCAGCCTTCGCAGACGCGCTCGTTCACCACGATCTTGGCGGTCGGGACGGGGAGTTTGCCGCGCTTGCGCAGCCGGCGTTCCTCGGCGGCGCACCGGTCGTCGTGGATGAGCACGGTGACGCCGTCGATCGCGGCCAGTTCGCGCTCGACCTGCTGGAGGTCGTCGCGGTGGCGGACGTGGGCGATGCCCGGCAGCCGGACTCCCCGGTACGTCTCCGGCTCGGGGGTGGTGACGACGATCCGCCGTACGCCTTCGAGGGCGAGTTCGTGGGCGAGGGCGGGCACGTCCAGGCGGCCTTCGGCGCGCTGGCCGCCGGTCATGGCGACGGCGTCGTTGTAGAGGAGTTTGTACGTCATCGTCACCCCGGCGGCGACGGCGGCGCGGACGGCGAGGGAGCCGGAGTGGTGGAAGGTGCCGTCGCCGAGGTTCTGCACGAAGTGGCGGTCGTCGGTGAACGGGGCGAGCCCGATCCACTGCGCGCCCTCGCCGCCCATCTGGGTGAGCCCGACCTGGGTGCCGCGTCCTTCGCCGTCGAGCGCGATCATGGCGTGGCAGCCGATGCCGACGCCGACCAGCGTGTCGTCGGCGGTGCGGGTGGAGGTGTTGTGCGGGCAGCCCGAGCAGAAGTACGGGGTGCGGGCCGCGATCAGCGGCAGGGAGCGGCGGGCGGGCCGGGGTTCGGCCGGCGGCCGGGGCAGGTTCTCGGGGCCGGCGCAGCGGGTGATGGCGCGGGCCACCTCGTCGGCGCCGAGGGTGCCGCGGGCGGTGAGCAGGTCGCGGCCGTGCACGACGGGGGTGTGCTCGCTCCCGTACAGGGCCTGCTTGAGGTGGCCTTCCAGGAACGCGACCTTGTCCTCGACGACGAGGACCCGCTCGAGGCCGGCGGTCTGCGCGGCCAGCGCCGCGTGGTCCAGGGGGAACGGCATGCCGATCTTGATGAGCCGGAGGCCGAGGCGGGCCATGGCGTCCTCGTCCACGCCGAGGTCGGCGAGCGCCCGGCGGACCACGGCGAAGCCGGTGCCGGAGGCGAGGATGCCGAGCCTGGCGCGCGGCGCGTCGAAGACGACCCGGTTCAGCCCGTGGGCGGAGGCGTAGGCGCGGGCCAGGTCGAGGCGGCGGGTGAGCATGTCGTGCTCGGCGTCGAGGGAGGCGGGGCCGACCAGCACCGGCGGCTTGCGCGGGGCGGCCCGCTCGGGCTCGGGGACGCCGTGGTCGCCGCCGAGTTCGACGGTGGCGGCGGCGTCCGCGACGTCAGCGACGATCTTCAGGCCGGTCCACAGGCCGCTGGCGCGGGAGAGCGCCACCGCGTGCAGCCCGTACTCGATGATCTCGGCGACGGAGCCGGGCGCGAGCAGCGGCATCGACAGGCTCTGGCACATCGGCTCGCACGAGCTGGGCACGGTCGAGGACTTGCTGCCGGGGTCGTCGCCGATCCAGGCCACGGCCCCGCCGAGCGGCGCGGTGCCGGCCAGGTTGCCGTGGCGGATGGCGTCGGCGGCCCGGTCCAGGCCGGGGTTCTTGCCGTACCAGAAGCCGGTCACCCCCTCGTGGCGGCGGCCGGGCAGCGCGTCGAGGAGCTGGGTGCCGGCCACGGCGGTGGCGGCCAGTTCCTCGTTCAGGCCGGGCTTGAAGACGACTCCGGCGGCCTCCAGGAAGCGCGCGGCCCGTCCCATCTCCAGGTCGACGCCGCCCAGCGGGGAGCCCTGGTAGCCGGAGACGAAGACCCGGGTGTCCAGGCCGCGTTCGCGGTCGAGTCTGCGCTGCTCCAGGGTCAGGCGGACGAGGGCCTGGATGCCGGAGATCAGCGCGCGGCCGCTGTCGGCCGCGTACTTGTCGTCGATCGACACCTCGACGGGAGTCACGCTCACGCGAACCTCCTAGTGCACGGGGAACCCCCAGCACAGCAAGAGGATCCGGCAGCGCGCAAGAGTCAGCGGCCCAGGAGGTTGAAAGACGCAAAAAGTTTGACGATGCTGGGTGGGTCGGCCGTTTTGTTTGCGCCGACGAGGAGGGTTGTCCCATGTCAGAGGTGGACGAGATCGATCATCGGCTGCTGCGCCTGCTCCGGGAGGACGGCCGCCGGACGTTCTCGGAGATGGCCGAGCGGGTGGGCCTGTCGGTGGCGGCGGTCAAGCGGCGCGTCGACCGGCTCAGGGAGCTCGGCGTGATCACCGGGTTCACCGTCGACATCGACTACGCGAAGCTGGGCTGGGGCATCGAGGCGTTCACGGAGCTGAGCTACCCGGGCACGACCCCGGTCGCCGACATCGTGCGCACCGCGGCGACCGTGCCGGAGGTGCAGGAGGTGTTCACGATCGCCGGAGACCCGGACGCGCTCATCCACGTCCGGGTCCGCGACCTGGGTCATCTGCAGCAGGTCATCGACCGGCTGCGCCGGGCGGGCGACGTGACGGGCACCAAGACGCTGCTGGTGCTGGGCTCGTGGACCCGTGACACGGGGGCGCCGCGGAGGCTGTGACTTGTCGGCGGTATTCCGGAATGCCATTCTGGAATCCCGGGCCTACGGAGCGCGCATCGTGGACAAAGAAGCCATTCGCCTGAAATATCGGGAAGAGCGGGACAAGCGGCTTCGCCCTGACGGCAACGACCAGTACGTCCGGCTCACCGGCCGCTTCTCCCACTACCTCGAGGACCCGTACACGCGAAGGAGCGAGCGCGAGCCCAGGACCGACGACGTGACCGTGGCGTTCGTCGGCGGCGGCTTCGCCGGCCTGCTCACCGGGGCGCGGCTGAAGGAGGCCGGCGTCGAGGACGTGCGCATCGTCGAGAAGGGCGGCGACTTCGGCGGCACGTGGTACTGGAACCGCTACCCCGGCGCGCAGTGCGACACCTCGTCGTACGTCTACATGCCGCTGCTCGAAGAGACCGGCCACATGCCGACGGAGAAGTACGCGCACGCGCCCGAGATCCTGGAGCACTGCCGGCGCATCGGCAAGCACTACGGCCTGTACGACGACGCGCTGTTCCACACGGAGGTCACCGGGCTGGAGTGGGACGGCACCCGGTCGCGGTGGATCGTCACGACCGACAGGGGGGACGCGTTCACGGCGCGGTTCGTGGCCATGGGGATCGGGCCGCTGCACGTGCCGAAGCTGCCCGGCGTGCCCGGCATCGAGGACTTCCGCGGCCACTCCTTCCACACCAGCCGGTGGGACTACGACTACACCGGCGGCGACCTGTCGGGCGCGCCCCTGGACCGGCTCGGCGACAAGCGGGTGGGCGTCATCGGCACCGGGGCCACGGCCGTGCAGTGCGTGCCGCACCTGGCGCGGTCCTGCGGGGAGCTGTACGTGTTCCAGCGCACGCCGTCGTCGGTGGACGTGCGCGACAACCGGCCGACCGACCCCGAGTGGTTCGCCTCGATCGCCTCCCCCGGCTGGCAGCGGCGCTGGCTGGAGAACTTCACCGCCATGCAGACCGGCGTGCTCGCCGACGAGGACCTGGTGATGGACGGCTGGACCGACATCGCCCGCCGGGTCCGCTCCCGGATCGCCGGGCTGCCTCCGGAGGAGCGCACCCTGGAGCGGATGCTGGCCGCGTTCGAGGACTCCGACTTCGAGAAGATGGAGGAGATCAGGGCCCGCGTGGACGCCGTGGTCGAGGACCCGGAGACGGCCCGGCGGCTCAAGGCGTGGTACCGCCAGCTCTGCAAGCGGCCCTGCTTCCACGACGAGTACCTCCAGGCGTTCAACCGGCCGAACACCCACCTGGTCGACACCGACGGCAGGGGCGTCGAGCGGATCACCCCGGGCGGGGTCGTGGTGGCGGGCCGGGAGTACGCGCTGGACTGCCTCATCTACGCCTCGGGGTTCGAGGTCGGCACCGCGTTCACCCGGCGGGCCGGCTACGACCTGGTGGGGCGGGACGGGGTCAGGCTGTCGGAGCGCTGGGCCGAGGGCATGCGCACGCTGCACGGCATCCACGTGCACGGCTTTCCCAACGCCTTCGTCGTCCAGCCCACCCAGGGCGCGAACCTCGTCTCCAACATCCCGCACAACCTCACCGAGTCCGGCGCGACCATCGCGGCGATCGTCAGGCACGCCCTCGACCACGGCCACCGCGAGGTCGAGGTGACCCGGGAGGCCGAGGACGCCTGGGTGGAGCTGCTGCTGACGGGGACCGGCGGGCTGCTCGGCGGGGCGGACTGCACGCCGGGCTACTACAACGGCGAGGGCCGGGACTCCGGGCTGCTCGGCCGCCTCTTCGTCGGCTACCCGCACGGCGCGACGGCCTTCTTCGCCTACCTCGACCAGTGGCGTTCGTCGGGCGCGTTCGAAGGACTCACCTTCCGATGAATCTCCCGTGAGGTCGCGGCCGTCCGGGGTAGCGGGCGATGGACGGCCAGAGACCTGGAGGGGGACGTTGTGACCGAACACACGCCTGAACGTGATCCGCGCTCGCGGTTCGAGGACGAGGGGATCCCGGATCTCCAGGACGGCACGCCGGAGCAGCAGTGGGCCGAGGACCCGCAGGAGGCGCCGCTCCCGGCTGACCGTCCGATCGCCGTCGACGACTACGGCACCACGGTCGACGAGCAGATCCAGGGCGAGCCGCTGGACGGCCGCCTGGAGCGTGAGGTGCCCGAGGAGGAGGCGTCCTTCGGCACCGACACGCCGGTGACCGTGCAGCGGGCCCCCCGATCCGACCCCGACGAGCGTCCGCTCACCGAGGACGGCGGCCTGGGCGTCGGGTCCGACCTCGACACGGACTTCCAGGAGGACACCGGGGTGGACGAGGATGCCGGCCGCGCCGGCCGCCTGGTGGCCGCCGACGAGGGCGCCCATCCCGACACCGAGCCCGACGAGGTGGCCCGCGACGTCGGCCCCGACATGGGCGGCTACTCCGCCGAGGAGGCCGCCATGCGGGTCGACTCCGACGTCGCGGAGGACCCCGACGCCGGCTCCGGCCGCACCGAGGCGGACGACGGCGGCTACCTGCCGGGCGAAGGCACCGGCCGGCCGCTCTGAACACACCCACCCCGAACGAAGGGACGATGGCATGGAACACCAGCGAGGCGACGACAGGCACCAGCCCGACATCCACGAGCCGGGCTCGCCCGAAGGCATGAGCGCGGAGGAGGTCGACGCCCGCAGCGACCTGGCCCGCTGGATCAGCGGCGTGCACGCCTTCCCCGCGGACAAGAAGGAGCTGGTGGAGCGGGCTCAGGAACAGTCCGCCCCCGACCCGGTGCTGTCCGCGCTGCGGTCGCTGCCCGACCGCAGCTACGACACCATGAACGACGTGGCCAAGGAGCTCGGCCTGGCCGGGCGGGGCCAGTTCGACTGATCGCATATCGGCGCCGGTGCGGGTAGGGACGGGGCATGAGAGCCCCGCCCTCACCCCGGGTCGCCCGGCCGGTGATGTACCAGCGCTGGTCGAACATGACGTTCCTGCACTGGCGCTACCCCGCCGAGACGGTCCAGGCCCTGGTGCCCCCGCAGTTCACGGTCGAGACGTTCGACGGGACCGCGTGGGTGGGGATGACCCCGTTCCTCATGGAGGACGTGCGCGCGCCGGGCCTGCCCCGGTTGCCGTGGGTGTCGAGGTTCCCGGAGACGAACCTGCGCACCTACGTGCGCGACGGGCGGGGGCGCTCGGGGATCTGGTTCTTCTCGCTCGACGCCGGCCGGCTGCCCGCCATGCTCGGCGGGCGGGCGGGCTACTGGCTGCCCTACCACTGGTCCGACATGTCGGTACGCATCGACGCCGGTCACTGGCGCTACCGGAGCCGCCGGATCTGGCCGGGGCCGCGCGGCGCCCGCTGCCACGCCGAGTCCAAGGTCGGCCTGGTGCTGACGGAGCGGGAACGGGACGGGCTCGCGCACTTCCTGACGGCCAGGTTCCGCCTGTTCTCGCAGGTCGCGGGCCGTACCGTGACGGCGGAGGTGGAGCACCCGCCCTGGCCGCTGCACCGCGCCGACCTGCTGGAGCTGGACCAGACGCTGCTGGACTCGGCGGGCCTGCCCGACGCCGGGCACGACCCGCTGGTGCACGCCTCCCCCGGGGTGCCGAGCCGCATCGGCATGTGGCGACCGATCTGACCCGCGCGCGGCCCGCAGGCTAGGCGGTCCGCACCCGGGCTCCCGTCAGGATGTACTCGATCACGTCGGTCGCCGAGTGGTCCTCCGGCAGCTCGGCCAGGAAGCCGACGTCCTGGCCGAGGGTGAGCAGGGGCGGCTCGGCGTAGCCGTCGGGGCGGTGCTGGCCGAGCCCGATGGCCGCGAGCAGCCCGTTGCACAGGCAGCGGCGGTCCTCCGCCTCCTCGGCCGGTCGGCCCTTGCGCACGTAGACGTCGACCGGCTCCGCCGGGCACCGGTAGCCGACCGCGCCGTCCTCCTTCGCGTACGGGGTGCGCAGGTAGCCCAGATCGCACAGGCGCGGCCGGTCGGCGTAGACCGCCGGGTCGGCGAGCGTGCCGGGCACGTCCGCGACCTTGAAGGGGAACCCGGTCGGCGAGGCCAGCGGGTCGTTGCGCACCCGGAGCGTCCCGGCGCAGGCTTCCCGCAGCAGGCGGTCCCTGAGCGCCGGGTCGAGCCCCGACTCGCGGCAGAGCGCGAACGCCGAGCCGACCTGGATGCCGTTCGCGCCGGCGGCCAGCGCCGCGGCCAGGCCGTCGGCGGTGCCGTACCCTCCGGCGAGCCAGAACGGCAGCCCGATCGCGGCCACCTTGGCGATGTCCACCTCGTCACGCGGCCCGTACACCGGCTCGCCCCGCTCGTCGAGCGTCAGCCGGCCGCGCGGCGGCGCGCTGTGCCCGCCCGCGACGGGCGACTCCAGCACGAACCCGTCGGGGCGGGTGCGCGGCGTGCGGGCCAGGTAGGCGGCCAGCACGTGCGAGGAGACGATCGCGAGCAGCCGGGGCCGCGGCAGCGGCGGGAGCGTCCGCCCGAACAGCCGGCGCGGCTCGACCGCCACCGGCTGCCGGTCGCCGTCGGCCACGGTGACGGCGACCTCCCCCCGGCGGTGCGCGGCCAGTTCGTCCAGCAGGTGCGGGATCTCCGCCGGGATGCCGGCGCCGACCAGGACGTAGTCGACCCCGGCCAGCATGGCGCCGTAGACGGCGGCGGGCGTGGCCATCTGGATCTTCTCCAGGTAGTTGACGCCGATCAGCCCGTCGTGCCCCTCCTTGGCCAGGTACACCTCGCAGAAGTTGGCCGCCACGGTCAGCTCGTCCAGCGCGCGGCTCTGCCGCAGGCCCAGCCGGGGCACGGGCCGGTACGGCGACCCCTCGGGGATGCCGCCGGGCACGAAGTAGCGGCGCAGCACCCGCCCGGCCACCTCGGGCACCGGGAAGGCGGCCAGCGCCCGGCGCAGGTCGCCGCCGGGGTCGCCCCGCTGCAGCCGCCGGGCCAGGGTGAGGTCCAGCGCCGTCCCCGACACCACGCCCAGTTGCCCGGCCCTGGACACCGTCCGTGCCAGCCGCCATCCCGACACTCCCACGCCCATGCCGCCCTGGATGAGGACGGGCGGGTCGCCCTGCGCACTCCTGCCCATGCTGCCCAGTGCAGCAGGTGCGGCCGCCGGCGCTGTAGGGGCCAAAGTCCCTCCCGCCGGTGACTCCCGCCCCTACCCCGGGACGCCGCGGCCCGCTGTCATGCTGGCAGACCCCCTCGCACAGCAGGAGAGATCCCGTGACCGTACGATCCAGGGCCGCGCTGCCGCAGCCCTACGACGGGATGTACGCGGCCTACGCCACCGCGCTGTCCGGCGCCCGGCTGGCCGAGTCCAGCAAGTCCCGTTACCTCAACCGGGTGCGCGCCTTCCTGACGTGGACCGCGGAGGCGTCGGCCCGGGGCGCGCTGGGCCGTGACCCGCTCGGCGACATGGCCGCCGCCGTCGGCGCGGCGCACCGCTACCAGCGCCATCTCCGGGACGGCGGGTACGCGCCCGCGACGATCGACGGCATGCTGGCGGCGGTGGACGACTTCTACGCCCGCCGCGGCATCGGCGCGACCGGCGCCCGCCGCGAGCGCTCCTGAAGCCTCTGACCGTCAGCGGGGGAACTCCAGCACCAGATACTCGTACTCGGCCGGGCCGGTGAGGTCGAACCGCTTGTCGCCGTCGCGGTCGACGAAGAACGAGAGGTAGATCTCGCCCTTCCACTCCCCGACGGGGGTGGCGGCGCCGTTCTGGGAGATCGTGGAGAACAGCACCTTGTCCTGGGTGTCCGAATGCTCGGCCACCCGGGTGTCGACCAGGTGGTTGTGGGCCCGCTCGTCCATCCAGAGGGTGCCGGACCCGTGCTCGTAGTCGGCGATGCCGGTGCCGGGGGCGTAGCAGGTGTGGTCCTCGACCTTCGCGCCCTGCTCGACGCGCAGGACCGAGTCGTCGGTCCAGGCGCAGATCTGGGCGGCGGTGTCCTTGGCCAGGGTGGGGAAGCGCAGCTCGAACGGCTCCGCCTGCATCGTGACGCGGGTGATCTCCCGGTCGCGGTCGGAGAACGCCATGGTGCTCGCCGTGCCGCCCTGCCAGACCTCGATGCCCAGCCGGGGCGAGCGGGCGACCTGGTCGCGCACCGGTGACGGGGTGCGTGACGCGCTCGGGGCCGAGCTGGAGGTCGCGTCGCCGGTGGGGCGGTCCAGGTTGAGCGCGAGCGTCACGGCCACGGTGGCCACCGCGACGGCCCCGGCGACGAGGGACGCGCCGATGACCATCCCCGCGCGGCGGCGTCCCGGCTGCGTGGTGGGCGCCCCTGCCCGCACCGACGCGGACTCCCACGTTCCCCCCGACCCTGGGTAGGACTGCGGGCCGGACGAGGGACCGGAATGCGGGCCGGACGGGGGGCCCGGCTGCGGGCCGGACCGGGGCCCTGAGGGCGGGGGCAGCGGCACGGGGGCGCCGCTCGGCGGCGGGAGCGTGCCCGGCCTGGCCGTCGGCATGGCCTCCTGGCTCCTGTTCATCAGGCCGAGCAGCACCTGCTCGGCCGTCGGCCGCCGCGCCGGGTCCTTGGCCAGGCAGGCGGCCACGAAGTCGCACAGCCGTCCCGACAGCCGCCCCAGGTCCGGCGTGCCGTTGAGGATGCGGTTGATGACGGCCGGCATCGGCTCCTGGCCGAACGGCGGCCGCCCGTTGGCGGCGAACGCGATCGTGCAGGCCCAGGCGAACAGGTCGAGCGGCGCTCCCGCGGGATGCCCGGACAACTGCTCGGGAGCCATGTACGCGGGGGTGCCGACGATCCCGCTGGCCGGGGCGGCGGTGCCCTCGAACGGCCGCGCGATGCCGAAGTCGATCACCCGCGGCCCGTCGGCGGCCAGCAGCACGTTGCCGGGCTTGAAGTCGCGGTGCACGATCCCCGCCGCGTGGATGGCGCCCAGCGCGGTCGCGGTCGCCACGGCCAGCCGGTCGAGGTCGGTCCCGGTCAGGACGCCGCGCTCGCGCACCGCCTCCTGCAGCGACGGGCCCTGCACGTACTCGCTGATCACGTACGGCGGGTCGGACTCGGGGTCGGCGGCGAGCACCCGGGCGGTGCAGAAGGGCGCGACCCGTTGCAGCGCGGCCAGCTCTCGGTGGAAGTAGCGCCTGGCGTCGGCGTCGTCGCCGAAGTCGGCGTGCAGGAGCTTGACCGCCACCCGCTCACCGGAGGCCGACTCCGCCAGGAACACGGTGCCCTGACCGCCCTCGCCGAGGCGGCCGCTGAGGGTGTAGCCGGCGATCTCGCGGGGGTCGTTGGCGCGGAGGGGGCGGACTCCGCTGATCGATGGCATGTCTCGATTGTGCCGGATGGCCGGGTGCCGGGACCGTGCTTGACGACCGCCTCGGGGAGGGGTTATGTTCGGAAGCAATTTAAAGGAAACTTTACTAATAGTTTCCTGCGACTCCCATCCCCGTTCACCCCCCAACCGGATGCCGGAGCACCATGAACCAGAGAGTCCTGGCCGTCCTCGCCACGCTACTCATGCCGCTCGCCGTGCTGGTCGCCGTCCCCGTGACGGCCTCCGCCTCCTCGTCGGCCGCCTCGTCCGTCGCCGCGCTCGCCGAGTGGACGCCGTGGACCGCCTACACCGCCGGCACCCGGGTCACGTACCAGGGTGTCACGTACGAATGCCGCCAGAGCCACACCTCGCAGCCCGGCTGGGAGCCGCCGAACGTCCTGGCGCTGTGGCTGCCGACCACCGGAGGCGGCGGTGACACGCAGGCCCCGTCGGTGCCCGGCAACCTGCGCTCCACCGGCGTCACCAGCAGCAGCGTCTCCCTCGCCTGGAACGCCTCCACCGACAACGTCGCCGTCACCGGCTACGAGGTCTACCGCGGCTCCACCCTCGTCACCACCGTGACCGGCACCAGCCACACCGACAGCGGACTGAGCGCCGACACCGCCTACACCTACACCGTCCGCGCCCGCGACGCCGCCGGCAACCGCTCCGCCGCCAGCGCCGCCGTCACCGCCAGGACCTCCACCGGAGGCGGCGGCGACACCCAGGCACCGTCCGTGCCCGGCAACCTGCGCTCCACCGGCGTCACCAGCAGCAGCGTCTCCCTCGCCTGGAACGCCTCCACCGACAACGTCGCCGTCACCGGCTACGAGGTCTACCGCGGCTCCACCCTCGTCACCACCGTGACCGGCACCAGCCACACCGACAGCGGACTGAGCGCCGACACCGCCTACACCTACACCGTCCGCGCCCGCGACGCCGCCGGCAACCGCTCCGCCGCCAGCGCCGCCGTCACCGCCAGGACCTCCACCGGAGGCGGCGGAGGCGGGAACAAGGTCCTCGGCTACTTCGTCAACTGGGGCGTCTACCAGCGCGGCTACCACGTCAAGAACATCGACACCAGCGGCTCCGCGGCCAAGCTCACGCACATCAACTACGCCTTCGGCGACGTGCGGAACGGCCAGTGCGCGCTCACCGACACCAACGCCGACTACGACCGCTTCTACAGCGCTGCGGAGAGCGTGGACGGCGTCGCCGACACCTGGGACAACGGAGCCCTGCGCGGCAACTTCAACCAGCTGCGCAAGCTCAAGCAGAAGCACCCGCACATCAAGGTGCTGTTCTCGTTCGGCGGCTGGACCCTGTCCGGCGGCTTCGGCCAGGCCGCGCAGAACCCGGCCGCGTTCGCCGACTCCTGCTACCGCCTGGTCGAGGACCCGCGCTGGGCGGACGTGTTCGACGGCATCGACATCGACTGGGAGTACCCCAACGCCTGCGGCCTCGGCTGTGACAGCAGCGGCCCCGCCGCGTTCCGGAACCTCATGCAGGCGCTGCGCGCCCGGTTCGGCTCCGGCAACCTGGTGACCGCCGCGATCACGGCCGACGGCACGAACGGCGGCAAGATCGACGCCGCCGACTACGCGGGCGCCGCCCAGTACGCCGACTGGTACAACGTCATGACCTACGACTACTTCGGCGCCTTCGCGGCCCAGGGGCCGACCGCCCCGCACTCGCCGCTCACCTCCTACAACGGGATCCCGACGCCCGGGTTCTACTCCGACGCCGCGATCCAGAAGCTGAAGAGCAAGGGCATCCCGGCGAGCAAGCTGCTGCTCGGCATCGGCTTCTACGGCCGCGGCTGGACCGGCGTGACCCAGTCCGCCCCGGGCGGCACGGCCACCGGCGCGGCGCCCGGCACCTGGGAGGCGGGCATCGAGGACTACAAGGTGCTCAAGACCCGCTGCCCCGTCACCGGCACCGTCGCGGGCACCGCGTACGCCCACTGCGGCAACCAGTGGTGGAGCTACGACACGCCGGCCACGATCGGCGGCAAGATGGGCTACTCGAAGAACCAGGGCCTCGGCGGCGCGTTCTTCTGGGAGCTCAGCGGTGACACGAGCAACGGGGAGCTGATCACCGCGATGCGTGACGGCCTGCGCTGATCCCCCACCTCCCGGCAGGGCCGGCCCCGCGATCCGGGGCCGGCCCTCTCACGTCGGGGGCCCGGCGTCAGCGCGTCAGGAACTCGGCGCCCGAGGCCCAGCGCCTGAACCTGACCGGGGCGCGCGGCGGCGCGGCGGGCTCCAGGTTGATCACGCGGGCGTCCCGCGGCACGTGCCGCAGGTCGTGCGTGATCATGATGGTGGTGCGGCCCGTCATCAGCCGCCGCAGCGGCTCCATCACGCGGGCGACGGTGGCCTCGTCCAGCCCCGTCATGGGCTCGTCCAGCACCAGCACCGGAGCGTCGCGCAGGATCGCCCTGGCGATCGCCACCCGCTGCCGCTGCCCGCCGGACAGCAGCCTGCCGCGCTGGCCCACCGGCGAGTCGTAGCCGTGCGGGAGCGTCTTGACGAACTCGTGCACGCCGGCCAGTTCGGCCGCCGCCATCACCTCCTCTGTCGAGGCGTCCGGCCGTCCGTAGGCGATGTTGTCGCGTACCGAGCCCGAGAACAGCAGCGTCTCCTGGTGCAGGATCGTGATGTTGTCGCGGACCGACGCCCTGGTCAGGTCGCGCAGGTCGATCCCGTCCAGCAGCACCCGGCCGCCACTCGGGTCGTAGAAGCGCAGCAGCAGCTTGGCCAGCGTCGACTTGCCCGCGCCGCTCGGCCCGGTGCACGCCACCAGCTCACCCGGCTCGACGGTGAACGACAGGTCCACCAGCGTCGGCCGCTTGCGGCCCGGATAGGTGAAGGTGACGTGGTCGAAGGCGATCGCGCCGCGGCTGCGGCCGGGGAGCGGCGTCGCGCCCTCCCGGTCGGTCACCGCGGGCCGCACCTTGAGCACCTCGATGACCCGGTCCGAACCCGCCGCCGCCTCCGACACGGTGAGGGCGATCTCGCCGAGGCTCTGCACGGCCGGGTAGAGCATGGCCAGGTAGGCGGCGAAGGCCAGCAGCCCGCCGAGCGTGAGCCGCCCAGTGGCGATCTCCCAGGCGCCCACGCCGAGGACGACGATCAGTCCGACGGTCTCCAGCACCTGCATCAGCGGCCCGTACACACCCGCCAGCCACGCCTGGCGCAGGTTGGCGCGCAGCCAGCCGCGCCCGGCGCGGTGCAGCCGCCGCGACTCGCTCGCCTCGCGGTTGTACGCGTGCACGAGGGCCTGGTTGGCCAGTCCTTCCTCGATGACGCTGTTCATGTCGCCGTTGCTGGCCCGTTCGGTGGCCGAGGCGGTCCTGAACCGGGACGCGAAAACCTTCGAGGCGATGAGGAACGCCGGGAACAGCGCCAGCGTGATCAGGGCCAGGTCCCAGCGGATGAAGAACGCCGCCCCGGCGAAGAAGACCGCGCTCGCGGCCGTGGTCACCAGTTTGACCAGCCCGGAGCCCATCAGCTCCTCGATGGCCTCGATGTCGTCGGTAAGCCGGGCCATCAGGTCGCCCAGGCGGCGGTTCTCCGCGAAGTCCGGCGACAGCTTCTGCAGGTGCGCGAACACCCGGTCGCGCAGGCGCAGCAGGAACCGCTCGGCTCCGACCGCCGTCGCGTAGGTGCCGGCGATCGACGTCACCCCCGCCACGGCCGCCAGCCCCAGCCACGCGGACGCGGGCGTCCAGAAGGCGGACATGTCGCGGGTGGTGAGCACCTCGTCGGTGATGTGGCCGAACAGCCGGATGGCGATCACCTCGCAGAGGGCGGCCAGCACCGCGAACACCACACCCGCCGCGAAGAACCGGCGCATGCCGCGGGTGTCCGGCCAGAACTCCCTGAAGGTACGGCGGAGCGTGACCGTCGGCGCGAGCGGCCCGCGCTCGCTCCGGTCGGCCAACTGGAGGGGGAGCCGACGGTTGACCCGCCGACCCCCCCGACTTTCCTTTACCACCCCCACCACCTGTTGCAGCAGGAGTAGCAGCGACAACAGCGGTACCTGCGTCTGTAGCAGCACCGGCGCCGTCTTCCGCATCCACTCGTAAGAGCCATTTCTGCCTCCCCCGAATCGATCGAACCGTCTTTTTCGGACGGTAGCAGCTATATGCCCTCAATTCACCGCAGAAACATCCGTAAAACGCGCCTTGACCTGCAACACCCGTTCTTTATAGCGCGCCCCGGAAAACGGTCACAGAACGGCAAGACTCGAACGGTGATGTATTTCTAACTTCATCCACCCGATGACAAGAATTCCCCTGAACGAGATTCTGGCCGTGGTACGGATGTGACCGGCGAGACGCGAGTCCACCGTCGCCCGGAGGATTCAGTCCATGGATCTATCGGCCGAAGGGGAAACCGTGACCGTGTCGCGCGCCGCCAGCACCGTCAACGCCGCCAGACCCGCCAATCCGGACCCCGCCACGTACGGCGCCGAGGTCCCCACGTCGAACAGCACGCCCGCGCCCGCCGGCCCCGCGATCCTGGCGAAGGCGCTCGCCGACTGGCCGGCCCCCAGCCGGGCGCCGCGCCGGTCCGGCGGGCCCGCCGCGGCCAGCAGGCTCGCCACGGTCGGCGTGACCAGGCCGTTGCCCGCCGAGAGCACGCACACGGCCAGCACGCACAGCCACGCCGGACCCGCCGGGACGACGGGCAGGCAGGCCGCCATGACCACCGCCCCGGCCGCCGCCACCCGGGCGTCGCCCCACCGCCTGGCCAGCAGCGTCACCGGCCCCGCCTGCACGGCCACCATGGACAGCCCGGCCGCGGCCATGGCCAGGCCGATCGCCTCCGCACCCCAGCCGTAGCGGTCCCTGCCGAGGAAGGCCAGCGTGGTCTCCATGCCGACGAACGCCGCCATGGTGAGGAAGCCCGTCCCGGCCAGGAGCAGCACCTCGCCGCTCCGCGCGCCGGCGCCGCCGGCGGCCTCCGCGCGCCGGCCCGGCTCGGGAAGCAGGAAGAAGGCCGCCACCAGGTTGGCTGCGGCCAGGGCCGCGGCCGCGTACGCCGACGCCGGGAACCCCCAGGGGGCCAGCGCCGCGCCCAGCGCGGGGCCCGCGACGAACGCCGCGCCGATGGCCATGCCCAGGCGCGCCATCGCGCCGGTGCGCCGGTCCTCCGGCACGGCGTCGGCCAGGTAGGCCTGGGCGACCGAGATGCTCCCGCCGAAGGCCCCGGCCAGCGCCCTGGCGGTGACCAGCCAGGCCAGGGAGGTCGCCGCGCCGGACATGGCCAGCGACAGCGCCGAGCCGGCGAGGGCGATCAGCAGCACCGGACGTCGTCCGTACCGGTCGGAGAGCCGCCCGAGCAGGGGCGCGGCCAGGAACTGCGCCACGGAGTAGGCGCTCACCGTGACCCCGTACCAGACGCCCGTCGCGCCGAGGTCGGCGGCGAAGAACGGCAGGGACGGCAGGATCACCGTGAACCCCAGCAGGTCGACGAAGACCGTGAGGATGATCACGAGCTGGACCGGCCGCCGCATCGGCACTCCAAGGGAGGTGGATCTGGGTTCGGCGTGTCATGCTACAAGTCGTCGCGGTGTTCTCCGCGACAGCACTGAAGTGCCGATATGCTGGCGGAACCGTTCTAGTGGTGATAGACAGCGCAATGCCGGGACAAACAACCAAGCCCCCCATCCGCCCGGGCCGGCAGGACGCCCCGGCGAGGTGGACGGCTGTGACAGGACGGTCCTGAACGATCGATGGAGCCCTCCCAGAACTACTTCGACCGTCTGGCCGATCTGGACGCGCGGCTGGGACGGGCGCGCGGCGACGACGCGATGGCCCTGGAGCGGGCCGCCGGCATTCTGGCCGGGCGCACCTCATGCCGGATCGCCGAGGCGCACGCCTACCTGCGCAGGATCGCCGCCGACCAGGGGCGCGAGGTGTTCGAGCTGGCGGCCGAGGTGCTGGCCGCGCTGGAGGGCGACGCCGAGGATGGCCCCGAGCGGCTGCGCGCCGCCGTCGCCTCGGCGCTGCGGCCCCCGCTGCGGGCCCCCTCCTCGGCGGGCGGCGACTGGGCGCGCGTCGCGCAGCAGGTGCTCGACGCCCTGGGCGGCAGCCACACCGTGCTGATGCCGGTGCGCGGCGCGGGCGGGCGCATCGAGGACTACGTGTTCACGGCAGCGGGCCCCGAACTGGTGGACATCTCCGGCCGGCGCGGCACCGAGATCGTCGGCCTGCGGGTCAGCGAGGTCTATCCGACGCTCATGGGCGGTCCCGTGTGGGACGCCTGGGAGCGGTGCGTCGCCGACGGGATGCCGCGCCAGGTCGGCCCCATCCCCTACGTCAGCGTCCTGCCCAGGGCGCCGGCCGAGATGTCCATCTCGGTGCAGGTCAGGTCGGTGGGGCCCGGCGTGATCAACACCTGGGTGCGGCACGACGTGGAGACCCGGCTGGAGGTTCGGAGCGCGCAGACCGAGCGGCTGGGCAACCTCGGGTGGGGCGAGTGGGACCTGGTCACCGGCGAGATCTCCTGGTCGCCCGGCCTCTACCGGGTCTACGAGCGCGACCCGGCCGGCGGGCCGCTCTCCCAGCAGGCGCTCGACGCCCTCACGCTCCCGGAGGACGTGCCGGTGCGGGCGCAGGCCGCCGTGGACTTCGCCCTGGGCAGGACCGCCGATCTCACGTACCGGGTCAGGATCGGCGCCCGGGTCAAGCACCTGCGCATGATCGCCGACGCGGTGCGCGACTCCGGGGGCCGCCCGGTCAGGGTCTTCGGCGTGTTCCAGGACGTCACCGCGCGCGAGACGACCCGCATCCAGCTGGCCAGGGTCGAGGAGGAGCTGCTGGAGCACCGGCGCAGCCTGGAGGTCGAGCACCGGCTCGCCGCGGAGCTCCAGCACATCGTGCTGCCCATCCCGGCCGAGCCGATCGACCTGCCTCGGCTGCGGGTGGCGGTCCGCTACCTGCCCGCCGTCCAGGCCCAGCGGGTCGGCGGCGACTGGTACCACGCGGCGATCGCCGGCGACGGCAGCGTGGTGCTCGCCATCGGCGACGTCGCGGGCCACGGCGTGCGCGCGGCGGCGTGCATGGCCCAGCTCCGGCACGCGCTGGCGGCGCTGGCCGTCACCACCACCAGCGACCCGGCCGAGCTGCTCTCCCATCTCAACCACCTGCTGTACGTGGGAGGCGAGGGGACGCGCACCGCCACCGCCGTGGTGGGCCGCTACCTGCCCGACACCGGCGAGCTGCGCTGGGCCCAGGCCGGGCACCCGCCGCCGCTGCACACCCGGGGCGGGCGCACCATCGAGCTGGACCGCCCGCACGGCCCGCTGCTCGGCGCCGTCTCCACCGCCGCCTACGGCACCGCCGCCATGACGATCGAGCCGGGAGACCTGTTGCTGCTCTACACCGACGGCCTGGTCGAGCGGCGTGACCGGACCCTGCGCGAAGGACTCATCCCGGTGATCTCCATCCTCGACCGCACCTCCGCCCAGCGCAGTCCTCAGCCCGTCGCCGACGTGATCACCCAGCTCCCCGACGCCAATCCGCACGACGACACCTGCGTGCTCGCCGCGCGCCGGCTGCCCGTTGGGGAGAGCGGCCATGGCTGACGAGCTGGAGCCGCTGCTCAGCCGGGACTTCGACCGGGACTCCCTGGTCGCGCTGCGCCGTGAGGTGGAGCGCCGCAGCGAGCAGGAAGGGCTGGCCGGGCTGGCGCTGTACCGGTTCGTGGTCGCCGTCAACGAGATCACCACCAATGCCGTACGGCACGGCGGCGGGAGCGGCCGGCTGAGCCTGTGGAAGGGCCCCGGCCGGCTCCGCTGCGAGGTCACCGATCGCGGCGGCGGCCTGCCCGCCGGCGCCGAGCAGGCGCCCGCACCGCCGTCCACCGCCGCCAACGGCCGCGGCCTGCTGCTGGCCAGGCACGGCGCCAGCCGGATCGACGTCCGCAGCGGCGCCGACGGCACCAGCGTCGTGCTGGAGGTCAACTGCCCCTGACCGGTGCGCTGCCCGACCCTCTTCCGAGGGTCGGGCCTTTTCTTTTATTATAGTTATGATTCAATCTTTTGAGGAGCGGCATGGCCAGGATCGGCACGGTGCACTGTTACGGCAGGTTCGCCATCGACGCCGTGTCGGGGGCGGAGGCCGTGCTCGGGGACCGTGAGGTCGTGACCTGCCCGACCCCGGAGAGCTTCCTCGCCGAGCTGCACCGCGTGGAAGCCGTGCTGGGCCTCGGCATGCGGGTGCCCGACTGGTCGGCCGCCCCCCGGCTGCGGCTGATCCACCTCGTCGGCTCGGGCGCCGACAGCATCGTCCCCGCGCACGGGCTGCCGCCGGACGTGCAGGTGGCGGGCGCCCGCGGGCTGTCCGCGCCGGCCATGGCGGAGTTCGCCCTCGCCATGCTCCTCGCGCTGGCCAAGCGGCTGCCCGAGGTGCTGGCCAGCCAGCGGGCGCGGGTGTGGGAACGGCACCGTCCCGTCATCCTGTCCGGGACGACCCTCCTCGTGGCCGGGGCGGGGCCGGTCGGCCGCGAGGTCGCCCGCCGAGCCGGGGCGCTGGGCATGACCGTGATCGGGGTGCGCGGCCACCCGGAGCCGGTGCCCGAGTTCGACGAGACGCATCCCGCCGCCCGCTTCGCCGAGCTGGCCGCGCGGGCCGACGCCATCGTGCTGGCCGTGCCCGCGACCCCGCGGACCCGCCACCTGCTGGACGGCGCGGTGCTGGACCGGTGCCGGCCGTCGTGCCTCATCGTCAACGTCTCGCGCGGCGAGGTGGTGGACGAGCACGCGCTGGCCGAACGGCTGCGCGCCGGCTCGATCGGCGGCGCCGCGCTCGACGTGTTCGAGAAGGAGCCCCTGCCGGAGGACAGCCCGCTGTGGGACGCGCCCGGCGCCATCCTCACCCCGCACGTGGCGTGGAGCTCGCCCGGCTACAGCCGGAAGGTGGTCGAGCTGTTCGCCCGCAACCTGGAACGGGTCGAGCGCGGCGAACCGGTGGCCCACCCGATCGACCTGACGCGCGGCTACTGAGCATGGCCCCCTCCTGGTTCACCGACGCGCTCGCCGTCCCCGCCGACACCGGCGAGGTGATCGTCGACGGGGTGCCGATCCGCTACCGCGCCTGGGGCCCCGCCGGCCGGCCCGGCCTCGTCCTCGTGCACGGCGGCGCCGCCCACGGCCGGTGGTGGGACCACATCGCGCCGCACTACGCCGCCCACCACCGGATCGTCGCCCCGGACCTGGCCGGACACGGCGACAGCGGCCACGCCCCGCGCTACAGCCACGCCTCCTGGGCCGGGCAGGTGCTCGCGGCCGCGGCCGACGCCGGCCTGGACGGGCCGCCGGTGCTGGTCGGGCACAGCATGGGCGGGCTGGTCTGCCTGCGCGCGGCTCTCTCGTACGGGGAGCGGCTGGCCGGGGTGGTGTGCGTCGACTCGATCCTGCGCGACGAGGCGGACACGCCGGAGCACGTGCGGCGGCGGCAGCGGGCGCTGAGCCGCCCGCGCCTCTACCCGACCAGGGAGGAGGCGGTGGCCCGCTTCCATCCGATCCCCGAGGCGGGGCGGGCGCACCGGTTCATCGTCGAGCACCTCGCCGAGACCTCGGTCCGGGCCGTCGAGGGCGGCTGGACCTGGAAGTTCGACCCTCTTCTGTTCGGCCAGGCGGAGCTGGCGATGGCCGAGCTGGTCCCGCCCGCCTGCCCGGTCGCGCTCGTGCGGGCCCGTGACGGGCTGCCGCCGCCGGAGATGACGGACGCCATGCACCGGCGCCTGGGCTGCTCGCTGCCCGTCGTCGAGATCGCCGACTGCGGCCACCACGTCATGCTCGACCAGCCGCTGTCGTTCATGGCCGCGCTGGACGAGGTGCTCGCCGCTTGGGGGCCGGCGATGAGAGGACGGGCGCCTACTTCAAGGACCACGACGTCAAGGACCACGACGTCCAGGACCACGACGTCAAGGACCACGACATCCGGGAACACGACATCCGGGAACGCGACATCAAGGACCACGACCTCAAGGACCGCGACATGACGGATCTGGACCTGCCGGAGCGGCTGCGTGCGGTCCTGGGCGTCGAGCCCGCCGCGCGGGCGCTGGAACTGGACGGCCGGTGGTGCTCCTGGGGAGACCTGGCCGAGGGCGCCCGCGCGCTGGACGAGCGGCTGCGCTCCATCGGGGCGTCCGAGGGCGCGCGGGTGGGCGTGGTGATGCGCAACCGCCCGGGGGTCGTCGGCGCGGTGATCGGGACGCTGGCCGGCCGGTACGCCATCGTGTCGCTCAGCCATCTACGGCCCGCCGAGGCGCTGGCCCGGGACGTCCGCGAGCTGAACCTGGTCGCCGTGGTCGCCGACCCGGCCGACTGGGAGGCGGAGAGCCTGCGGGCGGCCGCCCGCTCGGCCGGCGTGCTCGGGCTGTCCGTCCCCGCGTACGAGCCGGCCGCGCACACCGTGGTCACCGCGTGCGCCCTGGAACCCGGCGTGGTCGCGGCGCGGGCGCAACCGGGGGTGGCGGTGAGCATGCTGACGAGCGGCACCACCGGCCCGCCCAAGCGCGTCCCCATCGGCTACCGCAACCTGGCGGCCGGCTTCGCGGGCGCCGCCCACTACGCGTCGGGCGAGCCGTGGCGGCCCCGGCTCCGCTCCGGGGTGGCCGTCCTGGTCGCGCCCATCCTGCACACCAGCGGGCTGTTCCGCCTCCTGCTCAACCTGCTCGAAGGGCGGAGCGTGGCGATGCTGGAGCGGTTCACGGTGGACGGCCTGGTGCGGCTCGTCACCGCGTACGACGCGCGGGTGCTCGCGCTCACGCCCACCTCGCTGCGGATGGTGCTGGACGCCGGGGTGGACCCGGAGGTGTTCGCCGGGGTCCGCGCCGTCGTGTGCGGCACCGCGCCGCTCCGGCCGGAGCTGGCGCGCCGGTTCGAGGACGCCTACGACGTCGCCGTGCTGGTCACGTACGGGGCGACCGAGTTCGCCGGCGGGATCGCCGGGTGGACCATGCAGGACTGGGAGCGCCACCGCGACGACAAGCCCGGCAGCGTGGGCCGTTTGCACCCCGGGGTGGAGGTGCGGGTGCGCGACCCCGAGACCGGCGAGCCGCTGCCGCCCGGCCAGGTCGGCCGGCTGGACGTGCGCACCCCGCAGTCGCCGGACCCCGACCGCTGGCAGGAGACCACCGACCTGGCGCGGGTCGACGAGGACGGCTTCCTGTGGATACTCGGCCGGACCGACGACGTGATCATCCGGGGCGGGTTCAAGGTGTCGACCGGCGCGGTGGCCGAGGTGCTCAAAGACCACCCCTCGGTACGCGACGCCGCCGTGGTCGGCCTGCCCGACGTCCGCCTCGGCGAGGTGCCGGTCGCGGCCGTCGAGATGGCCGACGGCGCCGCCTTCGACCCGGCCGAGCTGGAGCGGTGGGCGCGCGGCAGGCTCACGCCCTACCAGGTGCCGGTCCGGTTCACGGCGGTGGAGGCGCTGCCCCGTACGCCGTCGCTGAAGGTGAGCCAGGAGCGGCTGAAAGCGATGCTCACGTGAGGAGCGGGGGGGGGGGGGGGGGGCCCCCCCCCCCCCCCCCCGGGGGGGGGGGGGGGGGCGGGGGGGGGGGGGGGGGCCGCCGCCCCGGGTTCAGGCCCTCAGAAGCCCGCGGTGATGCGGGTGAACTCCCACTCGGCCTGGGCGATGCCGCTGCAGTGGGAGACCACGCCGCCGCCCGGGCACGGGCGGTCCCGGTTGACGCCCCAGTACGCGAGCCGGTTGAGGCCCTTGGACCTGGCCCAGTCGCGGATCTGCGTCCACGTCTGCGGGGTGGTCAGCTCCTGCTGGTCGGACAGGCCGTTCATGCCGGAGATGCCCATGCGGGCGTACGCCTGGGCGTCGGTGTAGCCGTAGGCGTTCTTGAGGGCGTTCTTCAGGCCCTCGGCGGCGTTGACGGTGTCCTGGTAGATGTTCGCGCTGCCGAAGTCGAACGGCATGATGGTGAAGTTGTCGATCGGCACGTTCAGGGCCCTGGCCTGGTTGATCAGGCGGACGCCGTGCGCGTTGGGGCCGGTCCTGGAGGTGCCGAAGGTGACGACGACCTTGACGTTCGGGTTGTTCTGCTTGACGATCTTGAGTCCGTTCAGGATGCGGTCCTGCACGGTGTAGTTCTCGAACTCGTCGGTGTTCTCGATGTCGAAGTCGACCACGGCCGGGCCGACCGCGTTGATGACCTGCTGCACGGCTCCGGCGAAGGCCTGCGGGGTGGAGCAGTTCGGGCCGAGCTTGTTGCCCTGCCAGCCGCCGAAGGAGATCTGGACGCTGCCGCCCTTGGACTTGATCCTGTTGATCGCCTGCTGGTCGGCGCCGCCGGTGAGGGGGCGCTGGCCGTCCCAGGCCGGGGTGCAGCCGCCGCTGGACAGGATGAACGCCATGGTGAACGACCTGACGCCGGTCGCGTCCATGACGACGCCGGGGTCGGGCGGGCTGCCCCAGCCCATCCAGAGGTAGGGGGCGCCGGGCATCCGGCCCGGGTCGGGGTCGGGGCCGCCGCCCTGGGAGGTGCGGGCGGTGACGGAGGCGCTGTGGCCGGACAGGTTGCCGGCGGCGTCGCGGGCCCTGACGGTGTAGGTGTAGCTGGTGTCCGCCGCGCGGCCGGTGTCGGTGTACGAGGTGCCGCTGACGGTCGTCACCAGGGCGCCGCCCCGGTAGACTTGGTAGCCGGTGACGCCGACGTTGTCGGTGGCGGCGTTCCAGGCGAGCGAGACGCTGCTGGAGGTGACGCCGGTCGAGCGCAGGTTGCCCGGCACGGAGGGCGCCTGGGTGTCGCCGCTGCCGCCGCTGACCTGCTTCCACAGGGCGGGCACGGCCGGGGGCTCCCAGCCGGGCTGGGAGGTGTGGCTCTGGACGCACTCGTAGTCGACGCCGTTGTGGGTGACACGGGTGCCGGCGGTGTAGGAGGTCCAGGCCGTCCAGGCGGGGTAGGCGGCGGTGGCC
>NZ_JAPNNL010000050.1 GCF_027620315.1 Nonomuraea corallina | reverse complement strand
GTGTCGGCAGGTGAGCAGATCGGTTCCTCAGGAGGAATCTGACCTCGTCTGCGCAGAGGGCCAGGTCTCGAAGGTGAGGTCGAGCCCACTCGGACGACTGGACGGCTCTGACAGATGGAGCGAAGGCCGGGGCGGGTTCGTGCCCGGGGTGCAACGCCGGACGGGTGAGGGCGGTCCGTCCTCTATTTGGGCCGGAGGGCGGATCACAATATTGCTACTTCGAGTAGTAAGATTGGCCCATGGGTATGCCAGAGCGAGACTTCGCCCCAGGGGCCGGGCCGGCCGCTAAGGTCAGTGTGTCTCTGAGAACGGGCAACATTCGCGCCGTCCGCGAGCGGGTCGGGGCCCGGGGGTTTTCCGCCTATGTCGATGCCGCCGTGGAACGTCAGATCGAGCGGGATCTCTTGGAGGAGGCACTGCAGGCGAACGAGGCCGCTTCCGGGCCGATCCCACAGTCGCTGCGTGACGAGGCGGCGGAGTTGTTCCGCCGCGTCAAGTCGGCGCCTGAGCTTCAGGAGGAGGACGGATGGCGCGCGCACGAAGCAGACTGAGCGCGGGCACCGTCGTTCTCGACTGCGAAGGGCTCGTGAAGTGGTGCGAGGCCGATCAGCGGGTGACAGCGTTCGTGCGGGAGGCGCAGGACAATGACTTCCGGGTCGCGGTCAGCGCCATGACACCGATTGAGGCGCAAGACATCCGGGTCAAGAGCGATCGTCTCAGGTGGTATCTGTCCCGGCTGAAGATCGAGCCGGTGACCGAGGAGATCTCATCGCGTGCGATCGAACTACTACGGGATGCCCGCCTCCACGGTCACAAGTATGCCATCGACGCTGTGGTCGCGGCCACAGCATTGCGTTCGGTGCGCCCTGCCATTGTTCTGACGTCCGACGCGGACGACATGAGCAAACTGTGCGGGAAGGCCGTGCAGGTGGTCCCTGTCTGAGCCTGTGCGAGGACGGACCGAGCGGGAGTTCCCGGGACTATTGTCGAAACTTGTCCGACTGGTTTGACGAAGATCGAACATGACGAGATCATTTCGGATCACGCTTGTCATGGTGCATGATGATCGTGTGACGAAGGTTATTCCGGCTGAGCGGATGCCGGCCACGGCACTGGCCGCCAGGGTCATCATGACCTTGCAAGTAGGCTTGGGACTTTTATTTCTAGCCATATTTTTGGCGGGCGCGGTGGCCGCCGCCGTCGATGCGGCACTTCTCGTGGCGTTCCTCCCCGGCGTCTTGGTCGTGGTGCTCCAGGGGTGGCTGATATTTCGCTGGTCGTCACGCAGGAAATGGGTGCGCTGGTCCGGCATCGCCATCGAGGTGGTCGGGGTCGGCTTGGGTGTCATCCCGACCGCTGTCGAGGGCGAGCTCGGTTGGGCAACGCTGCCCAGCCTGGTCCTGCCGCTCGCGGTCGTCATCCTGCTGCTCACGCCCTCGGCGGCACGCTGGTTCGACCGTTGACGGTCGCCCATCATGAGTCCATCGGCACGCGTTCCTCCGCCAAAGGACTCATGCTTGTCCTACAGGCCCTACGAAGACCGAGGGCTTCAAAGATCATTTAGCAGCTCGAGATCCACTCATCCAGTCGGCTGGCTGCGGGTTCCCGCGAGTCGCTGACCGCCATCCCGGACGACGAGTGAGGCGTGTCGGACGTCGTCTTCACGGCGCGCGGTCGATGACCTCCGACGCATCGGTCCAGACGCGGTGCCCAAAGTGCTGAAGGATCTAGAGAAGCCCACGCTCCAGCTGGCGTGCGAGACTCCAGGACGTCCGGTACTCTGCGGCGAGACGGACCAACTCCGCTCTGGTGAGGGCATTCGCTCGAACAGCTCGGGTACGTCCTCCACCTGCCGGTCAGGATCTGGTACGGGATGCCGGGCCGGCGTTCAGCTCCTGCGCCGGCGACGTAGTTTGCCGCTCACCCCGCCGAACAGCGCCAGGCCCTTCACCACGACCACCGGCGCCGACGGGTCGATGTCCGGGCCGCTGTGGACGTCGAAGCCGCCGAAGATGCCGACGCCCTGGCTGCGCACCTCCACCCCCTCAGGCACGATGAGGTCGGCGCCGCCGAAGATCGCGACAATGGTGATCTCGACTTCTCTCGCCTCGAACTCGGCGTCGGTCAGGTCGAACCGCAGGCCGCCGAAGAGGGCGAGCGCCCTGGTCCGTCGCCGTACGCGCCAGCGGCCCTTGCGTTCGGCGCCGCCGAAGATGGCGATCACGTTCTCGGCCTCGGAGTCCGTGGCCGGTGAGAGGGAGAGCGGGGTCGCGGTCACCGACTGTGTCTGGAGGTCGTGGGTGAGGAGCTGGAGTTCTCCCACGGTCTTGGCCTGGTAGAGCTTGTCCAGGCGTTCTGAGTACTCCTCGTGGCTCAGTTGGCCGGTGCTCATGGCCTCACCGAGCACGGCGGCGACCTGCTCCCTGTTGCTGTCGGAGGCGCGCAGATGGGATCGGTGGGAGTCCATGGGCGAGGGGCGGTTTTCCATATCGGTCACGATAGTACGCGTCGTCCCCGCAGGGGAGTCCGCGTGCCGGGCCGCGGTGGACCAGGGTTCGTGCGGACGTCACTCACAGTGATTTTCGTTGGGTCTCCGGAGCCGGAACGTTCCATTGTGACGATCGCAAGCGTTTTAGATCTCGAATTGATAAAGCCCTATATGTCGGGATAGTCATAGGTTATCCGTATGGCGTACGTTCAACCCGACATAACGCTGTTGTGTCGGGGGCCTACGAGGGGAATGCGGGCCACGGGGTGATCGATGTTTCGCGGGCGGTCCCGCGAGCCTGTTCCGTGTGCGCAAGAGCGCGCCCCCTCGCCAGACCGGGCCCATATCTCGAAAGGTGAACGATGCTCCGGAAACGCATAGGGCCGATCCTGGCTGCCGCTTCCCTGGCGGCGGCCGGCGTCCTGGTTCTCGAAGCGCCGGCTCAGGCGGCATCCTCGCACGCCATCGTCAAGACCAGCGGCACCCGCGCCGGTGAGGTGTGGTTCAACCGCGCCGACGGCAGCCACGGCAACAACGCGTGGTTCGACCTGTACGACGCGAAGTGTGACGCGGAACCGGTCTACGTGTACTGGAAGTACGTCACCAGCGGCGTGTCCAAGTGGTACACGGACGTCAACGACGGCGGGTGCAACACCACCGCGGGCTTCAATCTCAAGAGCGGCAGCTTCACGATCGAATACAAGGTGTGCGTCGACGACGGCATCTTCAGCGACACGTGCTCAGGCACCGTAAGGGACCGGAACTGAACGGCCAGAGCCGTACGAGGGAGTGCGCATGAAAAGTCGTCTGCTGGCCGTCCTGAGCACGCTGGTGCTGGCCGTGGGGGGCACGCTCGTCCTCGCGCCACCGGCGCAGGCGGCGGCCTCCTCGAACGCCATCGTCAAGACCAACGGCACCCGCGCCGGTGAGGCGTGGTTCAACCGTTCGAACGGCACCCATGCCAACAAGGCGTGGTTCGACCTGTACGACGCCAAGTGCGACGCGCACTCCGTGTACGTCGAGTACCAGATCAACAACAACGGGACCGTCGAAAAGGAGAACGAGGGAGGCTGCGGCAGCACGAAGGGGTTCAACCTGCAGACCGGATACTTCGCGATCGTCTACCGCGTCTGCGTGAACGACACCTTCGGCAACCACCCGTGCTCGGCCTGGGTGTCCGACCACAACTGAGCCGATGAGCTCGCCGCTGTGGTGAAAGGGTGCCGGGGTCCGGTCGACGACGGGCCCCCGGCATCCGACGCGGCGGAGGCGCCGAGCGCCGTCGTCGCTCACGGCCAGGGCGTCACACCTCGGGTGGCTGTCTCGTCGGACGGGTGACGGCCGCTGCGCGGAGGGAGCCGACGACGCCATGACCACACCGTCCGACCCGAGCCTGAACGTGATCATGAGCGAGCGGGGTCACCTGGTCAACCTCGCCTACCGGCTCCTCGGCTCCCTGAGCGAGGCCGAGGACGTCGTCCAGGAGACGTACGCCCGCTGGTACGCCATGTCGCGGCGGCAGCAGGAGGAGATCGAGGTCCCCGGAGCCTGGCTGACGAAGGTCGCCGGTCGCATCTGCCTGGATCTGCTGCGCTCGGCGCGGGTGCGGCGGGAGCGTTACGTGGGGGACTGGATCCCGGAGCCGCTGCCGGAGCGTACGGAGCCGACGGGCGACCCGGCCGACCGTGTCACGCTCGACGAGTCGGTCAACATGGCCTTCCTCGTGGTGCTGGAGTCGATGACCCCGGCGGAGCGCGTGGCGTTCGTCCTGCACGACGTCTTCCGCTACTCCTTCGCGGAAGTGGCCGGGATCGTCGGCCGGACTCCGGCGGCCTGCCGCCGGCTGGCCTCGTCCGCCCGGCGGCGGATCCGTGATGCGCGGCCTCCCCTGACGACGGCGGCGCGGCAGGCCGGAGTCGTGAGGGAGTTCAAACGGGCCTGGGAGGCCCGCGACATCGAGGCCCTGGTGGGCCTCCTCGACCCGGACGCCACGGTCGTCACCGACAGCGGCGGCCTGGTCGACGCGGTGCCCGGTCCGATCGAGGGCGGCGAGCGGATCGCGCGCCACGCCGTCGACCTCCTCGGCAGGGCGCCCGGCATGGCGATCCTGGAATGCTCGGTCAACGGCCGGCCCGGTCTGCTGGTGCGGCTGGACGGGGTGACGGTGACGGTGATGGCCTTCGAGGTCGCGGATGACCGGATCACGCGGGTGTGGGGCGTACGGAATCCCGACAAGCTCAAGCCGTGGACCAAGGAGTACGAGCGACGCCTCACATTCCCCGGGGCCGTCTCGTCGGATCAGTGAGGGGCGTTCCCCTCAAACGTGACAGAGACGACCAAGGGGATGCCATGTCCACACCCACGACGACCGAGCAGGCCGGCCTCCGTTCGCGGCTGCCCGACCCCACCGCGTTCTTCCCCGAGGAGGTGGGGATGCTGGCCGGCGGGATGGCCGCCGTCGTCGGCAACGGGCTGATTCCGCGGACCACCGTCGGCCTGGTGCAGCTCCGCGCCGGGCAGCTCGTCGGCAGCACGTACCACACCGTCCGGCAGGCCGGCCTGCTCCGCGAGGCGGGGGAGCCCGAGGAGCGCATCACCGCCGTGGCGTCCTGGCGGGACGCCCCGTACTTCACCGGCCCCGAACGGGTGGCGCTGGAGCTCGTGGAGGCCGTGCTGTCCCCGAACCCCTCCGGGGAGCGGGTCCCCGACGAGCTGTACGACCGAGCGCGCGGCCACTACGACGAGCGGGCGCTCTGGACGCTCATCATGGCGATCGGCCAGATCTGCTTCTTCATCCCGGTCGCGCTCATCGCCAAGCCGATCCCCGGCCGGCCGCTGGGGGAGAACTACACGGGCTGAACGGCGCCGTCAGTCGAAGGCGCGGTGCAGGTCCTCGGCCGCGGCCATCCGTCTGACGAACCCGAACCGGCCGTCCCGCATCTCCCCGGCCGCGTCCATGAACGAGCGCAGCGCGACCCGGGAGAGCGCCCCGCCGACGCTGACCCGGCGGACGCCGATCTCGGCGAGCCGCGTCAGGGTGATGTCCGGGTCGGCCATGCCCATCACGACGTTGACCGGCTTGCCGACCGAGGACACGACCGCGCGCATCTCGTCGAGCGTCCGCAGCCCGGGGGCGTACAGGACGTCCGCGCCCGCCTCCTCGAACGCCTGCAGGCGCCTGATGGTGTCGGCGAGGTCGCCGGCCTGCCACAGCAGGTTCTCGGCCCGTGCCGTCAGGACGAGGGGGACCGGCAGGGCGCGGGTCGCCTCGACGGCCGCCCGCACCCGTTCGACGGCCAGCTCGAAGTCGTAGATCGGCGCCGCGGGGTCGCCGGTGGCGTCCTCGATGGAGACCCCGGCCGCGCCGGCGGCGCACGCGTCCGCGATCATCGTGGCCGCCTCGGCGGGGTCGTCGGCGAAGCAGTTCTCCAGGTCGGCGTTGACAGGCAGCGGCGTGGCGTCGCTGACGGCGCGGAGGTTGTCCAGGACGTCCTGCCTGCCCGCCCGCCTGCGGCCGAGCTGGTTGGCCACGCCGAAGCTGGTCGTGGCCAGGGCTTCGAAGCCGAGCGAGGCCAGCAGCCGGGCGGTGCCCGCGTCCCACGGGTTGGGCAGCAGGAAGGGCTCGGGGCGCTCGTGCAGTTCGCGGAAGCGGCGGGCTCTGGCCGTCTGATCGTTCACGGGGCTCCTCAAGGGGTCGGATGACGCCCTCCACTCTCGGCCGCGGCCATCTCCTCCGGCAAATGCATAGAACGGATGCTTCTATCAGGAAAACTGATGGATGTGATGACCATCGACGAAGTCGTGGCGTTCGTGGCCGTCGCCGAGTGGGGCGGCTTCACCGAGGCGTCCATGCGGCTCAACCTCTCCCAGCCGGCGGTCAGCCGCCGGGTCCGTGAGCTGGAGCGGTCGCTGGGGGCGCCCCTGTACGAGCGGGCCGGTCGCCGGGTGCGCCTGACGGCCGCGGGCCGGGCGCTGCTGCCGCACGCGGAGGCCGTGCTGGCCACGGTCCGCGACGCCGAACGAGCCGTACGGGAGGAGGTCGCGCGGGAGGGTGAGACGAGGAGCCTCGGCCTGGCCATCGTCGGCACGCTGGCCGACTCCCATCTCGTGGACGCGCTGCGCGCGTTCGAGTCACGTTCCCCCGACGTCGCGGTCGAACTGACCACCGCCACCAGCCGGCAGGTCAGCGCGCTCGTCCGCACCGGGGAGGCGTCTCTCGGGCTGCGGTACTTCCCGGACGCCGACCCGCGGCTGGAGTCGATCCCGCTCGGGGCGGAGCGCCTGGTGGTGGTCGTCCCGGCTGGGCATCCCCTCACGGCCGGACGCCTGCCCGGTCTGGAGGCGCTGCACGGCGAGCGGTGGCTGGGGTTCTCTCCCGAACGGGGTCAGCCCGACTCGTTCGGGCACCTGCTCGACCGGCTCCTGCCCGAGGGCACGCGGGTGACCAGGATCGACAGCCTCACGGCGCAGAAGCGGCTGGCGCAGGCCGGGCTCGGCGTCGCCCTGATGCCCGTCAGCAGCGTCCACGAGGAACTGCGCATCGGCAGCCTGCGAACGGTCGAGGTCGACGGCCTGGAGGCTTGGCTGCCCGTGGTCGCCGTCCGGCGCCGGGGCGGCCATCGGGGGCCGCTCACGGAGGCGTTCCTGGAGATGCTGCGCGAGCACACGCCGGGCCTGCGCTGCTGACGCGATCGGATGTCCGAAACTGTGCGGATGTTGGCGTTCCGGACGGTCGTGCGAGCCGGTCGCCGCTGCCAGGATTCCGGTGACGCAGGAACCGGTCGAAACGGGAGAAGCAATGGAATCGGGGCAGACGGTCGCGGTGTACGGGGCGTACGGGCACACCGGGCGGTTCGTGGTGGCGGAGTTGCTGGAGCGCGGGTTCGTCCCGATCCTGTCCGGGCGTGACGACGTCAAGCTGAAGGCGCTGGACCGCCCGGGGCTGGAGGTGCGGCCGGCCGCGGTGGACGATCCGGCCGCGCTGGACCGGGCGCTGGCCGGGGCCGCGGCCGTGATCAACTGCGCCGGGCCGTTCGCCACGACCGCCGCCCCGGTGATCGAGGCGGCGCTGCGGGCAGGCATCCCCTACGTGGACGTCGCCGCCGAGATCGAGGCCAACGCCGACACGTTCGCGCACTTCGCGGACCGGGCCCGCGCGGCCGGAGCCGTGGTCGTCCCCGCGATGGCCTTCTACGGCGGTCTGGGCGACCTGCTCGCGAGCGCGGCCATGGGCGACTGGACCGCGGCCGACGAGGCGCACGTCGCCTACGGCCTGAGCAGCTGGCACCCCACCGAGGGGACGCGCCTGGCGGGCCAGGTCTCGGGGCGGCGGCGGGACGGCCGGCGCGTCCGGTTCACCCAGGGACGGCTGGAGTACCACAGTGACGACCTGCCGACGCTGCGGTGGGCCTTCCCCGACCCGGCGGGCCCCCGGGACGTGATCGGCGAGTTCACCATGGCCGACGTCGTCACGATCCCCAGCCATCTGCCCATCCCCGAGGTCCGCACGTACATGACCGTCGAGGCGGCCGGAGACCTGGCCTCCCCGGACACGCCGGCGCCGGTCGCGGCCGACGGGCGCGGACGGTCCGGGCAGACGTTCCTCGTCGACGTCGTCGTACGGTCCGGCGAGGAGCGGCGGCGGGCCGTGGCGAGCGGGCGGGACATCTACGCCGTCACCGCGCCGCTCGCGGTGGAGGCGGTCGGGCGCATCCTCACGGGGCGGACCAGGACCGTCGGCGTGGCCTCCGCCGGCGCGATCTTCGACGCCCCCGACTTCCTCCGCGCGCTGTCCGCCCACCTCACGATCACCCTGGAGCCGCGGGAGACGACGGCACCCTGATCACCGGGACCGGCCTCCGCCGGTCAGTCCGTGCGCTGGAGCAGGAGGGTGACGAACCCGAGGACGCCCCGGTAGCCGTGCAGCCACGAGTCGCGGTGCTCGCGGGCGGCCGCGCGGGCGGCGTCGGCGTCCGGGCCGGGGTGTTCGTTGGCCCAGCGCAGCAGCGTCCCGGTCCAGGACCACTCGTAGTCGTCCCATTCGGACAGGTCGCTGGTGTAGGCGTAGACGGTGTCGAAGCCGGCGGACTCGGCGGCGGCGACGGTGCCGGGCAGGTCGAGGAACTCCGACGGCTCGGCGCCGAGCCGGGCGAGCGCCTCCGGCGTCGGCTCGCGCTCCCAGAACCCTTCGCCGATGAGCGCGAGGCCGTTCGGCCCGAGGTAACGCCTGACATGGGCCGCGGTGGCGGCGAGCCCGCCGAACGCGTGCGTGGCCCCGACGCAGAGCACCAGGTCGTACCGTTCGGCCACGGGGAAGCCGGCGGCCGGTCGCTCGTGCAGCCGGACGCGTTCCCACACGCCCTGGGCGTCGGCGTGCTCCTCGGCCGCCTTGAGCGCCTCGGTGGAGATGTCGACCCCGTCGGCGGTGGCGTCCTCGTAGAGCGCCAGCGCGCGCAGCGTCCACGCGGCCTCGCCGCAGCCGAGGTCGAGGATCCTCGCCCCCTCCGGCAGCCGGGCCCGGCGCAGCAGCCGGGTCACGTGCGCCCCGGAGACCGGTGCGGCGATGGGGTGGTCACGGTGGGCGAGATGGCTGATGAGCTGGCGGTCCATGGGACAAATCTGTCTTATGGCGGACGGGCGCACCAGCGGTTCGGCTCCGGTGGCGGATGGGCGGGGCCGGCGTGAAGCTCACACCGTGACGACGATCTTCCCGGAGGCGTGTCCCGCCTCGGAACGCCGCAGCGCCGCCGGGATCTCGGCGAAGGCGTAGGTGCGGTCGATCACGGGGGTGACCTGGCCGGACTCGATGAGTTCGGTCAGCGCCAGCAGGTTCCGCCGGTTCTCGGTGCAGCCGATCACGTCGGCCGTGGTCATCGTCTGCGACACGAACGGCGACACCAGGGGCGCCGCGACCACGTGGGGCATGGGACGCAGCCACCGGCCGCCCTTGCCGCCGATGACCACGTAGGTGCCCCTGCGGGTCATCACCCGCCGGCAGGCCAGGGCCGAGTGGCTGCCGGCGCAGTCCACGACGACGTCGTGGCGCCGGCCCAGCCGGGTGAAGTCCTCCTTGGCGTAGTCGACGACCTCGTCCGCGCCGATCGACCTGACCAGGTCGACGTTGCGCGGGCCGCAGACGCCGGTGACGTGCGCGCCGAACGCCTTGGCGAGCTGGACGGCGAAGGTGCCCACGCCTCCTGAGGCGCCGATCACGAGCACGCTCTGGCCCGGCTGGACCCGGGCTTTGTCGCGCAGGGCGATCAGGGCGGTGTTCGCCGCCAGGGGCACCGCCGCGGCCTGCTCGAACGTCAGGTTCGCCGGCTTGGGGGCCAGTTCGGCCGCCGGTACGAGGGCGTACTGGCCGAAGCCGCCCTGCTTGGACATCGCGTACACCTCGTCCCCTGGGCGGAACTCGGTCACGCCCTCGCCGACCGCCTCCACCTGGCCCGCGACGTCGGCGCCGAGGATGGAGATCTTCGGCCGGCGGACCCCCAGGGGGCCGCCCATCAGGCGCGAGACGCGCGGCTCACCTCTCATGAGGTGCCAGTCGAACGGCTGGACGGAGGTGGCGCGCACCCGGACCAGCACCTCGCCGCGGCCCGGCACGGGCCGGTCGACGGTGGTGAGTTCGAGCGCGTCGGGTGAGCCGTACGAGCGCAGGACGAACGCCTTCATCGTCTTCTCCTCGGAGGGATTCGGAATCATGCGATCAGCGTAAAAATCCTGCTCAAGGGGGTCATCAGCCGAAAGTACGCCTGATTGAGCAACGATCGGCCAGCTCAGAACGGACCTTTCTGGCGATGAGCCGCCACCCGTCCCACCGTCACGATCGACGGCATGACAGACAAGATGGCGACGCGGCGGGAGCGGGCGGGCTGGACCGTCGCCGCGCTGATCGGGCTCGGCCTCGTCCCGGTGCTCGCCGGCGGCCTCCGCCTGGCCGAGCTGACCGGCGGCGCGGCGGTCACGCCGGACAACGCGCGCTTCCTCGCCTCGCCCGTCCCGATCCTGCTGCACATCGTCGGCGTGACCGTCTACACCGTGCTCGGGGCCTTCCAGTTCGTCCCCCGGCTGCGTCGCAGGAAGCCCGGCCACCACCGGAAGGCCGGTCGGCTGGTGGCCCCGTGCGGGCTCGTCGCGGCGCTCAGCGGGATGTGGATGGCCGTGTTCTACGCCCTGCCCGAGCATGACGGGCCGCTCCTGGCCGCCTTCCGGCTGGTGTTCGGCACGGCCATGGCCGCCTCGATCGTGCTCGGCCTGGCCGCGGTCCGGCGGCGCGACTTCACCGCGCACCGCGCCTGGATGATCCGCGGGTACGCGATCGGCCTGGGCGCGGGCACGCAGGCGTTCGTGCTGGCGCCCTACTACGGGATCGCCGGCCCGCCCGACCAGCTCGCCAGGGCGCTGCTCCTGGGCGCCGGCTGGGTGATCAACCTGATCGTGGCCGAGGTGATCATCCAGAGGTGGCCGGTCCGGTTCAGCTCCTGACCCGGTTCGTCTCGTACGCCCACATGGCGATCTCGACCCGGTTCCGGGCGCCGAGTTTGGCCATCAGGCTGGCGATGTGGGACTTGACCGTGCTGAGCGAGATGTGGAACTCGTCGGCGATCTCCCCGTTGGTCCGCCCGCGCGCCACCGCCACCAGGATCTCCTCCTCCCGATCGGTGAGCGCCTCGACGGGACGGGCCGGCGGGCCGGCGGGACCGGTCCTGGCGAAGGCGTCGAGCAGCCGCGCGGTGACGCTCGGGGCGATCAGCGCGTCGCCGCCCGCCGCGGCGTGCACCGCCTGGGAGAGCAGCTGGGCGCCGGCGTTCTTCAGCAGGAAGCCCCTGGCGCCGGCCCGCAGCGCCGCGTAGACGTACTCGTCGAGGTCGAACGTGGTGATGACGACGACCGCGAGAGGATCGGCGACGTCCGGCCCGGCGAGGGCGCGGGTCGCGGCGATCCCGTCGAGGCCGGGCATCCGGATGTCGAACAGGCACACATCCGGGCGCAGCCGCCGGGCCAGCTCGACGGCCCGCCGCCCGTCGGCGGCCTCGCCGACGACCTCGATGCCGGGCTGCGCGTCCAGGATCATCACCAGCCCGGTACGGACGATCTCCTGGTCGTCGGCGACGAGCACCCGGACGCTCACGTCGCCGCCCCCGTCCGGGGCAGCACCGCGGTCACGGTCCAGCCCCTGCCGGGGTTGGGACCGGCCACGCACGTGCCGCCCAGCAGGCCGGCGCGTTCCATCATGCCGACGAGCCCGTAGCCTGGCGACGCGTTCAGCCGGACGATCCCGTCGTCGCTCACCCGCAGGTGCACCGACGTGTCGTCGGCGTCGACGCGGACCTCGATGCGGGTGGCGTGGCGGGCGTGCCGCCGGGCGTTGGTGACCGACTCCTGGGCGAGCCGGTAGACGGCGGCGCCGACCGAGGGGGAGAGGCCGTCGAGGTCGCCGGAGACCTCCACGTCCACGGCCGGGCCGGACGGGTCCCCGGCCGCCAACTGCTGGAGGTCGGCGATGCCCCGGCCGGGCTGCTCGTCGTGGCGCAGGACGCGGACCATGGCCCGCATCTCGTCCAGGGCCCGCGCCGCCTCGGCCTCGATCACCCGCAGCGCGTCGGTCGCCGCCTCCGGCCGCGACGCCGCGGTGGCGAGGCCCGCCTGCGCCCGGATCGCCATGGCCGAGATGTGGTGGGCGACGGTGTCGTGCAGGTCGCGCGCGAGGCGCTCGCGTTCGAGGGACTTGACCTGTTCGAGCTCGCGCGCCTGCGCCCCGGCGCGGAATCGGAAGGCCGCGCCCAGCGCGAGGGCCGCGAACATGACGGCCAGCCCGCCGACCGCGTCGGCGGGCACCAGACGGCCGGCGGCCATCGAGTGGAAGAGCGAGCCGAGCATGATCGGCAGCCCGATCACGACCTCGCGCCCGGACCCCCAGCGGGTCAGCGCGTAGACCAGGATCAGCAGGTAGGCCAGCGTGTTCGTCTCGGCGGCCTCGCCGGACGTGACGAGCGTGGCCAGGTTCGTGACGCCGAAGGCGATCACGAGCATGAGCAGCGGGCGGGTGCGGCGCCACAGCAGCGTGGGGACCAGCCCCACGGTGATGAGCACCGCGACGGTCCGCCACGGGAGATCCGCCCGCAGGGCCCCTTCGAGCGCCGCGACCGGCACGAGCACCGCCACAAGCGACCAGTCCCGCCATCCCCGCGCGGGCGGGCCGGGGGGTCGCGGCTCCTTCCACAGGGAGCGGACGAGACCGATCACGTGCTCATCGTACGAGAGCGCCCTGTCCGTCGGTCAGGCCAAGTTTCCCGCGACCTCTGCGGAGCCCGTGAGCGCGGTCAGCCCAGGTTCTCCTTGCGGCAGTCGAAGGTCTCCGGGCGGTCGGGGTCGAGGGCGATCCGCCGGATCATGGTGGCCTCCATGACAGCCCGATGGCGATCGGCACCGCGACGGAGCCGGACGAGGGGCAGGAGCGTATCCGACTGACGCCGCGCTGGTCGGGCGTTCCGTCTAGTCCTCTCGCGGGTGGATGCGGAACACGGGGTGCCGGGGCGCGATCCGGTGGAACTCCGGCAGCGGCGCCGTCGGCCTCACCCCCACATGAGGCCGCGCACCAGGTGCGATGGCGAGGTAACGGCGGAGGATCTCGGCCCGATGCTCGGACGGGATCTCCTCCAGCAGGATCGGGATGTCACGCCCCCGGCGGCGGAGCGTGGCCCTGCCACCCGCGGCCCGGACGTTGCGCACCCAGTTCGCGTCCGGCCCGAGCATCGAGACGAGGAACTCGGCGTCGCGGTGGCGGGCGACCGCGACGGGAACCGACGTGACGTTCCCGCTGTGGCGCCCTGCCACCTTCAGCACGGCGGTCCGGCGCGGTGACAGCAGCCGAGCCCCGTACACCAGGACGTCGAGCCGGTTCATGAGCCGCATGAGCGCGTTCGGCCGCCCTCCGCGGTACATCGCGCGTTTCAGGGCCGCGAGCGCGCGTACGATCACCCCGTCCTCCTCCACAACGCGACCGCGGCCAGACCGGGAACGCAGGGAAGGACCAGCAGCCAGCCCAGCAGCGGCGCCAGGCCGACGTCGCCCGAGGTGTCCCGGACGGTCAGCGCGGCGACCGTGACGCAGAGCCCGGACACGAGCAGCCCGACCGCCAGCGAGAAGGCCCAGCGCTTGCCTGCGCGGGCCGCCCAGATCGTGCCGGCCCAGCCGAGAAGCCCCAGCGCCCCGACCGCGGCCAGGATCACCAGATACGCGGTGACGGCGGCGTCGATGGCACCGGGCGCGTAGGCCGGGTAGCCCGCCCTGATGTGATCCGCCAGGACGGTCCGGTCGACGAACGGGAGCAGGGCGGCGACCGCGGTGAGCCCCGCCCCGACGTACATCAGCGATCTCCGTTTCATGACCTTCCGATCCGGTTGAGAAAGTGACTGTCTCCAGCGAGCGACTCTAGGCACCTGATCCTAGACAGTCAATAGCTTGAGAAAGTGACTTTCTGATACGGTGAGGCATGAGCGGACTTCGTGAGCGCTGGCGGCTCAAGGCCATGCGCGCCATCCAGGAACGCGCCCTCGACCTGTTCGACGAGCGAGGGTTCGGCGCGGTCACGATCGAGGAAATCGCGGCGGCGGCCGAGGTCTCGCCGTCGTCGGTCTACCGCATCTTCGGCACCAAGGAAGGCATCGTGGTCGCCGACGAGTTCGACCACATGAGCCCGGAGACGCTCGAAAGCCTCCTCGACCCCGCCGACCCCGTCGGCAGCCTGCTCCGCGCCGTCCGCGCCTACGAATCCAGCCCCGGTCCGGGCGAAGGCCCGCAGACCGGGAGAGGCCCGTGGCGCAGGGTCCGCTACTTCTTCGCCGAGCCGTCGGTGCGTATGGCCGTCTGCGCCACGCTCGACCGCGCCGGCCAGCGGATCTCACCGTTGCTCGCGGCGACAGGAAAGATCAGCGAAACGCAGGCTCGCGTGATCGCGAACGCCCTCGCCTTCGGCTACTTCGCCGCACTGGAGCAGTGGTACCTCGCCGGCGGCGACCGCCCCATCGCCGACTACGTCGAGGAGGGCATGCGCCCCCTGCGCACCATCTGGAGCACCTAGCCCTTACTGAACGCGCGGCATGGTTGCGCCGATGACATGATAATGGTGTCATCTTGTCATGCTCTACAAGGTGCCCAGGCTCGGTGACGTCGATCGCCGGGTGCTCGACGAGATCGAGAGCATGCGCCATGACCTGCGCATGCAGGTGCGACCTCAGGAGCGGTGGACGAAGCAGCTCCGCAGGAGTCTGACCGCCAGGGCGATCGTCGGGTCCAACACGATCGAGGGCTACGCGGCATCGGTCGACGACGTCGAAGCGCTCATGGCCGGTGAAGCGCCGCTGGAGACCAGCGACACGACCCGGCGTGAGCTGGAGGGCTACCAACGGGCGATGACCTACATCCAAGCGTTGTCCGACGCCGGCGACGGCTTCCGGTACGACCTGGGGTTGCTGAACGGGCTGCACTTCATGATGCAGGAGCGCCATCCCCGCAAGCGGCCGGGGCGGATCCGCGGCGGTCCGGTCTACGTCACGAGCCCCGACGATCCCGCCGTCGCCGCCTACACGGGTCCGGATCACGGCTTGCTGCCGGGGCTCATGGATGAGCTGATCCAGTGGCTCGACCAGGGCGACCTCGACGCTCCCGTCCACGTCCGCGCCTCGATGGCGCATCTGAACCTGGTCATGATCCACCCGTGGGCCGACGGCAACGGGCGGATGTCGCGGGCGCTGTCCACCTTGGTCTTCGCCCGGGAGGCGCTGCTGCCCCCGGAGTTCTCCTCCATCGAGGAGTGGCTCGGCAGGGGGCAGAACACGTACGCCTATTACCAGGTCCTCCAGGAGGTGGGCGGGGCCGGCTGGCATCCCGGCGGCGACGCGTACGAGTGGATCCGGTTCTGCCTGCGCGCCCACCACCTCCAGGCGCAGCAGGCCAGACGGAGGGTGGAACTGCTGGGCCGGGCCTGGTCGGCGCTGACGGAGGCGGCAGCCGCGGACCGCCTCGACGAGCGGACCGTGTTCGCGCTGCTGCCCGCGTTCTGGCGGTCGCGAGTCCGGCGGACCGTCTACCAGCAGGACGCCGAGCTCAGCCCTCAGCAGGCCGTGCGGGACATCAGAGAGCTGTGCCGGCTGAAGTGGCTGGTGCCGCGAGGACAGGCACGCGGCCGCTACTACGTGGCCGGTCCCGCCATGGAGCCCGTCTTCGACGCCGTCCAGGAGTCGACGCGACCGTACGCCGACCCCTACCGGCGATGAGCCGCTCAGTGGCCGACGCTCTGGTAGTGGGTGAGCTGGCGGCGCCAGATGAGGTAGGCCGGCCAGACCAGGATCACGCCCAGCAGCGGGGCGGCCAGGGCCCAGGGGGTGTCGAGCTTGCCCAGCACGACGCTCGACGGGATGTAGGCCACGAAGGCGACCGGCAGCACGTAGGTGAGCAGCCACTCGGTCACGCCGCCGAAGATCTTCATCGGGTACGAGCCGAACTTGCTGAAGACGTCGTCCAGGAAGACCCGCAGGGCGAAGGTGTCGATCATGCGCAGCGACAGCGAGCAGAGCGCGAGGAGGAAGGCGGTCTCGATGAGGGCGCCGCCGACGATCGCCAGGGCGCAGAAGGCGATCAGGCCGGGGCTCCAGCCGACGTGGGCGTTCTGGGAGGCGACGGCGAGCAGCGCCACGCCCACCAGCAGGTCGCCGAACTGGGCCAGGCCCATCCGGTTGCCCATGAGCTGGACGAGCGGGTTCAGCGGGCGCAGCAGGAAGCGGTCGAACTCGCCGTTGCGCACCACCCAGTGGATGTCGTGCACGCTCATCATGGGGATCATCGCCAGGGCGTGGGCCGTCAGGCGCATCCCGTACAGGAAGGCGATCTCCGCCAGTCCCCAGCCCGCGAGCGAGGGGAAGGTGTGCATGACCACCCAGATGAAGGCGAACCCGGTGCCCTGCCAGATCGCGCCGCTGAGGACGCCGATCGCGGTGTTCAGGCGGTACTGCAGGGCGCCGCGGGCGGAGGCGCGCTGGAGCAGGACGTACAGGCGCAGAGCGCGGACGACCTCAGCCACCCTGGATCACCACCCTGCGGTGGGTGCGTGACCAGGTCAGCGCGAGCAGGGCCCACAGCCCGGCGACCCAGGCGAGCTCGACCAGGAGAGGTCCAGAGATGTCGGAGATGCGGCCGACGTAGATCGCCGCGGGAACGTACCCCATGTACTTGAACGGCAGCACCTCGGCCAGCGCGCCCAGGAAGCCGGGGAAGAAGGCGAGCGGCACCATCGTCCCCGCGAAGAACTGGCTGACCAGCTGGTAGAGCAGTGAGATCGCGCCGATCTCCAGCATCCAGAAGCCCAGCAGGCTGATCAGCAGCGCCAGCTGCACGGCGATCACGTACCCGAGCACCAGCGTGACCACGTAGCCGGGCCCGTTGACCGGCGCCGTGATCGACCCGACCAGCAGCACCACCGGCACGACCGGGGCGAGCAGCAGCACGCTGCCTGCGGTGTTGCCGGCCTGGAAGGCGGCCATCTGCCGCAGGTAGCCGATCGGCCGGGCCAGGTCGAAGAAGACCGTCCCGGAGCGGATGCGGTGGTGGATGACGCGGGAGACGGCGGTCTGGGTGGCGAAGGCCTGAAGGTTGGCCAGGGTGAGGTAGGCGAGCAAAGCTTCGAGGGTGAGACCTCCGGCCTCGGGCCGCGACCCGTACACCGCGGTCCAGATCATGCGCAGCAGGAACACCTGGGCGACCAGCGTCACGCAGGTCATGACGATGGTGCTGCGGTAGGCCAGGGCGAAGAGGAAGCCGACGCGGGTCATCGCGCGTAGATCCCTTTGATCACGCTCTCCAGGTCAGGTTCCTCGATCGACAGGTCGCGGATCGTGTGCTCGGCGGAGATCGCGGCGATCAAGGCGGGCAGGTCGCCGTGGATGTCGAAGACGTGGCGGCCCTCGTCGTCGCGCGACACCCCGCGCACCTCCTCGGGCGCGGACTCCAGCAGCACCACCAGCCGTCTGGGCTGGTCGACCAGCGCGTCGATGGCGCCGTCGAAGAGCACCTTGCCGTGGTCGATGAGGATGATCCGCTTGCACAGCGCCTCGACGTCGGCCAGGTCGTGCGTGGTCAGGATGACGGTGGTGCGCCCGGTCCGGTTGGTCTCCACGATGAACTCGCGCACCGCCTCCTTGGCCAGCACGTCGAGCCCGACGGTCGGCTCGTCGAGGTAGAGCAGCGGCGGCTCGTACAGCACGGCCGCGGCCAGGTCGCCGCGCATCCGCTGGCCCAGGCTGAGCTGGCGGACCGGGGTGTCGAGGAACTCGTCGAGCCCGAGCAGGTCACGCAGCTTCCGCAGCGAGGCGTCGAAGCGCGCGGCGGGGACGTCGTAGAGCGAGCCCACCAGGCGCAGGGATTCGATCAGGGGGAGGTCCCACCATAATTGGCTGCGCTGACCGAAGACCACGCCGACCCGGCGGGCGTTGGCCGACCGGTCACGCCACGGCACCATCCCGTTGACCCGCACGGTGCCCGCGGTGGGGGTGAGGATGCCGGTGAGGATCTTGATGGTGGTCGACTTGCCGGCGCCGTTGGGCCCGAGATAGCCGACGACCTCGCCCTCGTCGATGGCGAAGCTGACGTCGTCGACGGCGGTCCTCTCCTCGTACTGGCGGGTCACGAGCGTGCGCAGCGCCCCGAAGGGGCCGGAGAAGGTACGCGGGCGGCGGAAGACCTTGGTTAACCCCTCGACCCGGATCATGACGAAATCTTTTCGGTACGGGTCGAGGGCTGCAAGCTTTTTTTCAGGACTTCATCGGCGACGGGGTGAAGACGACGGGCAGCGACTCCAGGGCGCGGATCCACAGGGTGCGGCGCCACCGCAGCTCGCCGGGCGTCACCGCCAGGCGCACGTCCGGCAGCCGGTCCAGGAGGACCTCGACGGCCGTCTTGGAGATGATCTCGGCGAGTTCGGGCGCGGGGAACGGGCAGCCGTACTCGCCGTGGCCGAACGCACCGGCGGGTCCTTCCACAGGACGTGGTGGAGCGCCTCGGTGACGCTGCTCCGGCCGCCCTGCAGGTCCATCTGGAAGTGGTCGTCGACCAGCATCAGCCGCAGCGTGTTGCCGATCCAGTTGGCGGTGCTGCCGTGCGCGGCGATCACCATCGCGATCATGTCGCGGAGGGCGTCCACGTCGGTGTACGCGGCGGGGTGACGCGTCGGCGGTCCGGTCGGCGACCTTCTCACAGAGAAGGGTCAGCTCGATGCGGTCGATCTCGTCCAGCGCGTCGCCGATGGCGCTCCCGCGCCGCCGCCGCTTCCTCGCCCTCACTCGGCGCCGGCGTGCCCGGGATAGGCGTCCAGCGGGGTCATCGGCGGCTCACCTGCCCATGGCCGGGGTGAAGACGACGGGGAGGGCCGACAGCATGCGGTTCCAGATGTTGCGGCGCCAGCGCAGCTCCTCCGGCGCGACCGCCAGGCGCACGTCCGGCAGCCGGTCCAGGAGGACCTCGACGGCCGTCTTGGAGATGATCTCGGCCAGCTCGGGGGCGGGGAACGGGCAGCTGTACTCGCCGTGGCCGAACGCCAGGTGCGCCCGGTTGGCCATGGCGTGACCCTGCCGCACCTGCGGGTCGGCGTTCGCGCCGACGAGACTGATCACGATCATGTCGCCGCGCCGGATGCGGCGGCCGGCCAGCTCGCAGTCCTGCGCGGCGTACCGTGACGGCAGGTTCTGGGCGGGCGGGTCCTTCCACAGGACCTGGTTGAGCGCCTCGGCCACGCTGCTCCGGCCGCCCTGCAGGTCCATCTGGAAGTGGTCGTCCACGAGCATCAGGCGCAGCGTGTTGCCGATCCAGCCGGCGCAGTTCTCCTGCGAGGCGATCAGCAGCGACAGCATGTCGTAGACGACCTCGGGGTCGGTGAGCCGGGCGTCGTGCGTCACCAGCCGGGAGGCGAGGTCCTGGCCGGGCCTGACGCGCTTGCCGGCGACCAGGCGGCCCATGAGCTCGCCGACCTGCATCTCCGCCTCGTCGCGGGTCGCCGGGTCGTTCATGGCCTGGAAGATGGCGCGCAGCAGGGTGCCGACGTCCGGCTCCGGCAGCCCGAACAGCCGGGCGATGACCTGGGCAGGCATCCGGTGGGCGTACTGGGAGACCAGGTCGGCCTCGCCGTCGCCGGAGAACAGGTCGACGTTGGCGTCGGCGACCTTCTCGCAGAGCTGGGTCAGCTCGATGCGGTCGATCTCGTCCAGCGCGTCGCCGATGGCGCCGCCGCGCCGCCGCCGCTCCTCGCCCTCGGTGAACACCAGCGTCGGCTGGTGCGTGACGTGCGGGCGGGCCGGCCAGTCCGGCGGCACCCGGTCGAGCTGGTTCCAGCGGCGCGGGTCACGGGCGAACAGCTGCGGCTGGCTCGTCACATGGTGCAATTCGCGGTAGCCGAGGACGAGCCAGGCGGGCAGGTCGGCGTCGAGCAGCACCGGCACGACCGGGCCGCGCTCGCGGCGCAGCTTCTCCAGGAACGCGGCCGGGTCGTCGAGGACCTCCGGCTCGTACAGCCGGACGGCGCCGGCGTGCTCGGGATGTCCGGGGTTCGTCACGGCTGCCCTCTCAGGCCGGGGTCCGGTCGTACAGGCGGGTGAGATGCTCGACGAGCGTGATCAGCACGTGCTTGCACGACTGCCGCTCCCGCGCGTCGCAGTCGACCAGCGGGATGCCGGGCGACAGGTCCAGCGCCTCGCGCACGGCGTCCAGCGACGGGCCGCCCGCGAACCGGTTGACCGCGACCACGAACGGCATGTCGTGGTGCTCCAGCCGGTCGATCGCGTAGAACGAGTCCTCCAGGCGGCGGGTGTCGACCAGCACGACCGCCCCCAGGCTGCCGGCGAACAACTGGTCCCAGACGAACCAGAACCGCTCCTGACCGGGCGCCCCGAACAGGTAGAGCACGGCGCTGTCGCTGACCGTGATGCGCCCGAAGTCGAAGGCCACGGTGGTGGTGGACTTGGTACGGACCCGGCTCGCGTCGTCGATGCCCACGCTCGCCTCGGTCATCACCTCTTCGGTGCTCAGCGGGCGGATCTCGCTGACCGATCCCACCATGGTGGTCTTGCCCACGCCGAAGCCGCCCACGATCACGATCTTCATCGCCTCCGCGGCGGAGTCGTGCAGCGGCGCCCGCACGGGGGTCTCGTCAGAGGTTGTTGAGCGCAACGAGCACCTGCCTCAGGATGTCCGGATCCGGCTTGGCCGCCGTGGCCCCGGCGGACGGGTGGCGTACGGTGATGCGGCCCGTGTCGAGCAGGTCGCGCAGCAGGATCTTCACCACGCTGACCGGCAGCCGCAGCTCGGCGGAGATCTCCACCACGGCCGTGGGGCGGCGGGCCAGCTGAAGGATCGTGACGTGCTCCGACTGCATGCCCGGGACCGGCTCGCACTCGCCGACGATGAGCGAGACCGAGTCGAACGCGGTCTCGTCGGCGCGGGTGCGGCCCCCGGTGACCGTGTAGAGGCGGTCCGGGCTCTCCCGGTCGATCGGGCGCCGGTTCACGAGGCGTCGCCCTCGGCCGGTCTCGGGGCCGCGGTGAGGTACACGCCGATCTGCTCGACCAGTTCGTTCATGTTGTGCGCGATCAGCCCGACCTCGGCGTCCTCCTCGGCGACCACCGCCAGATGGGCGCCCTCTCCGGCGGGCACGATGAGCAGCAGCCCACCGGCGAACTCCACCATCGCCTGCCCGGCGCCGATCGCGTCGCCGAACTCGGCCGAGGCGCTCAGCGACAGGCTCTGGATCCCGGCGGACAGCGCCGAGAGCTGGTCGGCCCTGTCCCTGGTGAGGCCGCTGCTGTAGCTCATCTTGAGCCCGTCCCTGGTCAGGACCAGGACGTGCCTGATGCCCGGGGTCCGGTCCTTGAGGCTTTCCAGCAGCCCGTCAATGGTGCGATCCGTGGAACGCGATGCGTCGATAGTGCTCATCGAAACGCGGGGCGTCCGCCCGGGGGCGGCCCCTGCCTCCTATCTGAGATCAAGTGGCCCGGTGCTCGCTGCGTCCGGGGGGTCTAGGCGTCGCCGGAGGCCGGACCGGCGGGACGCCCGCGACCGCCCGCCTGGCGGAACGCGGCGAACCTGGCCGCCGCCTCGCGCCCGCCGCGCTGCGGCTTGACCGCCGTCGCCGGCCGCGAGCCGGTGGCCTCGGCGAGCGTCTGGCCGCGTCGCCGCCGCGGCAGCGACTCCTCGGCCTCCTCGGCGGGCGCCGCCTGGGCGGGCACGGTCGCGGCCACCAGGGAGGGGCGGGCCTGCCGCTCGATCGCGGCCGGTGGCTCCTGGCCGGTCCTGGGCTGGGTGATGAGGACGCGCGGGATCAGCATCACGACACCGGTGCCGCCCCTGGCCGACGGCCGGAAGCTGACCGTGAGGCCGTACTTGTCGACCAGCCGGCCCACGACCGCCAGGCCGAGCCGGGTGCCGGACAGCGTGCGCAGGTCGAGCGGCTCGGAGACGAGCTTGGCGGCGTGCCGGCGCTCGCGGGGGCGCATGCCGAGGCCGCTGTCCTCGATCGTGACCACGACGCCGGCGTCCTCCTCGTCCACGTACACATGCACCTCGGTGCCGTGCGCGGAGAAGGTGGCGGCGTTGTCCATGAGCTCGGCCAGCGCGTGCATCACGCCTTCGGCCGCGTACCCGACCACGGCGGCCGTGCTGGTGGAGTGGACGCGGACGCGCTGATAGGCGCTGATCCGGCCCATCGCGCCGCGCAGGATGCTCTCCATCACGATCGGCCGGGTCCACCTGCGGCCGGAGCGGCCGCCGCTGAGCAGGGCGATGTTGTCGGCCAGCCGGCCGAGCTGGGAGACGCGGTGGTCCAGGTCGAGCAGGTCGGCGAAGACCTCCTCCTGGTCGCCGTACTGCTCCTCCAGGTCGCGCAGCCGTGCCAGCAGGCTGGTGGCCTGGGCCTGGACCCGGGCCGCGGCCCCGGCGCAGGCGGCCATCACGGCGGCGCCCCTGCGGTCGCCCTCGGAGAGGTGCTGCGCCGTCTCGGTGAGCAGGTCGCGCAGCGGGGCGTGCACCGGCCGGCGCACCCCGGCGAGCGCGGAGGCGACCGGCTTGCGCTCCGCCTGGATCTGCCTGACCAGTTCGGGCAGCGTGTCGCGGGTGAGCGTGAGGATCTCCGACTCGGTGGCCGAGCGGGACGCGTGCGCGATGGCCCGCTCGCGTTCGAGCCCGTCGAGCTCGTTCGCGGTGGCCTTCAGCAGCTGTTGCAACGGTCCATCGGGCGGCTGCGGCAGGCGGGAGAGCGCGTCGGGCACAGAACTGCCGCCGCGCAGCTGGCGGCCGAGCGCCGGCAGCGTGTCCTCGGCCACCCGGACGATCTCGCGCTCCAGCCGGGCGACCCGGGAGGCGGCGGCCCTGGCCTGCTCGCGCAGCCGGCGGCCGGTGGCGACGTGGTGGGCGATCACGGCGGCGGCGGTGGTCAGCAGCACCGCGCAGAGCCCACCGGTGATCGCCATCACCCCGCGAGCGTCGGCCGGCGTGGCGAACACGGCCCACAGCCACAGGCAGGACACCACGACCATGGTGCCCAGGGCCGTGACCACCGTGAGCTCTCGCGGGGCGAGATCGCGCCGCGTCTGAAGAGGTACGTCTGCTGACATCCGCGGTCCTCGGGGGGTCGGTACTGCTGCTCCCCGCGCAGCAGAGGCTTACTGTTACCGCCATGTGACAGAGCGCGAGCGGGAACAGGCGCTTACCGTAGCACCAGGTGGATCAGAGACAACAGGCAAAACACCCGTTTCACTTCATCCCACCTCTAGTCAACTTATATGTCGACTTATCGGGCCGATAACGTCGCTCCTCTATCAGCGGTCGAACCAGCGAGCGGCGGCGGGTGTGAGGAGCAGTGCGATGACCAACGAGGGGATTATGAGAGACGGCGTCAGGAGCGACCGGGCGCCGAACCCGGGGCCGATCCCCACGTACACCAGGGAGACCGCGACCCAGGCCGCCTGAAGCGCCGCCGTCCCCCACCGCAGCCGCCGTTCCCGCCGAGGGAACCGGGCGAGGATCCACCCGGTCAGCCCCGTGTGCGTCGCGCTGAGGAGAAGTGCGCCCCACGACGCCAGGCTCAGGGCGGCCACCGCCAGGACGACGCCCAGGATCGTCGCTATCACCCCCCACAGCAGTTGGAGCGCCAGCAGGAGGTACACGGCCAGCACGGTCAGCGGCCAGCGCGATAACGAGCCATCGGTCATGCCGCCACCCTAGACACGCGGGCTTTTCGCCGGTGGACGGTTCAGCGGTCGAACCAGCGGGCGGTGGTGGGGGTGAGGAGCATGGCGATGACCAGGCCGGGGAGGAGGACGCCGGGCGTCAGGAGCGACCGGGTCTCGAACCCGGAGTCGATCCACGCGATCACCAGGGAGCTCGCGATCGTGACCGCCTGGAGCGCCGTCGCCCCCCAGCGCACCCGCCGTTCCCGCCGAGGGAACCGGGCGAGGATCCACCCGGTCAGCCCCGTGAGTGTCGCGCCGAGGACGGCGAGGCCCCACGACGCCAGGCGCATGGCGGTCACCGCCGCGATGACGCTCAGGATCAGCCCTATCACCCCCAGCAGCAGTTCGAGCACCAGGAAGAAGTGCGCGGCCTGCACGGTCAGCGGCCAGCGGGATAACTTGCCGTTGGTCATGCAGGTCACCCTAGAGGCGCGGGGTTGCCTGGAAGGCGTGGCGCGCGGAATGTCGGGGACGTTTGGTACACAGAGCCCATGGGTGTGAGTGTCGACGAGTTCCTCGAACTGCTGAAGAGCCTTCCGGAGGTGCGCACGAGCGACGGACCGGGCTGGGTCGCGCTCAAGGTGCGGGACAAGGGCTTCGGATACCTCTGGGAGGACACCGAGACGGTCGGGCTCAAGTCGACGATCGAGGAGCAGCTGGCGCTGGTGGCCGAGCGGCCTGAGGTGTTCGAGGTGCAGTTCACCGCGGGGCGGTTCGGGTGGGTCGTGGTCCACCTCGACAAGATCGACTACGACGAGCTGTTCGAGCTGACCGCCGAGGCGTGGTGCCTGACCGCGCCGAAGGCCCTGGTCACCGCGTTCGAGGCCGCCCATAAAATAGGCGGTTAATGGGACAGATCAGACTTCGGGAGTGGCTGGAGGAGGACGCACCGGTCGTGCTGCGCGCCTTCCGGGCGCCCGACCTGCGGTCGCAGAGCGCGTGGCCCGTCGTCACCCCGCGCGACGCGGTCGGCTGGATCGCCTCCTGGGAGGGCGCCGGTCACGCCTTCGCCGTCGTCCTGGACGGGCGGGTCGTCGGCAACGTGGCGGTGACCCGGATCGACGACCACGGCGCCGGCTCGGTGTCCTACTGGACGGTCCCCGAGGCGCGCGGCCTGGGCGTCGCGGCGTCGGCCCTCCGCGCGCTGACGCGCTGGGCCTTCACCGAGCGCGGCCTGCACCGGCTGGAGCTGGGCCACCGGGTCGACAACCTCGCCTCCTGCCGGGTGGCGGTCAAGGCCGGCTTCCGCCCGGAAGGGATCGAACGCGACCGGCTCCACCACGACGGGGTCCGCCACGACCGGTTCCACCACGACGGGGTCCGCCACGACGTCGAGCGCCACGCCCGCCTCGCCACCGATCCGCCACCCTTCGTCCTGTGCCCTGACGAGTCCACCACCGCTCACCCGGTTCCAGCAGGTCCGCCGGTCATCAGGGGAGCGGGTGGTCAGTGGGTGGACGGGTGATCTAGGCTGGCCGGGTGGACGGCGACAGCCTGGCCGCGGCCGACCTGCTGGCCGCCCTGGGCCGGGCGGCGGGCATGCTCTCCGGGTTACGACACCCGTTCGCGCGCAGCCGCCCCTTCTCCTATGTGGTGCCGCCCGCCGGGGTGCGGACCGGCAACGCGTTCATGCTGCCCGATGGCCGTGAGGTGACGTTCGCCGTGCTCGTGGCGGCGTCCGGTGACGGGTTCCGGGTCGAGGGCGGAGTGACGGTGGAGGACGAGCCGCTGCTCTCGCTGCCCGCCGTGCACGCGCCGGAGCTGCGCCGCGCGCTGACCCTGCTGGACGAGTACGCCGCCGAGGTGGCCGGCGCGGCCGGTCGGCTGCTCGATGGCGCACTGGACGAAATTGTCTAGTTGTCAGACAATGTTTGGCATGAAGAATGGCCCCCTCGCCGTCGTCGGCGCCGCCGTGCTCTGGGGGACGGCCGGCACCGCCGGGTTGCTCGTCTCCGCCGACTCCGTCGCCCTGGCCGCCGCCCGGCTGGTCGTCGGCGGGGCCGCGCTGGCGGTGTTCGCCAGGTCGGGGCTCAGGCGGGCGCTCCGCCCCGGCCTGCTGCTGGCCGCGGTGGCCGTGGCCGCCTACCAGCTCTGCTTCTTCGCCGCCGTGGCCCGCACCGGCGTGGCGATCGGCACGGTGGTGGCGATCGGCAGCGGGCCGGTCTTCACCGGGCTGCTCTCCTGGGCGCTGCACCGCCGGCGGCCGAGCGGGCGCTGGGCGGCGGCCACCGCCGCGGCCGTGGCGGGCTGTGTCGCGCTGATCGCGGGCGGCGGGGCGGAGGCCGGCGGGCAGGTCGTGTCCGGGGTGCTGCTGGCGCTGCTCGGCGGGCTGCTGTACGCGTTCTACGCGGTGAGCGCGGCCGGCGCGATTGGCGCGGGCGCGGAGTCGAACGCGGTGATGGGCGTGCTGTTCGGCGGGGCCGCGGTGCTCATGCTGCCGGTCCTGCTCTGGCAGGGGGTCGGCTGGCTCGGAGAGCCCGCGAGCCTGCTCGCCGTCCTCTATCTGGGCCTGGGGACGACCGCGCTGTCTTACTTCCTGTACGGGCGAGGGCTGCGGACCACGCCGGTGGCCACGGCCGCCACGCTTGCGCTGGCCGAGCCGGCGGTGGCGGCGCTGCTCGGCCTGGTCGTGCTGGGTGAGCGGCTGACCCCGGTCTCGGTGGCGGGGCTGGTGCTGCTGGCGATCAGCCTGGTGGCCGTGGCCCTGCCGGAGAAGGGGCGCGGGACCGTACGAGAACGTGAGGATGATTCGGTTGTGGGGCGGGAGGTGCCGGTGGAGCGTTAGAGTCGCACCCGTGCGGACCCCGATCAGACCCGTCTCCGCCGTCGGCGCGCTCGCCGACGCGCTGCGCGGCCGGGTGCTGTCCGGCGAGATCGAGCCCGGCACGGCCCTGCCCGAGCAGGAGATCGCCGCCACCTACAGGGTGGCGCGGCCGACGGTGCGCGAGGCGCTGGCCCGGCTCGTCCACGAAGGGCTGCTCCGGCGGGAGCGCAACCGCAGCGCCTACGTCCCAGAGGTGACGACGGCCGACCTGGACGACCTCATGTTCGTGCGGCGTCCGCTGGAGGACCTGATGGCGGGAGCGCTGGCCGGGCGGCGGGTGGCCGAGGCCGACGCGGCGCTGGAGCGGATGGCCGCCCTCGACGCCGGGGCGCCGTGGTCGGAGTCGGTGGCGGAGCACATGGCGCTGCACGAGGCGCTGATCGAGGCGGTGGGCAGCCCCCGGCTGGTGCGGCTCTACGGCGCGCTCGCGGCCGAGACCCGGCTCGGGCTGGTGCGGCTGCGCCGGGTCTACGAGGACCGCGACGTGCTGGTGCGCGAGCACCGCGAGCTGCTCGACGCCATCGCGACCGGCCCGGCCGACGCCGCGCGCGCGGCCGTGGCCGCCCACCTCTCCCATACCTGGGGTGCCTGAGGCCGCCGGGTACGCGCGAACCCTTGCGGGACAGGCCCAGAACTCGCAAGAATCGCGGCCATGCACGGCAACCCGATGCCGGACTCCTACGTGTACGTCACAGAAGAGGGCGTAACCCGCCACTACGCCGACGGCAGCGTCGAGGCCCTCGCGTGGGAGGACGTCGTGGAAGTCCGTGTGGTCACCGAGACCGATTCCGACGTTCTTTATGTTCTGCTCGACCGCGAGGGCGAGGGCTGCGTGGTGCCGCGTTCCGCGACGGACGCGACATTTCTGGCGCGCTTACGTTATCTGCCGGATTTCGACCTGGACCGCCTGACCCTGGCGAGCGACGCGCGGCACGCCGGAGTGGTGGTCGTGTGGCGGAGCCCCGACCCCCCGTCGGCACTGCCCGACCTGGAGTACGACTGATCCTGACGCCTGGCCGCATCGCCGAGAGAACAAAGCCGTTCCTGTGGAAGACCCGGTCCGTGGTCGCACGGGGAGAAGTGGAGTACTCGATCCTGATGCCCGGGGCGTCGATCGACGGGGTGGGCCGGATCGAGCGGTCGCTCATCGGCCACGACGCCGAGGTCACCCGGGCGCCCGACACGCCCAGAGCGCACCGGCTCGTGCTGGGCGATCACAGCAAGGTACAGATCAGCTCATGAAGAGGATCCTGGTGACAGGCGGCGCGGGTTTCATCGGCTCGCACTTCGTCCACTCCCTCGCCGGCACGGGCGCGGACGTGACCGTGCTGGACAAGCTCACCTACGCCGGCGACCGCGGGAACCTGGACGGCGCCGCGCACACGTTCGCGCACGGCGACGTCTGCGACGCGGGCCTGCTGGCCGAGGTGGTGCCGGGCCACGACCTGGTGGTCAACTTCGCCGCCGAGTCGCACGTCGACCGGTCGATCGACGCGGCGGCCGAGTTCGTCCGCACGAACGTGCTGGGCACCCAGACGCTGCTGCAGGCGTGCCTGGACGCCGGGGTGCCACGCGTGGTCCAGGTCTCCACCGACGAGGTGTACGGGTCGATCGACGAGGGGTCGTGGACGGAGGACGCCCCGCTGCGGCCGCGGTCGCCGTACTCGGCCTCGAAGGCGGGCGGCGACCTGATCGCCCGCTCGTACGCGATCACCTACGGGCTGCACGTGTCCATCACCCGCGCGGGCAACACCTACGGCCCGCGCCAGTACCCCGAGAAACTGATCCCGCTGTTCGTGACGAACCTGCTGCGCGGCAGGAAGGTGCCGCTCTACGGCGACGGCGGGAACGTGCGCGACTGGATCCACGTCGAGGACCACTGCGCGGGCATCCGCCTGGTGGCCGAGGTGGGCGAGCCCGGCGAGGTCTATCACGTCGCCGGCACCGCCGAACTGTCCAACAGGGAGCTGACCGGCCGCCTCCTGGAGGCGTGCGGCAAGGGATGGGACATGGTGGAGCACGTCGAGGACCGCAAGGGCCACGACCGGCGCTACTCGCTGGACGACGGGAAGCTGCGCGCTCTCGGCTACCGGCCGCGCGTCCCCTTCGAGCGGGGCCTGAAGGAGACCGTCCGCTGGTACGCGGACAACCGTGACTGGTGGGCCGGCTCATGAGGTGGCTGGTCACCGGCGCCGGCGGCATGCTGGCGGCCGACGTGACGCACCGGATCGCCGTGACGGGGGAGCCGGTGCTCGCGCTCGGCCGCGCCGAGCTGGACCTGCGCGACGCGTGCGCGGTACGCGACGTCGTGGGCGCCTACCGGCCCCGAGCGGTGATCAACTGCGCCGGGTGGACGGCGGTCGACCTGGCGGAGACCCACGAGTCCGAGGCCCTGGAGATCAACGGCACGGCGGTGCGCACGCTGGCCGAGGTCTGCGAGCGGGCCGGGACGCGGCTGGTGCACGTGTCGACGGACTACGTCTTCGACGGCACGGCCGCCGGACCGTACCCGGAGGACGCCGAGCCCTGCCCGGTCAACGCCTACGGCCGTACCAAGCTGGCGGGCGAGCGGGCGGCGCTGGGGCACGGCCAGTACGTGGTCCGCACGGCCTGGCTCTACGGCTCGGGCGGGACCAACTTCGTCCGCACCATGAGGGAGCTCGCGGCCACCCGGCCGACCGTGGACGTGGTGGACGACCAGCGCGGCCAGCCCACCTGGTCGGCGGACCTGGCCGACCACCTGGTCCGGCTGGCCCAGTCGGACCTGCCGCCGGGCGTCTACCACGGCGTCAGCGCCGGGGAGACCACCTGGTACGGCCTGGCCAGGGAGGTGTTCGCGCTGCTGGGCGCGGACCCGGACCGGGTGCGGCCGGTGTCCGCCGCGGCCTTCCCCCGCCCGGCCCGGCGACCCGCCAACAGCCTGCTGGCCACCACGAAGAGCGAGCCGATCCGTCACTGGCGCGACGCGCTGCACGCCGCCTGGCCGGTGCTCGACAGAAGGGAACCCCGGTGCGACGTCGCGTGACACACCCGATCATGGAACCGCTCGGCATCGACGGCGCCTGGCGCCACACCCCGGTCGTGCACGGCGACGCCCGCGGCGCGGTCCTGGAGGCGTTCCGCGCGGACCTGCTGCCGCGGCCGTTCGACCTCGCCCAGGTCAACTGCTCCATCTCCCAGCGGGGGGTGCTGCGCGGGATCCACTTCGCCGAGGTCCCGCCGGGCCAGGCCAAGTACGTGACGTGTGTGTCCGGCGCCGTCCTGGACGTGGTGGTGGACCTGCGCGCGGGCTCGCCCACGTTCGGCCGGTGGGAGACGGTCCTGCTCGACGACGAGGAGCGCGCCGCGACGCTGATCGCCGAAGGGCTGGGCCACGGGTTCGTCACGCTCTCGGACCAGGCGACGGTCATCTACCTGTGCACCGCCCCGTACACCCCGGCCCGCGAGCACGGGGTGCACCCGCTCGACCCGGAGCTCGGCATCGCCTGGCCCGAAGGCGTGGAGCCGGTGCTGTCGCCGAAGGACGAGGCCGCGCCCTCGCTGGCGGAGGCGCTGGCCGCCGGGCTGCTGCCCTCGTACGAGGGGTGCCGGGAGTTCTACGCGACCTTGGGCAGATCGGGAGCGATGGCATGACGGCCTGCCGGCTCTGCGGCCCGTGCCGGTGGAGACCGTGCGTGATCTTCCTCCCCGCCGGAAATGTCGGGCATGTCTGTTGGAACGTTATGTACGTGTCCTCGTTCGGACAGATCTCGCCGCCGCCCGTGCCCTGGCCATCGCCATCGCCCGCCGGGCCGGGTTCCGCGTCACCAGGCCCTGGCACACCCAGGTCTCGCCGGTCTTGGCCCGCCGCTTGTACTCGTCCTCGCCCCGGCCGAGGTCGATCCGGTCCACGCCGAGCGCGGGGGCGGCGGCGACCAGCTCGCGCAGCAGCATCCAGCCCGGTGACAGCCGGGCGAACGCCGGGTCGTACACCGGGAACCACCAGTGCAGCACCCCGCCCGCGCGCAGCCCGAAGTGCGCGGCCACCAGCCGCGGCCCGGCGTGCAGCGTGGACAGCACCCCGCCGAACGACCCGTCGCGGGCGTCGAGCAGGCTGTCCAGCAGCCGCACCCGGTCCGGCTCGGCGAAGTGGTCGGCCGCGCCGGCGGCCGCGTACTGCGCCCGCTTGAGCGCGATCACCAGCGCGAGCGCGTCCCGGTCCCGCGAGTCCGCCTCGAACTTCACCGTCCCGTGCTCCCGCTCGGCCTTCGCGGCCCGCCGCCGCGCCTGGCCCATGTTCTCCCTGCCGCTGCGCGAGGCCCGCCCCAGATAGCCGGGCAGCCCGCCGCTGACGTCCAGGTACGGCGACGGCCTGCGGCCCAGCACCCACGGCCCGAACCCCGGGGCCGCCTCCACCAGGTGGTCGAAGGCGTACGCGGCGGCCCCCTCGGACAGCAGGTCGAGCGGCCGGAACGGCGTCCCAGGGGCGAGCACCGGCCCCTGGAAGTCCGCGCCCGGCCAGCCGACCGGCCGCAGCACCCGCCCGTCACGGTGGTGCGGCACCAGCACGTCGACCCCGTCGTCGACCCCGCCCACGGCCCTGCCCACAGCCCTGCCCACCGCCACGTGCACCGGCCGCCCGCTCCTGTGCACGGCGGCGGCGAAGCCGGGATGGAAGTACGGGCTGTCCAACGCCGGGTTGGCCGCCCGCAACGCGTGCCAGGCGTCGAGCTCGGCGGCCGGGAGCGCGTCGAACGGCACCACCCGCAGGGCCGGGGCGCGGCTCATCCGGGCAGCGCCGTCATCCGGCGCGATGGGCGCAGCAGGGCGACGATCACCACGGCGACCCGGGCCATCAGCGCACCCGCTTGTACAGGCGCATCGCCAGTTCGGCCGCCCGGCGCCGCAGCGGGAGCCCTCCGTCGAGCACCCGCGTGATCCAGCCGCGGTCCAGGTCGTGGCGCAGGCTGGTGCGCGGCTGCAGCCAGGCGCCCGGCCGGGCCCGGCCGCCGTCGCTGGTGTACGCGCGGGTCACGCCCATGCTCCTGAGCCTGTTCAGCACCCATCGGTCGTAGGAGCCGAACGGGATCGCCACCCGCGACACCGGCTCGCCGACGAGCTGCCCCAGCAGGTGGTGCGCGGCCGACAGCTCCTCGGCCGCCTCCCGAGGGCCCAGCGTGCGCCAGTCGCGGTGGGCCCAGCCGTGCGAGCCGATGCGCATGCCCGCGCCGAGCAGCTCGCGCACCCCTTCGGAGCTCAGCCGGCCCGGCTCGCCGAGCAGCCCGGCCAGCACGAAGAACTCGGCCTTCAGCCCGCGCTCGACCAGCCGCGGCAGCGCGATCTCCACGTCGGAGGCGTTGCCGTCGTCGAACGTGAGCCGCACGTCGGGCCGTCCCGCCACGGCGTCCACCACCTGCTCGAACTGCGCCACGCTCATCCAGGTGTCGCCCTCGCCGGGAGCCAGCTCGCGGGTGGTGCGGCCGATGCCGTGCACGGTCAGGTTGGTCACCGCACGCATCCCGCCCCCTGCGTCAGTCGTCAGGAGGGATATCGCTGCTCCGGATGGGGTGTTACAGGTGTTTTGCGTACCAGGTGATGGTTCGGCGGAGCCCTGCCTCCAGCTCCGTTTCCGGCGGCCGGCCCAGCACCCGCTTCACCGGCGACGACCGCCAGAGTCAGCGGTGACGGCGGGTGCAGTGGGGGCAGCCTGCCGCGGGACCCCGGGCCGCCCGGTGGTGGACCGTCCGGGTGGCCGTCAGCGAGGCGTCGCTGGTGAGGATGGCCGCCTCCAGCCGCCGCAGCTCCGGCGACGGCTCCAGGCCGAGGTCGCTCGTCAGGATCTGCCACCCGTCGCGGTAGACCGCCAGCGCCTCGGCCTGCCGCCCGGCGCGGTAGAGCGCGAGCATGAGCTGACCGCGGAACCGCTCGCGCAGCGGGTGCTCGCGGACCAGTGCCGTCAGCTCGCCGACGAGGTCGGCGTGCCGGTGCAGCCGCAGGTCGGCGTCCACCCGGTCGGCGAGCGCGGCCAGCCGTTCCTCCTCCAGGCGGGTGGCCTGGTGGTGGAGCAGCGGCAGGTCGTCCAGCCCCGACAGGGCGGGCCCGCGCCACAGCCCGAGCGCCGTCCGCAGCAGGTCGCCGCCCTTGGCGACGGCGCCGGCCTTGAACGCCTGCCGCCCCGCCCTGGCCAGTTCCTCGAACCGCCACGCGTCCACCGCGGCCGGCGGCACCCGCAGCAGGTAGCCGGCCGAGTCGTGGACGATCTCCGCTTTCGGCCCGAGAGCCCGCCGGAGCCGGAAGAGCTGCAGCCGCAGCCGCCGGTGCCCGGCGTCGGCGGCGTCCTCGCCCCACAGGGCGTCGATGAGCGCGTCGCTGCGCGCCACCCGGCCACGGTGGCAGAGCAGCAGGGCCAGCAGGGTGCGCTGCTTGGCGGAGCGCACGGGTAAGCGCTGGCCGTCCGAGACCACCTCCAGCGCCCCCAGAATTCCGAACTGCATGGGCTCCCCTTCCCGTGCCGTTCCCGACCCCCCTTTTATAGAGGGAGCGCTTGCCGCTGCCTTGATTGTGAGGGAAACCCCCCTGAAACCCGAGTGAAACCCTTCCTCTCCACACTCAAGGCTGCCGACGGTGATTGCTCGGCATTTCTACGGCTATCGGGGGCCTGGGCTCAGACGGGTGATACGAGTGGGTTCATTTCGGCTGTCCATGTATCGGAATCAGGCGCGTACCAGCAGGATGATCGCGCTGGCCGGGTCGATCACGCTGATTTTAGGACTATTCACCGCCTATTCTGAACCGGCCGAATCCACACCCAAAGATCAGCCACATCGACACGCACTGCTACGCGCACCCGTAGACCGTCCTAAGGTAGACATCCCCCCTCGAATACCAAAAAAGTCTGGCAAAGTCTCGCTGCATAAGAACACCCGCGCCGCCACCACGCCGCAGGCCCTCGCCGCCGCGGCCACCGACCAAGTGGAGCTGCGCGCCCTCGTCATCGCCCTGGACGACAACGACTGGGGCGAGGACACCTGGAGGGCCACGCTGGACCGGGTCGGCGCCGCCTACGACGTCCTGCACAGCCGGACCGAGCCGCTCGGCGACCTGATCGCCCCCGACGGCACCGGCCGCTACAACGCGATCCTGCTCACCAGCAACAGCCTGCTGTACGAGGACGGCGGCTCCTACCTGAGCGGCCTCGACGCCGCCGAATGGAACGTTCTATGGGCGTACGAGCGCGACTACGGCGTCCGGCAGGTCTCGCTCTACACCGCGTACGGGACCTGGCCCGAGGACTACTGCCTGCGGGCCGGCAGTGAGGGCGGCGTCGGCGACACGCCGATCAGCACCGCGCTGACCCCGGCCGGCGCGAGCATGTTCGACTACCTGCGCGGCGGCGTGAACGTGCCGATCTCGCTGTCGTACGTCTACCGCGCCACGATCGCGGCCGGGTGCGCCGCCGACCCGCTCATCACCAGCGGCACGGACGTGCTCGGGGTGCGCAGCACCTCCAGCGACGGCCGGGAGCGGGCCGCGCTGACCTTCACCTCCAACCAGTACCTGCCGCAGGCCGACCTGCTGACCTACGGCCTGTTCCGGTGGGCGAGCAGGGGCCTGTTCCTGGGCGAGCGGCGGCACTACCTGAACGCCGACGTCGACGACTGGTTCAGCCACACCGACCACCTGCGCGCGGACGGCACCGTGGACTCCGACCCGGGCTACCGGCTGGGCCGCGGCGACGCCGTCATCACCTACAACCTGCAGAACGCCTTCCGCGCCGCCCACCCGCTGGCCGGCGGCTTCAAGCTCAACATCGCCTACAACGGCGAGGGCTCCGACGCCAACGCCCCCGCCCTGTGCCTGCTGCCGCCGCTCCTGTCCGACGGGCTGACCGCGTACTCGCGCTGCCGCGCGTCCGCCTTCACCTGGATCAACCACACGTTCACGCACCCGAAGATGAACGACACCGACTACGCGACCAGCCACGCCGAGATCCAGGACAACCTGACCAGAGGCGCCGCCCTCGGCTTCACCGTCGACCCGACCGTGCTCAAGACCGGCGAGTACTCGGGCCTGGGCGTCTACCACCCCGACCCGGACAACGACATCGACCCGCCGACGGACCACGGCCTGGGCGCGTCGAACCCGCACCTGCTGCAGGCGGCCGCCGACCTGGGCGTGAAGTACCTCCACGGCAACATGTCCTTCGGCAGCCACCGGCCCGCCTGCTTCAACTGCGGCATCCGGCACCCGCTCGAACCGTCGATCATGGTGGTGCCCGACTGGCCGACGAACATCGCGTACCACACGACCACACCGGCGGAGCAGACGCTGTTCTACAACTCCTACTACGGCCCCAACGGCTCGTTCCCGTACTGGCCCGTGGACCAGACCTACGCCGAGATCGTCGGCCACGAGAGCGACGTGGCCATGCAGCACGTCATGTCGGGGTCGGTCTACACGCACACGTTCCACCAGGGCAACCTGCGCAACTACGGCGCGAGCCAGAACCTCGTCTTCGACTGGCTGAACGCCGTGATGGCCAAGTACGAGAGCTACTACGGAGTCCCGCTGCTCACCCCCGACTGGGGCGGGCTGGCCGGGTACGTCGAGCGGCGCACCGGCCACTTCGACGACCTTGCCGGCGTGCGGGCCGTGTTCGACCGGGCCGCCGGCACGGTCACGTTCACCGCGGCGGCCGACGCCGAGGTGTTCGCCACCAACGCCGCCGCGCCGGGGGCGACCGCGTACGGCACCGACACGACCGCCCACCTCGACCTGGCCGCGGGCGTCCCGCTCACCGTCACGGCGAGCGTGCGCCCGTGAAAGTGACGCTCGTGTCCGAGGGCACCTACCCGTTCGCCATGGGCGGGGTCAGCGTGTGGATGGACCAGCTCATCAGGGGCATGCCGGACTACCGGTGGGACGTCGTCACGATGACCGTGGACGGCGGCGAGCGGCCGGTGTGGGAGCTGCCGCCCAACCTGGAACAGGTGATCGCCATCCCGCTGTGGAAGGGCGATCACCGGCGGTCCGGCCGCCCGCCCGGCGCGGAGTTCGCCGCCGCGTACGAACGGTTCCTGCAGATCGTGCTCACCCCGGCCGTCATGGGCGCGGGCAGCGAGGAGTTCCTGTCCGTGCTGGAGTCGCTCTTCAGGTACGCGCACGACGGCGGCGACCTGGTGGGCGCGCTGGTCGCCAACGACTCGCTCACCCAGCTCATGGACGCGTGGTACTGGAACAGGACCGACGGCATCAACCTGGCCGACGCGATCGTGGCCGGCGACCTCATGGGCCACATGCTGCGCCCGCTGGCCGAGCCGCCGCTGCGCACCGACCTGACCCACGTGGCCATGAACGGCCTCAGCATGCTCGTCGCGATGGCCGCCAAGTGGCGGTACGGCACCCCGGTCGTGCTCTCGGAACACGGGGTCTACCTGCGCGAACGCTACCTGCAGTACGTGCATGAGCCGGTCTCGCACGCGGTCCGGGTGCTGCTGCTCAGCTTCTTCCGCCGGCTGGCCGGGGCCTCCTACGTGGCGGCCGACCGGATCGCGCCGCACTCCACGTACAACCGGCGCTGGCAACTGCACAACGGCGCCGACCCGGACCGCATCCGGGTCATGTACAACGGCGTCGACCCCGACGACTTCCCGCTCGCCAGGACCGAGCCCGAGGTGCCGACGCTGGTCTTCATGGGCCGGGTGGACCCGCTGAAGGACCTGCACACGCTGATCAGGGCGTTCGCCATCGTCCGCGACAAGATCCCGGAGGCTCGGCTGCGCATCTTCGGCGGCGTGCCCGCGGGCAACGAGAGCTACTACCACAGCTGCCTGGAGCTGATCGACGAGCTGGATCTGGAGGACGCGGCGGTGTTCGAGGGCCGCGTGTCCACCCCGGTCGACGCCTACCACGCGGGCAGCGTCGTCGCGCTCACCAGCATCTCCGAGGGTTTCCCCTACACGGTCGTCGAGGCCATGGCCTGCGGCAGGACCGTGGTGTGCACGAACGTCGGCGGCGTCGCCGAGGCGGTCGCCGACGCCGGCCTGATCGTGCCGCCGCGCGACCACGTCGCCGCCGCCGAGGCCGCGGTGCGCCTGCTCAGGGACGCGCCACTGCGCCGCCGGCTCGGCGCGATCGCGCGCGGCCGCGTCCTGGAACGTTTCACGCTCCGGCAGTCGCTGGACGACTACCGCGCCGTGTACGCGGAGCTGCGGCCGTGACCCCGGTCAGGGACGACGGGCAGGCGCACCCGATCGACCAGCTCATCGAGCCGATGGACGCGCGCCTGGCCCGCGCCGTCGAGCCGCTCCAGGTGGCCGCCATCCTGGAGAGCGAAGGGCTCAACGACAAGATCGCCCGCGAGCGGTACGGGCACACGGACGTGTTCTCGCTGGCCGAGACCGCGTTCTCGCGGGTCGCGGGCAAGGCCGTGCCGCCCGTCCCCGACGCGCCGCTGCGCCGGGCCAGGCCCCTCGCCCAGATCCTGCACGGCCTGCTGTACGGGCTGCCCGCGGCGCTGCTGCCCGCCGCCTCCGGCCTGGTGGGCGCGCAGTGGCTGATGCCGGGGCTGGTGCTGACCACCGGGATCGGCTGGGTGGTCGGCAGCGCCGCCGCCCAGATCGCCTACACGCTCACCGGCCAGGGCTGCCCGCGCTCGGCCGGGCGGGTGCTCCGCACCGGGCTGGTGTCCGGCGTGGGCGCCGTCGTCCTGATGGCCACCGGGCTGGCCCTGGCACGGGGCGCGCCCGTGGCGCTGATCGCGCTCTGCGTCACCCAGCTGGCGTTCCAGATCGCGTCCGGCATCCTGCTCTTCTACCGGCGCGAGGCCTGGCTCGCCGTGATGATGGCGCCCGCGGTGCTGGCCGGGATCGGCTACATCGGCGTCGCCGACCGCTTTGTCGGCCTGCTGACCGTCTGCCTGGGCGTGATCTGCGTGGCCGCCGTGGTGGGCGCCGCGATGCTGCTCACCCTGGCCGCCCCGGACGGCGAGGACGAGCCCCCCGCCGAGCCGCCGCTGCGCACGCTGCTCCGGGCCAACCTGCGCGGCCTGCCGCCCGCCTTCCTCTACAGCCTGCTCACCGCGCTCTTCCTGCTCCAGGCGGAGGCCCGGTACGTACTCGACAGGGCCGACCTGGCCATCGCCGGCGCCGGGCTGGTCCTCGGCATGGGCATCCTGGAGTACCGGGCGCACGTCTTCGACGACGACGCCAGGACGGCGATGAGGCGGGTGCGCTACCCGGCCGAGTTCACCTCGCACGGCCGGTGGCTGCTCGCCAAGGGCGTGCTCGTCTGCCTGGTCACGCTGGCCGGGCTCTCGGCGCTGCCGCTGGCGTTCCTGCACGCGACCGGCGCGCTGTCCCCGGCGAGCGTGGTGATGGCCGCCGCGCACGTGGTCGTCGGGACCGCCTACTTCGTGGCCTTCCTGCTGGCCAACCAGGGCAAGGTCCGGCACCTGGTAGCGGCGCAGGCGCTGGCCCTGGCCGTCCATCCCGGGGCGCGCCCGCTGCTCCCCGGCCCCCCGTCCGCCCTGGCCGACGTCCTGCTCTTCCTCGTCGCCGGTCTCGTCTTCTTCCTCATCCTGCTCGTCCTGATGGCCGTCAGCCTGCGGGACGTGCAGCGGTATCGCTGATCAACAGGAGGGAACCAGCATGCACGTCGTCATACTCGCGGGCGGCAAGGGGGTTCGCCTGCGGCCGTACACCTCAGCCCTGCCCAAGCCGCTGGTGCCGATAGGGGAGGAGTACGCGATCCTCGACATCATCCTCCAGCAGCTCACCCACCAGGGCTTCACCCACGCCACGCTGGCGGTCGGCCACCTCAGCCCCCTGATCAGGGCGTTCGTCGGCGACGGCGCGCGCTGGGGGCTGTCGGTCGACTTCACCGAGGAGCACGCCCCGCTGTCCACGATCGGGCCGCTGTTCCCGATCAGGGACCAGTTGCCGGAGCACTTCCTGGTGATGAACGGCGACGTGCTCACCACGCTGAACTACGCCGACCTGCTGGCCCGGCACGTCGCCTCCGACGCGCCGCTGACCGTGGCCACCTCGCCCCGCGTCGTCAAGATCGACTTCGGCGTGCTGGAGGCCCGCGGCGGGCGGATCGTCGGTTTCCGTGAGAAGCCGCTGCTCAGCTATCTGGTCAGCATGGGCGTGTACGCGCTGTCCAAGAGCACCATCGCCCCGTATCCCGAGGGCATCCCGTTCGGCTTCGACGACCTCGTCCTCGACCTGCTCGCGCGGAACCGGCCGCCGGGCATCTACGAGTTCGACGGCTACTGGCTCGACATCGGCCGGCCCGACGACTACGACGAGGCCAACGCCCGCTTCGACGAGATCAGGCCGCAGCTGCTGCCGTCGCTGCCGTCCGGGGACCCGGTGCGATGACGGCCGTCCTGCTCTTCGGCGCCTCGGGGTTCCTGGGCCGGCAGGTCAGGGAGCTGCTGGAACGGGACGACCGGGTGTCCGGCCTGCGCTGCCCCGGCCGGGCCGACCTGGACCTGCTCACCGCCCGGCCCGCCGACGTGGCCGTGCTGCTGCGCGCCGTCCGCCCGGCCGTCGTGATCACCTGCGCCGGGCGGATGTCCGGCGGGTACGACGAGCTGATGCGCGGCAACGCGCTGGCCACCGCCGTGATCATCGAGGCGGTGGCCGAGGCCGCCCCTGGCGCACGGTTCGTCCGGCTGGGCTCGGCCGCCGAGTACGGTCCCACGCCGCCGGGCCGCTCGGCCCGCGAACAGGACCCGCCCCGGCCCGTCACCGGCTACGGCATCAGCCACCTGGCCGGGACCCTGCTGGTGGAGCAGGCCGCCGCCGACGGCCGGGTCGACGGGGCCTCGCTGCGCGTGTTCAACCCCGTCGGGCCCGGACTCACCGGCGAGAGCGTGCTCGGCCGGGCCCGCGACCAGCTCGCCGACGGGGCCCGGCGGCTCGACCTGGGGCCGCTCGGCGCCCGCCGCGACTTCGTGGACGTGCGCGACGTGGCCCGCGCGGTCGTGCGCGCCGCGTTCGCGCCCGGCCTGCCGGAAAGGGTCTTCAACGTGGGCGCCGGCCGGGCCGTGCCGGTCCGCGAGGCGGTCGGCCTGCTCGCCGCCGAGGCCGGCTTCACCGGCGAGATCAGGGAGGACGCGACCGGGCCGGGCCGCTCGGCGGCCGTGAGCTGGAGCCGCGCCGACCTGACCCGGATCAGGACCGTCCTGGGCTGGGAGCCGGAGTTCACCCTCCCCGACTCCGTCAAGGCGATGCTGTGACCC
>NZ_JAPNNL010000005.1 GCF_027620315.1 Nonomuraea corallina | reverse complement strand
ACGACCGCGTCCGCGGCGACGCGGCGGCCGTCGGCCAGGCGTACGGCGTGGTCGCCTGCCAGGCCGATGGCGGTGCCGGTGATCAGGTGGAGCGCGCGGGCCGGTGGCTCCGCCGAGGCGGCCAGCACCTCGCGCAGGTAGCGGCCGTAGACGGCCCGCGGCAGGTAGCCGGTCCCGGTCGCGTCCAGGCCCGCGGCGCGGGCCCAGCTCAGGAAGTGGCCGGGCTCGCCCTCGACGGCGCTCATCCGGTCGGCCCGGGTGTTGAGCAGGTGGTGCGGATCGGTGGTCGCGTACGCCTGGCCGAGCGCGTGCCGGCCGTGCTGGTCGATGAGCGTGACGGTGATCGGCGTCCTGCGGGTGCGGGCGAGCCGCAGCAGGTGGATGGCGGTCAGAGCGCCGCTCGCGCCGCCGCCGACGACGGCGATCGATGAGGTGTCCACCCAACCCACACTACCTGTAGGTAATGGCTATTTCACTGATCACGCGCTCACCTCATCGACGCCAAGCTGTCACGCAGCCGACGCAGGTCCCGCATGCGCGCCTCGTACGTCGCCCCGATCACCACCAGCAGCAGCCCGCCGACCGCGATCGGCGCCCAGCGCGGCACCACGAGGAGCATCTCCGACACGTACGGACCCAGCTCGCGCACCGCGACCCCGGCCACCACGACGGCCCCGATCACCGTGGGAGCCTGGAGCCTGAACCTGACCCCGGCGAGCAGCACCACCAGCGCCAGCACGCCGAGCGCCAGCGACCGCCGCCATTCCACGTCCGCGTACACCGCCACCAGGCTGGGCACCATCGTGACCGACAGGCCCGCCCCGTACGCCGCCCACGACGAGACAGGCGCGCCGCGCCGCCGCAGCCAGGCGGATCCCAGCAGGACCAGCGAGCACGGCACCGTGTACGCCTCGACGACGGTGACCTCGTCCGCCGCCAGCCGCAACCAGGAGGCCGGCACCAGCAGGGCGACGCCTGCGTACCGGAGGCCGATCGCCCGGTCCCGGCCCGCCCACAGCGACCTGACCAGCACCAGAACCCCGGCCGCGGCGAAGCCCACGCTCATCGCGACCAGGACGCGCAGGCCCAGCGAGAACCCCGCCGCCACCGCCGCCAGCCCGAGGAACAGCACGGCGAAGCCGAACCCCCACGCCCGCAGCCCCTTGACCCTGGCCGCCCACGCCACCCCGGCCGCCGCCATGCCCAGGACCGGCAGCACGATCAAGGTCGCAGGCTCGCTGCCGAACGCGTACGCCGCCGCCCGCCCCGAGGCCGCCACGGCCACGACCGCGCACGTCACGGCCCACCACGGCACCCGGCTCACGGCGGCGGCCACTGTCACCGCGACGGCGAGCACCGCCTGCACCGCCACGGCGGCGGAATAGGGCGCCCCGAACGCGTGCGGGGCGACGGCGACCATGAGCGCCCCGAACACCAGCGCACCGCCCACCGCCCACCGCCTGCCGCCAGAAGGCGCCGTCGTGGGCCGCCCGCCGCCAGGCATCCCGTCACCCGGCCGCCCAGCACCGTCAGGAGTCCCGGCCCTCGATCGCCCGCCCTTGAGCCGTACGGCTGCCGCCAGAAGGGTGGCCGCCACCGCGCCCAGCATCACCACGTCCGCCGGCGTCACTCTCGCCAATGGCTCCCACTGAGCTCCGCCCCAGGTCCCCGTCAAGAACAGGTCCAGCCAGGCGAGCGGCGACACCAGAGCGCCCAGGAGCCGGGGCAGCAGCGTCAGCACGGTCCCCAGCGCCACCAGCCCACCGGTGGCCACGGCCGCCGACCGCACCTTCGGCCAGGGCAGCCAGCTGGCGGCGAGCACCACCGCCAGCGCCGGCACCAGGTACCCCAGTGCGCGCCAGTCCGTGCCCGAGATCCACAGCACCGGCTGCGCCCACGCCGCCGGCACGGCGATCAAGGCGAGCACGGTCCCGACGGTGACCGCGGCGGCCCAGAGCTCCCCGTCGGCCCTGCCCGCCCTGACCAGCAGCCACGTCACGAACCCGCCGAGCAGCGCCAGCACGGCCAGCGGCGCCGACCTCAGCACCGCCTCCCCGGCCGAGGGCGCCCCCAGCGCGTACAGCGCGCCCCCCAGCAGGGCTAAGGCGGCGACCCCGCCGCCGCAGACCGCGGCCGTCACCCGCACCGCTCCCCTGCCGCAGCGGACCAGCGCCGCGTCCGCCGCCGCGGTGACCACCAGCATGGCCACCAGCAAGGTCCCCGACAGCTCACCGAACAGCAGCGGCAGGACCGGCTGAGCCAGCACCACGGCCACCGGAGCGGGCACGCGGAGCCCCGTGACCCGGGCATGGACCACCAGGACGAGCGCGGTGACCCCCAGCACCCCCGCCGTGTAGTGCAGCCCGTCGAGAGCGTCGAGGCCGAGGAATCCCGCCCTCCGGGCCGCGTACCCGTCGAGCAGCAGCAGCACCACCCCGAACCCGGCCACCGTCTCGGCCGTCGCGGTGAGCCTGCGCCGCGTCAGCAGGACCGGCGCCAGCATGACCAGCGCGGTGAACCCCGCCAGCACCGCCGCCCGCCCGCCGATGCCCAGCCGCCCCCAGCTCACCACCGTGAACACCACCGCCGCCACGGCGAGCAGCAGCCCGCCGAGGATCAGCAGCACGTTCTTCGCGGCGGCCGGGGAGACCTCCCGCGCCGGGGACCCACCCACCATCCCGGGGTACGGCCCCGTTCCCGGGGGCGGCGGCCCGGGATACGGCGGCATCCCCGCGTGCGGCATCCCCACGTGCGGCATCCCCGCGTGCGGCATCCCCACGTGCGGCATCCCCACGTGCGGCGGACCTGGATGGGGCCCGCCGGTGCGCAGGACCTCCAGCAGTTCCCCGCGGCGCGACTGCAACCAGGCCTGCCGCCCGCTCAGCTCGGCGAGGGCCTGGTCCACCTGCCAGAGCTCGTACGCCACAGGCCCCTGCAGCAGCAGTCCGCACCGCGGGCACCTGGACACGGGCTCTTGAACCCCCGCTCCGGACCCCACCATCGCCCCACAATCCGGACAGGTCCCGCTTTCCCGCACCATGATCCGCCTTCAACACCCGTCGAGATGACCCATATTTCACCTTCATCCCCTTGCGAACCACTGTCACGGGCTTGCGACCTGAGAATACGAACCCCGAATCACAGCCGTCGATCGTTCACCACGGGCGGCCCGAGGCCCCTCGCCGCGTCGCTAACCTCCGGGTAACCACGCACTTCGAAGTGCGTTCTTGTGGCCGGAGCCGCCCAGGTTGAACAGTGGGGCCATGGACATGAAACCTGAACGCATCGCTTTTCTCGGTCTGGGAGCCATGGGGCGCACGCTGGCGCGCACCCTCCTCGAAGCCGGCCGTGAGGTGACGGTCTGGAACCGCACCCCCGGAAAGGCGGGCGACCTCGTCGCGCGCGGCGCGCGGGAGGCGTCGGACCCGGGCGAGGCGATCGACGCCGGGGACCTCACGGTGGCGTGCCTCCTGGACGACGCCAGCGTCCGGGAGACGCTCGCGCCGGTCCTGCGGGAACTCTCCGGCGGCCCGCTCGTCAACCTCACCAGCGGCTCCGTACGGCAGGCGCGTGAGCTCGCCCGGTGGCTCGACGGGCACGGCGTGCGGTTCCTCGCCGGCGGAATCCTGGCGGTGCCCCAGACGGTCGGCACGGAGGCGGCCTCCGTCCTCTACAGCGGCCCGCGGGACCTGTTCGACCGGGTCGCCCCCGTGCTGAGTCCTGTCGGCCGTCCCCACTGGGTGGGCGAGGACCCGGGGTTCGCGTCGCTGTACGACATGGCCGCGCTCAGCGGCATGTACGGCATGAGCGCCGGGGCCGATCACGCCGTGGCGCTGGTCCACGCGGAAGGCGGTGACGTGGAGGCGTTCAAGCGCGACGTGCTGCGGCCTTGGATGGAGCGGATGCTTCCGATCATCGCCGGCGAGGCCGACGTGAGCGTGTCCGTTCCCGAGGAGTACAACGCCGCGATGCAGGCGACCGGTCTGGAGAACATGATCTCCACCTCCGAGGAGGCGGGGGTGCCCGCGGAGCTCTCCGGGCACCTGCGCGCCTCGCTGTGGCGGATGCGGCGCGCCATCGCCGCAGGCTGAGCCAGCCGGGGCCCGGCTACCATGAGGCAGTGCGCAACCCGCCCTACGTCTGTGCTCTCGACGCCGCGTTCGACGTCGTCGGCGGCAAATGGAAGGCGCTGATCCTGTGGGCGCTGGACGAGCGGCTGCGTCGATTCGGCGAACTGCGGCGCAGCCTGCCCGGCATCAGCGACAAGGTCCTTGCCCAGCAGCTCCGCGAGCTCGAAGCCGACGGCATCGTCCGGCGGACCGTGTTCGAGGAGACACCGCCCCGGGTCGAGTACGAGCTGACCCGCGAAGGCGTCTCGCTCTACGCGGCGCTCGGCGCTCTGGGAGAATGGGGCGAGCGCCGCATGCGCGCACTCGACATCGTCCCCACCCACGGCGAGGGGTGAAAGCACCGATCAGCTCCATTGCCATAGCCATCGCCAAGACTTCACCCAGCTTCATGACGACGCGGAGTGAACCCTCTGACGCCGGGGCAGCATCCTGAGCGGTTCCGAGAAGCCGCTGACCGGCCTCGGCCACACGTCACGTTCGGGGGAATTCGATGAAGATGCCTGTGGTCAACGCATGCGACGTGGAAGCATGCGCCTACAACACCGACGGCAAATGTCACGCCATGGCCATCACCGTGGGCGACTCCCGTCACGCCCACTGCGACACCTTCTTCAGCGCCTCGACCAAGGGCGGCGATCCCGCGAACGTCGGCCACGTCGGCGCGTGCAAGATGGCGGACTGCCGGCACAACACCCAGTTCGAATGCCAGGCTCCCAACATCACGGTCGGCTACGGCTCCGGCACGGCGGACTGCCTCACCTATTCACCTGCCTGAGAGCGACGCGCAGCCGGACCCTGCGCCGGGGAACGTCACGTACCACTGGCCGTCGTGAAAGCACTGCTCGAGCATGGGGCGAACCCTGTATCGGCCGACGTTCAGGGCCGGCGCCCCATCGATCTCGCCCGCCGGTACGCCGGGCGCGACATCGATACGGAGCTGCTCGCACGAGCCACGGAACATGCCCCACAGGGAGCGCGGATCGTCGTTCGCCGTGAGGAGTGTGAAGGAGGCGACGTACGGATCGTGGCCGAGGTGCGCGACAGCACGGGCATCCTTCGCTCGGAGTCGTGGCTCGGCACCGGCCACGCCGAAATCATCCGCCTCCTGGAGGCTCGGACGTATTGACCGGCTCGATACACGGGAACACACTGGCGTAACGCCGATGTCATCCCCATTGCCCCCGGCGCGTCGAATGTTAGCGCTAACAAGAATGGTCTTGTTCCGGCCAAACGGAGTTCACCCGTGAACGGACAGCTCAAGGTCAGACGATGGCTGGTGCGGCTCTGCCTCGTGGCGCTCGCCGCCGCCACCGGGGTCACCGTCGCCACCCCCGCGCAGGTCGCCCCCGGCTACGTCTACACCACGTTCAAGGGGGACGCCGCGGCCGACCAGGAGCTCTGGGTCTACTCCTCGTCCGACGGCACGAACTTCAGCGTGCTGGCCGACACCGGCTACCAGGGCCCGTCCGGCGTGCTCCGCGATCCCAGCGTCATCCAGCACAACGGGCTGTACTACATCGCCCACACCGTCCAGTCGTGGACCACGAACTCGACCCACTTCAACATCGCCTCCAGCCCCGACCTGGTCAACTGGACGCACGTCACCAGCGTCGGCTCCGGCGTCGCCGACACGCGGTTCACCTGGGCGCCCGAGTTCTACGTCGAGGGCGGCACCGTCCGGGTGATCGTGAGCATCGCCCGGACGACGTGCTCCAACTGCTTCCGTCCCTACGTCTTCACCGCCCAGAACGCCTCGCTCACCTCCTGGAGCGGACCGGCGCAGATGGGTGGCCTCGGCTCCAACTACATCGACACGTACGTGGTGAAGTCGGGCAGCACCTACCACGCCTTCACCAAGAACGAGACCTCCAAGTACATCGAGCACTGGACCAGCGCCGGCCTCACCAGCGGCTGGAGCAACCAGGGCCAGTTGTGGACCTCCGGCTACGAGGGGCCGGCCGTGCTGCGGATGAGCGACGGCTCCTGGCGCATCTGGGTCGACAAGTACACCAACGGCGGCATCTGGACCGCCACCAGCGCGAACCTGGACTCCTGGTCGGGCCTGAGCCAGATCACCTGCCCCGGTTGCCGCCACGGCACGATCCTGCCCGTGGCCGACGTGCCCGGCCCGGCTCCCGCGTACCGCGTCACCAACCGCGACAGCGGCAAGGTCATGGACGTCATGTCGGCCTCCACCGCGAACAACGCCGAGGTCAAGCAGTGGACCTGGAACGGCGGCGGGAACCAGAGATGGCAGTTCCAGGAGACGGGCGGCGGCTACTACCGGCTGATGAACCAGAACAGCGGCAAGTGCCTGGACGTGGCCGGCGCTTCGACCGCCGACGGGGCGAACGTCATCCAGTACACCTGCGGCGGCGGCACGAACCAGCAATGGCAATGGGTGGCCACCGGCAGCCATTTCCAGCTCCGGGCCCGGCACAGCGGCAAATGCCTCGACGTCGTCAACGCGTCCACCGCTGACGGCGCCGACATCCAGCAGTACGCCTGCGGCAGCGGCACCAACCAGCAGTGGAGCCGTACTCAGTGATTGGACCTGTCATGACGCACGCAGCCGGACCGTCGGCCTTACGCCGATCACTGATCGCCTCTGTGGTGGCGACGCTCACCGCGGCGGCGAGCCTCATCGCCGCCGCGCCGCCCGCCGACGCCGCCACCAGCCAGTTCAGGGGCATGAACTGGGCCGTGCTGGGCGACAACTTCAGCACCGGCCCGCTCGTCCTGCACGGCCTGAGCCAGTCCGACAGCAACGCGACCGTACGGGCCAAGGCCGACGCCCTCTACGACGACCTGGCCTCCACCATGGGCGTCAACACCGTCCGGCTGCCCGTCAACACCCATACCGTCGCCAACACGACCTGGTGGAACGCCTACCGTGGCGCCATCGACGCCGCCACCGCCCGGGGATTCAAGGTCATCCTCGCCTATTGGGAGGACGGCGCCGCCTCCGGCGGCAGAATCACCGACCTCGCCGCCTGGCACACGATGTGGTCCGGCGTGACCAGCACGTACGGCTCGAACGCCGGCGTCTACTTCGAGCCGATGAACGAGCCGCACGGCTACACCTCCGCGGAGTGGCGCGACGTCGCGGCGAACTGGCTCAGCCGGCACACCTCGGCATCGCCCGGACGGGTCCTCATCGGCGGCACCGGCTACAGCCAGGACCTGCGGGACGTCTGCGGCGACAGCCGCTTCGCCTCGACGCTGCTCTCCTTCCACCACTACGCCTTCTTCTACGGCGCGATGACCTACGACGCCTTCCGCAGCCACATCCAGACGCGCCTGGGCAACTGCGCCTCCCGGGCGGTCGCGACCGAGTTCGGCGCGCCGATGGCCACCGGTCTCGACTACGGCGACGCCAACAGCACCGACAACTTCGTGCGCCACATCCGCGCCATGGCCCAGGTCATGCGCGACAACCAGATGGGCGGCACCTACTGGCCCGCTCTTGGCGGTAAGCCGACCGGCAGCTCCGGCTACGACCACTACTCGATGTACGCGCTGACCGGCAGCGGCACCGACCTCGGCCTGACCGTCCGCAACCCCTCCGGCGCCGACCGCATCCGCTACGCCTGGGGTGACACCATCGGCGCCACCCCCACGACCTACTACAGGATCGACGTGCGCCACAGCGGCAAGGCCATGGACGTCCAGCAACCCAACACCGACAACGGCGCCCGCGTCGGCCAGTACGCCTACGGCGGCAACGTCTGGCAGCAGTGGCGGTTCCAGGACGCGGGCAGCGGATACTGGCGCGTCATCAGCCGCCACAGCGGAAAGTGCCTCGACGTGGTCGGCGCCTCGACCGCCGACGGCGCCGAGCTGATCCAGTACACCTGCGGCACCGGCGCCAACCAGCAGTTCCAGCTGGTCGCCAACGGCGGCTACTTCCAGCTCCAGGCCCGGCACAGCGGCACATGCGTGGACGTACCGGCCGCATCGACCGCGGACGGCGCGATCCTCAAGCAGTATCCGTGCAACACCGGCGCCAACCAGCAGTGGTCACGCACGCCCGTATGACGACCGTGCGGCACGCGGAGCCGGCCACCGTCGAGATCACCTCGGTGTGGGCATTGCCGTCTACCTGACGGTACGCACCGAAGACTCGCCCCAGCAGACGACGACCGCGTTCCTGACCGCCTGGCAGCGCGGCGACCTGCCCGCCATGAAAGCTCAGGTTCTGGAGCCGCCCCGACACTTCGACGGCGCGCCAGGGGGCCGGGCAGCCGGGCCGGGTGTCATGCGGTGCGCGGAAGCGGCGGCAGGGGCAGTGGCAGCCCCGGAAGACCGTCGATGCTGGCCGCGATGTGCTCCTTCTTCTGGAAGTACGCGTCGAGCGACTCATCGGTCTCACGCGCGAAGCGCGACGCGTGCAGCGGGCGGTCCTCTTCATAGGTCATGAACGGGACGGCGTACCCGCAGGTATCGCGGATCTTCTCGGCGGTGACGACGATGATCGCGCGCAGGCCGTGCAGGGTCGGGTCGATGTCGGGGAAGTGGCCCATCAGTTCGGCCCACCGCGCGTCGTCGCGGAAGACCGGCTCTCCGCGGCCGTGCACGCGCACGATGTTGGGAGGACCGTCGAAGGCGCACCACATCAGGGTGATGCGGCCGTTCTCGCGCAGATGGGCGATGGTCTCGGCGTTGCTGCCCGCGAAGTCGAGGTAGGCCACGGTGAGTTCGTCAAGTACGGCGAACGAACCGTTCAGGCCCTTGGGCGAAAGGTTGACGGTGCCCTCGCCGTCCAGCGGCGCCGTCGCGGTGAAGAAGATGTGCTGCGCCTCGATGAAGGCACGCAGCCTGCCGTCTATCCGCTGGTAGCTCTTTCCCATGGGCCGATTATGACGGAATGATGATCGCTCAACCGCGGCAGGAGTCAGGGACCGCGCGGCGACGGAACCGATCACCATCCAGGCCAGGATCCACTCCACGGCGTGAGCGGCGCGGCCGCCGACCAGCAGCGGTCACGCACGCCCGTCCGACGACCGCGGGCGGCATACGTACAGAGCACGACGACACGTGTGCTAGGTTGGAACCAGTTGCAGTTGTGGTACCCATAAAACTTGTGTGCACCTGACGGTATGTAGCCTCGGGTGCATTTTTTGTTGTCCGGTCATCTCCGGGTGTGTGGTCCTATCACCGCGACGCGAAATCCGTTCGATGCGGATTTCGGCTTTGCACCCATCAAAGGAGATCAACATGGCTTCCGGCACCGTGAAGTGGTTCAACGCGGAAAAGGGCTACGGCTTCATCGAGCAGGACGGCGGCGGCGCCGACGTCTTCGCGCACTACTCCAACATCGTCGCCAACGGCGGCTACCGTGAGCTGCGCGAGGGCCAGAAGGTGGCCTTCGACGTCACGCAGGGCCAGAAGGGCCCGCAGGCCGAGAACATCGTTCCCGCCTGACACCGCGCACCACGTAGCCGGGGCCCGCGCCGCAGGGCGCGGGCCCCGGCGCGTTGCTTTTGTGGCATCCGTCGTGCCGTGATGACCTCACAACCCGAGAAGCACAGCGTGTCTGTTCTTCCACCGCACACCGGATGCACCACCGAGGGCTCCGGTTCGGGCACAGGCCCGCTCCAGTTCCACGGCGCGGCATCACAGCCGCGTTCTTCCCGGCGAAAGCCGACCATTTCGACGTACGAACCCAGGCTTTTTCCGCCGGTTCGACTCGTCTTTCTTCGGCTCGTGCTAACTGTTCTTGTGCCGCTCATCGCGCCGAGGATCGCCTGCCACGTGCCGCATTGAGGAAGGTTCTGCATGAACCACGCAACTCGCGCGCATGACCGCAACTTCTCGTCCCGTACGGGCGGCTCCGCCCGAGGCAGGGGCGGCCGATACGGCTCAGGCGCCTCCAACCGGTCCGGCAACGGGCGGCGCCCCGCCGCGCTCCAGGGAGAGTTCGCGCTGCCCGTCACCGTAACCCCGGCCCTGCCGGCAGCCGCGACCTTCGCTGAGCTGAGCATGCCGCCCGCACTGCTGAAGGTGCTCACCAGCCTGGGCCTGAACGAACCGTTCCCGATCCAGGCGGCCACGCTGCCGAACTCCCTGGCCGGCCGGGACGTCCTGGGGCGAGGGCGCACCGGGTCGGGCAAGACACTCGCCTTCGGCTTGGCCCTGCTCGTCCGCACCTCCGGACAGCGGGCACAATCGCGGCGACCGCTTGCCCTGATCCTCGTCCCCACCAGGGAACTGGCCCAGCAGGTCACCGATGCGCTCACCCCGTACGCCCAAGCCCTGAAGCTGCGGCTGGCCACGGTCGTCGGCGGCATGTCGATCAGCCGCCAGGCCCATGCGCTGCGCAACGGTGCCGAGGTCGTCATCGCGACCCCGGGACGGCTCAGAGATCTCATCGAGCGCGGCGACTGCCGCCTGGACCAGGTCGGCATCACCGTGCTGGACGAGGCCGACCAGATGGCCGACATGGGCTTCATGCCGCAGATCACCCACCTGCTCGACCAGGTGCGCCCAGGTGGCCAGCGGATGCTGTTCTCCGCCACGTTGGACCGCAACGTCGATCTGCTGGTCCGCCGCTATCTGGCCGACCCGGTGGTCCATTCGGTCGACCCCTCGGCGGGCGCGGTCACCACGATGGAGCACCACGTGCTGCACATCCAGGGCGCCGACAAGCAGGCCACCACCGTGGAGATCGCTGCTCGGGACGGCCGGGTGATCATGTTCCTGGACACCAAGCACGCTGTGGACCGGCTCACCGAACAGCTGCTCAACAGCGGAGTGCGCGCCGCCGCGCTGCACGGAGGCAAATCCCAGCCCCAGCGCACCCGCACCCTCGCCCAGTTCAAGAGCGGCCACGTCACGGCGCTGGTGGCGACCAACGTCGCGGCCCGCGGCATCCACGTCGACAACCTGGACCTCGTCGTCAACGTCGACCCGCCGAGCGACCACAAGGACTACCTGCACCGCGGCGGCCGCACCGCCCGCGCCGGCGAGTCCGGCAGCGTCGTCACCCTGGTGCTGCCCAACCAGCGCCGTGACATGACCCGCTTGATGGCCGACGCCGGCATCGTCCCGCAGACCAGCGCGGTCCGTTCGGGCGAGGCCGAGCTCAGGCGCATCACGGGCGCCCAGGCTCCCTCAGGCATCCCCGTGACCATCACCGCACCGGTCGCCGGTCGTCGGCCGGGACGGAACGGCAGACGGTTCCGATAGCAGCGGATGAGGGCTCGGCCCCACCGGTAGAAAACTCTGCGCGATCCCATGCCGATCTCTTCGCCCGTTCAAGCTCAACACGTCACCAGGTCGTCGTTGCCGTCGCGGAGCCGGTCGATGTCCTGCCTCATCTCGTCCAGTTGGTCGATGCGCTGGGAGACGCGGATCGTGATGCGCCACGAACCTCGCTGTAATGTCGGGAAATTCCAACGGATGTCCCTGACCTGCGGCGAGGCGGTTCAACTCTGGTCATCCGAAAGATCAGTCCTCGAGATCTGTGTATCTGTACCACGGGCCTTCCACGTGCTCAGCTTCGCGCGGCTGCGCACGAGGGCTCCAGACATAGCCGTAGACGCGGTCTCCCAACCACCCCTGGCCCTGTTGGAAATAGACCAGACCGTTCACCCGGAAAACCTTCTCGAACGTGAGGTTTCCGATGGTCTGCTGCTCCAGCTCAGCACCCTCGCCCATCGAGCGGGCGACCGTCTCCATGCTGCCGGCGGAGTCAGCGAATCGATCAGCCTCGGTGGGAGCCATGTTCACGGCCGCGACCAGCATGAGTACACCAGCTAACAGGGTCGCGGCCAGGTACGCCGCTCTGCGTAACGCAGATCCCTCAACCGCGGTCGTTCGGCTCATGTGATCATCATCACATGAGCACCGACCGGGCAAACGGCGATCAGCCACGTTCCGGTGAGCCAGGGTGAGGAACGAACCCTGGCTCGTCGATCACCCTCGACCACTTACGAAGACCGGCCATGCAACGGCGACCGTAGGGCTGCATCTGTGCGGGGGCGCGTCAAGGAGTCAGGAAGCCGGTGATGGAGCGCCGAAGGTTGTCGCCCGCGGCCGCCTCCACCTTCCTCACCCGGTGGAACGTGCCGGCCACCATCACCACGAGCCGGTTCGGCCGGGGCGCGATGGACGTGGCCGGCACGGGAGCGTTCATCAGGTCCTTGGGGACGTCGAACTCGGCACACGGCACCTCGCCGACCGGGCAGTCGAACAGCTCCAGCTCGCCGCCCCACGTCGCCCGCCACTCGCCCGACAGGTAGAGCGTGTACGCCGCTCCCCGGCCGCTCCCGTCGTCGTGCCAGTCCAGCCCGGACCCCCGGCCGTACCGCCAGAACTTGAACCGGTCGTTGTCCGCCGCCGTCACGCCGAGCGCGTCGAGGCCCCTCCTGACGGCTGACCTCACCTCCCCGGCGTGCTCCTCGCCGGCTTTCGCGGAGGCGTACGACGCGTCGGCGTAGAACGCCACTCCGTCGAACATCGGATCGACCGAGCTGAAGGTGGGCCGGTGCTGCACGGCCCGCTCCTCCTCCCGCCAGGCGGCCAGGGCGTCCGGGGACAGGGCGTTGTCGACCACCACGAACCGCCGCCCCTGTACAAGGGTCACGGCCTCGGCGGTCCGTCCGTCATGAGCTGCCACGCTCGCGCCTCCTGATCTCCTTGGACATGGCCTTCCGCCTCACCTTCTCGGCCACCCTCGCGACCGGATCCCGGGGAGGTCGACGAGGGCACCCCCTGCCACGCCGAGTCACCGGCGCCGTCCACAAGAGCGCGGTCCCGCAGCCCCGACCGCGGGACCGCCCAGCCGAGCACCGCCGCCGCCGTGGCGACGATGACGACCGCCAGCCCGGCCAGGTACGCCGTCCGGCCCACCAGGTTCGCGAGCGGCAGCGCGATCGAGAAGCCCAGCGGCACCATCGCCGTGGTCATGGTCGTCTCGAACGACCCGACCCGCGACAACATCGGCTTGGGGACCGTGAGCTGCACGAGGGTGTCGAAGACGACCCCGGCGACCCCTGCCGCCAGAGCCGCCAGGAACAGGGCGGCCGCGACCACGACCAGATGCCGACCGTACGCGAGAGCCAGGAGCTGCACCGGCATCGAGACGACCAGCAGGGCGACGGTGAGCACCCCGCGCCACTCGACGCGCACGTGCCCGCTCACCAGCGCTCCCAACAGCCCGCCCGCGGCCAGGAACGTCACGATGACGCCCCACTGCTCGATGCTCCCGAACCTTTCCTGCACGGTGATCGGACCGAGCACGCTCACCGAGGCCAGTCCGACCTGCACCGGAACCCAGACGAGGATCGCGCCCAGGACCAGCGGCAGGCGGGGCATGACACGCATCGCGTCGAGGAACCGTACGCGCTCCCCCGCGCCGCCGTCATCGTCCTCGGCGGGTCCGCGCTCCGGCGGCCGGGCCCGGATCAGCCGCCTCAGCCAGGCGAGCGAGACGAGGGAGACGACGAAGGTGGCGGCGTCGAAGAAGAGCGCCAGCGGCACGCCTCCCACCACCACCAGCAGCGACGCGAGCGCGGGCCCGGCCAGCCGTCCGGTGTCCCCGGCGACGTCGAGCCAGGAGTTGGCCTTCTGCAGCTGGGCGGGGCGGACCAGCTCGGGGAGCAGCCCGACGGCGCCCGGCGTGAAGAAGGCCGTCGCCGCGCCATGGACGGCCGCGGACACGACGAGGTGCCAGAGCTCCGGATTCCCGAGGGCGAAGGTGATCGCCGGGAACACCTGGGCGGCCAGGCGGACGGCGTCCGCGCCGAACATGACCGGCAACCGCCCGACCCGGTCCGGCAGGCTGCCTCCGTACGCGATGAAGAGGAACCTCGCCAGCCACAGGGCCAGCAGCACCATCGGGATGCCCCGCCCGTCGGGCGCGACGGCCAGGGCGGCGAACGCGAAGGTGACCGAGACGACCCCGTCCCCCAGCTGTGAGACCGCCTGCCCCGCCAGGTAGACCCTGTAGAGCGGCGACGACAGGGGCGAGCCGGGTACGGCGGGAGCGTCGGTCATGCGTCTTCTCCGGCGAAATTGTTCACCGGTGAGCCCCGCCCCACCACCTGCCCCGCCTCCGCGAGTTGGACGGTCTCCACGAGATCGGCCAGATGGGCGGCCGTCAGGTGGCGACCGGACGGGGAGGGGCACGCCTCCACCAGGTCGCTCGCGACCAAGCGGCCCGCTGCGGCGACGCCCCGTACCAGGGCCGTCAGAGTCGCGGGGTCGAGACCGCCGCCGGCGGGATAGACGACGTCGGGAGCGTACGCCGGGTCCAGCACGTCGATGTCCACCGTGAGGTGCACGGGCGCGCCGGCGCAGAACCGCGCGATCGTGCCCGCCGCCTCCGGCGCGCGGGCCTCGTCGGCCGTCAGGTAGGAGACGCGCCCGTTCGTGGCCTGGTCCAGGTTCGTGTCGACGCCGCGCACGCCGATGGTGAGCCATGCGACATGGGGATGCTCGGAGAGCACCCAGCTGACGAAGTTCCCGCAGTCCGCGGTGACCGCGTTCCCGGCCGGGCGGCGGTCGGCGTGCGCGTCGAAGTGGACGACGCGCAGCGCCGGATGCCTGCCCGCGACCGCGCTGATCACCGGGTAGCCGATCGAGTGGTCCCCGCCGATCACCAGAGGCCGGTGGCCCTGCGCCAGGACGGTGCCGACGAGGGCCCGCAGCCGCTCGTGGGCCGCCGCCCCCGTGTCGGTCTGCGGATGGACCGCGAGGTCGCCGTGATCCACGAGGCCGGGCAGTCCCTCGGCCGGCCGGGCCCGCAGCGTCCACGACCAGGTGCCCGGCTGGGCCAGAAGCCGGAACCTGCCCGCGAGGGCCTGGCGGATCACGGGGACGGCGTCCTTGGGCCGGGGGCCGGGAGGGCCTCCCAGGTCCACCGGCGCTCCGATCAGTCCCCATACGGCCGCGGCGGCCCTGGTGCCTGCGGGCAGGGACAGCGGGGTCCCGGCCGTCCGCGCGAGCCCGCCGGCCGCCGCCGCCGAGGCGTCCGGCGGCACGATCAGGCGGATTCTGCGCAGGGCCTTGTCCGCCTCCTCAGTGAGCCGCACCGCCGGCGCGCCGTCACGGCGTTCCCCCAGCTCCCACAGCTCCCGCAGGGGCGGGGTCAGGGTGAGCCGCGTGTCCTCGGCCTCGTTGACGAGGTCGCCGCCCTGGATCCGGAACGCCGGGTTGAGGACCCACGGGGCCCCGGACCGGTCCGCGCTCGTCATGGCGGGGCTCACCTGGCCTGCTCGACGAGGAGGAGCCCGGCGCGGACCAGCGAGTCAAGCGCCTGGTCGATCTCCGCGTCGGTCAGGGCGATGCCCGCCGTGTCATCGCGCAGCGTGGTTCGCCCCGCCGACCACTCGGTCATCCAGGGTGCGAGACGGCCGTCGATCCTGAGCCGCACGCCGAGGCTCTCGATCGCCATCAGGCCGTCCCCGGCCTTGACCAGCGGCGGGAACCGGGCCGCCCACCTGAGCCGGGTACCGGTGTACGGGACGCTCTCCACCGACCACGGCAGCGACAGGCCCTCGCGCCTTTCGAGCGACTGCGCGGAACGCACCTCCCGCGCCCGGTGCACGTCCGAGGCCAGGGCGGTCATGAGGGAGTCGAGCTCGCCGCCGTCATCGGGCGTCCCCTCGGTCCTGGGCCGGTGGGACCAGGCGTCCAGCGCGGTCCGCGCGAAGTCCTCGGGGGTGGACGCGTGCAGGCCGAAGGTCCAGTGCAGGCTCGGCCCGATGCCGGTGGCCTCGTGGTCCCATCCCCGGGGGATGTGCCACACGTCGCCGGCGTGCATGTCCGCCTTCTCGATCAGCCGCGCGCCGGGCCCGGAGCCCTCCCAGATCCGCCAGCGCTTGCTGCCCTCCGCCTGGAAGATCACCGTGGCGTGGCCGTCCGCGTGGCGGCCGAACGCTGACTGCGTCGTCCAGCAGGCGTAGCAGTTCACCCAGGCCGGGTCGTCGGCGAAGTACTCGAACTCCTCCCGCAGGCGAGCAGGGCCCACGTGGATGCGGTCGGCCCTGTTGGCGACGAGGGTCGCGCCGGAGCGGAGGTACTCGACCATGGCGCCGTAACGCCAGTTGCGGTGCACGATGTCGCCGCCGTCGATCCGCGTGCTGATGTAGGTGCCGGGATAAGCCATGGGTTCGGACGACAAGCGGATCATCAGCGGTTCGATCGTGGTCGTCCTCATGATGTGGTCGATGACGCCCCATCCGAGCGACGCGTGCCACGATCCCTGCGGGACCCGGCCGGCCAGAAGCTCGTTCCCGAACGACTTGCGCCAGACGGACTCCCCGCCGAGCGCGTCGACGATGTTCTCCCACGACAGTGTCATGACTGTGTCCCAACGCTCCGAAGGACGCCCACGCGGACCAGGGCCCGCACAGCGGCTCGCAGCTCTGGCGTGGTGGCCGCGTCGCGCAGCTCGTCGGCGCCGACGAGGGCGCCGGGCTTCAGCAGGCGGGCCAGCTCACCGAGATCGACGGAGAGCTCTCTTCCCAGGGCGAAGACGCTGTGGTCGGCGATCACGACCGGCAGGCGGGTGACTGTATAGGGTGGACCTTGATCGCTGGTTCTGCCGGGGAACCGGGGCGGCGAGCCGTACCCGCACGACCGGCGGAGCATCGCCTGCCGCCGCACGGCCCGCTCGACGCCGTCGTCGCCGAGGGCGTCCCGGAAGGCGTCGATCGCGTCGGCGACCGGATCCCCGTCGGCCTGTTCCGGGTGCTGGGCGTTCCGGCGGCGCAGCTGGTGGAACAGCGCGTCCCTGGCGGTCTGCCCGGGATCTTCCGGATACACCGTGAGCCCCAGGAACAGCGACGGACCGTCGTTGCGGAAGAGGTGGTACATCCCCGCGGGAATCAGCAGGAAGTCACCGGGCGCGAGGCGGACGCTGTCCGCCGACGGCAGAAGAGGCTCCGCGTCCAGCGTGTGCGGGCGCCCTTGGCCGAGTGCCGGCAGGCTCAGCCCTGGCCAGGTCCACGCCGTCTTCGCCGCCGGGCCGAGGTGGAAGATGAAGGAGGGCTCCGGGTCGGTGTGCACGCCGAACGGGGTGGTGCCGGAACTGGCCACGAAGCAGTACCAGTCCACCCCTCTCGTCAGCGGAACGCCCGCCGATTCGAGCGGGAGGACGAAGCCGGTGTAGAGAAGCTCGGCGAGCTCGGCGTCCCAGGAGTCCAGGCCGTTGATCGCCAGGCAGATGTCGTCCTTTCCGGTGCGGGCGGAAAGCCAGGAATGTACCGCCGACCGCCCGGAAAACGCCCCCGATACCAGTTTCTCCGAGGCGTCATAGTCGAGGCAGGTGTCACGGAACGCTCTCATGGCGGGCAGATCCGTGTCGTCGCCGTCCACTCTGGTGGTGGCGGCCCGGAGAGCGCCGAGAACGAGCTCCGCGAGAACGTCCGGTTCGCGGATCAGGCCGGGAGTGTGCACGCGTTCGGCGAAATGCGGCCCGTCCCGCTCGCAGAGTCTCCGCCAGGTGCCTTCGTCCAGCAAATCTCAGACCTCCGGAATCGTGCGGTGAATGGTCCCGTCAAGCCACCTGACCAGCCCGGCGGGCGCGGGAACCCGTCCTGTGCTCAGAGAAGTCCCGCGCCCACCGGCCTGCGGATCAGTGACCGACGTCCCGCTGCGGCCGCATCCAGAGCTGCCGGTCCTGCAGAGCGGCGACCGACTCCTCCGACACGATGATGTCCGCGATGTCGACGAGAACGGGGCCGCGCCCTTCGCGCCGGTCGAATTCGTTGTGCGACGTCATTTCCATGTGACTTCCCTTCTTGTTGTCGCGGGCCCGCCACGCGCACGAACCCGGTAACAGGAATCAGCGGCTCCGAACCGCGGGAGAACCCGTGCCGCAGCGTCACGGGCATCTCGCTTTTCTTGTGCCACTGAGGGTGTTATCGCTGAGTCTTCACCCGTGGAAGGGCGTCCGCCCAGGTCACCGACCGGGCATTTCACCGGGCATTCACCGGGCGAATCCGTGACCCTTGCCGCCCGGCGTCTTCGATGCACCCCGCCACCGGTTGCTGACGGCTCAGGTGTCGTCGGCCCGCGCGGCTGATTGTCTGCGAGCACAGCGAAGGGCGTCCAAGATCGGTTTGTGAAGACCGAGCTGGACGATCACGTGATGCCTTCGCGGGGCGCGCCTCGCAGACGAGGGCCGAGGTCGACAAGGACGCCCGCGTCCACGACGCCAGGCACACGGCCGCGACGACGCTGCTCATCGAACAGGGCGTGGACGTCAGCGTCGCTCAGGAGATCCTGGAGCACTCACAACTGACCACGACCAAGCGCTACACCCACATCACGGCGACGCTCTCGACCGAAGCGGCAGCCCGAATGGGCCGGGCTCTCTGGGGTTAACTGCAACGGGAAATGCAACCGGGCGGGCTTCCGGATCAAAGATCAGGGAGTCCGCCCAGGTCATGTGGGGTAGGGCGCCCGGGGCTCGAACCCGGAACCTACGGATTAAAAGTCCGCAGCTCTGCCAATTGAGCTAACGCCCCCAGCAACAGCCAAGCGTACCGAGGTTACCGCCCGCCACGCGACGCCCTTACCGGTATGCGGCCAGCCCCGTCAGCGCCTCGCCCAGCACCAGGGTGTGGATCTCCTGTGTTCCCTCGTACGTGAGCACACTCTCCAGGTTGTTCATGTGCCTGATCACAGGGTACTCCAGCGTGATCCCGTTCCCGCCGAGGATGGATCGGGCCTGCCGGGCGATGTCCAGGGCGGCGCGCACGTTGGCGAGCTTGCCGAAGCTGATCTGCCGGGGTTCGAGGGTGCCGGCGTCCTTCAGGGCGCCCAGGTGCAGCGCGGTGAGCCCCGCCTGGGCCAGTCCGACGTACATCCAGGCCAGCTTCTCCTGGGTCAGCTGGAAGGCGCCGATGGGCTTGCCGAACTGGACGCGGGTCTGGGCGTACTCGACGGCCGCCTCGACGCAGGCGCGAGCCGCGCCCACGGTCCCCCACAGGATGCCGAAGCGCGCCTCGGAGAGGCAGGACAGCGGTCCCTTCAGGCCGCGCACTCCGGGCAGGACGGCCGTTTCAGGCAGTCGCACGTCGTCGAAATAGAGCGACGACGTGATCGACGCCCTCAGGGACATCTTCTTGTGGATCTCAGGGGCGGAGAAGCCCGGGGCGTCGGTGGGGACGACGAAGCCGCGGACGCCGTCGTCCGTCTGCGCCCACACCACCGCGACGTCCGCGACGGATCCGTTCGTGATCCACATCTTGGAGCCGTTGAGCACCCAGTCGGAGCCGTCGCGCTTGGCGTACGTGCGCATGCTCGACGGGTCGGAGCCGTGGTCGGGCTCGGTCAGGCCGAAGCACCCGATCGCCTCACCGGCGGACATCCGGGGCAGCCACTCCTCTTTCTGCTCATCCGATCCGTACCGCCAGATGGGGAACATGGCCAGCGAACCCTGCACCGACACGAACGACCGCAGCCCCGAGTCGCCGGCCTCCAGCTCGCGGCAGGCCACCCCGTACGAGGTCGCGTCCGTTCCGGCGCAGCCGTAGCCCTCCAGGTGCATGCCGAGCAGACCGAGCGAGCCGAGCTCGGGCGCGAGCTCGCGCGCCGGGAACGTGCCCTCCTCGAACCAGTCCCCGACGTGCGGCAGGACGCGGTCGGCGACGAAGGACCGCACGGTGTCGCGGATCAGCCTCTGGTCACCGTTGAGCCGATCGTCCAGACGCAACAGGTCGTCCATGGCGCGCTCCTCTCCTCATTAGGGGGCTACCAGGGTTCTACCAGGGGGAATCCCGATGTGCGAACGGCGGGTCGGAGGGCAGTCTTGAGGCATGAGCGAATATCACAGCAGCAAGCAGTTGCGTCGGACCCACAAGGGCCGGATGCTCGGCGGCGTCTGCTCGGGCGTCGGCGAGTTCGTCGGCATCGACCCGAACATCATCCGCATCGGCCTTGCGATCGTCACGCTGTTCGGCGGCCTCGGCATCGGCATCTACGCCATCGGCTGGCTGCTCCTGCCGGAGGAGGGCAAGGACACCTCGATCGTGCAGGACCTGCTGGCCAAGCAGCAGGAGAAGAACACCGGCAGCAACCCGTGGACCGAGGACGACCACAAGCCGCGCCAGTGATCAGGCGGTGGCCTGCGCGCTCACTCGGGGGCCCCGGGCGGCGGCCCAGACCATGGCCAGCACGGCGGCGACGGTGAGACCGGCGACGCCCGACAGGGCGACGACCGGCTCGGGCCCGAGGCGTTCCGCGGCGTAACCGCCGATCAGGATGGCGATGCCCTGCACCGCCATCAGGCCCGAGTGCACCAGGCCGAACGCCTGCCCGCGCTGCCCGGCGGGCACCCGCTGGACGAACGCCGCGTTCGCGGCGAGCTGGTAGGCGCCTCCCACACCGGACAGGAACCAGGCCGCCAGCACCATCTCCAGCGGCGGCCGCAGCGCGGTCACGATCAGTGGCGCGCAGCTCAGCATGGCCAGCCAGCCCATCAACCGCAGCCGGGCCGTCGGCGAGACGAACCGGCTGAACAGGAACGCCCCCACCACGGTGCCGGCCGGCATCGACGCCATCAGCAGACCGGTGATCACCGGAACGGGCAGGTCGCCGGTGTAGAGGGCGACCGCGTACGGCACGGCGATGCCCTCCGGCAGCACGTAGAAGCCGCAGAGCCAGGCGAACAGCACGAGCGTCCGCAACTCGCGGTCGCCGAAGACGAGCCTGGCTCCGGCTCTGGTCATGGCCCACATGGACGGCTGGTCCCCGGGGTCGCGCGGGGCGGGCCGCCGCCGCACCCCGGCGACCAGGATCAGCGCCGAGGCCAGGAAGGTCGCCGCGTTCAGGGCGAGAGCGCGGTACGGGCCCAGCGCTGCGATCATGGCGCCGCCCGCGGCGAATCCGATCATCTGGACGGCCTGGTTCGTCATGTTCTGCAGCGCGGAGCCGACCACGTACCGGTCCCCTTGGAGCACCTCCGGCAGCAGAGCCGCGCGCGCGGCCGAGAAGGGCGCGCTGAGCAGCACGACGAGGAACACCAGCGCGCACAGCGTCCAGAACGGGATGAACGGCAGCGCCATCACGCACACCAGCCCCGCGCGCAGCAGGTCGCAGGCCAGCATCACGCCCCGGCGCGCGAACCGGTCGGCCAGCCCCGCCAGCAGCGGCCCGCCGAGGATCGACGGCAGATAGGTGAGCGCGTAGACGGCGGCGGTGGCCAGCGGCGACCGGGTGCGGTCGTAGACCAGGACGGCCAGCGCCACCTGGGCCAGTTGGTCACCGAGCAGGGACAGTCCTTGCGCGTACCACAGCGCCCTGAACTCCTTGACGGCGATGACCTCGCCGTAGGTGGCCTGGCGCTCGGTGGAGCGCCTGTGCCGCCCCGGCAGCCGCCGCGCCCGCATCGCCCTCACTGGACTCCGGTGTGCCTGACTCACAGTGCTGAATATGTCACCTAAGGTGCCCGATCAATCGGCAATGCGCAACCCAAAGGAGCGCCTCGCATGCAAAGAGTTACCAGCCCAGCTCGTGCAGGCGGGCGTCGTCGATGCCGAAGTGGTGACCGACTTCGTGGACGACCGTGATCCGTACTTCCTCGATCACTTCGTCCTCGGTCCTGCACATCTCACAGATCGGATTGCGGTAGATCTCGATCCGGTCGGGCAGAACGCCCGAGTACCAGTCGCCGCGCTCGGTGAGGGGAATGCCGGTGTACAGGCCGAGCAGGTGGGGTTCGGGCGGATCGTCCACCACGGTGACGACGATGTTGCTCATCACCTCGGTCAGCTCGGGCGGGATCGTGTCCAGCGCCTCGGACACGAGCTCGTCGAACCTCTCCGGTGAAACCTCGATCACACATGTCATTCTGCCCCGTGGCTCGGGTATCCAAGAAAGCGTATGAACTTCTCCGACGCATTGAAGAAGGTCATCCGCTCCAGGGTGGTCAAGGCGGCGGCGGTGCTCCTCGTGGCCGCGGCCGGCGCCTGGCTGGGCATCTTCCTGAGTGGCACCGTACGCGCCCAGATCGGCCCGGTCGAGACCGGTATGACCGTCCGGCCGTCGTGGTCGGGCGAGACGATCGTGGACGCCAGCCCGCTGGGCACGCTCACGTTCCGCAGCCACGACGCGCCCCTCACCCTGCGCATCACCCTGGAGAACATCGACCAGGAACGCGCCCGCCTCCTCCTGGAGGACCCCAAGCTCACTGACCGGCTGCCGGCCATGATCGAGCGCGATCTGATGGACGGCGTGCGCGAACTGGCGATCCGCTCGCTGCTGTGCGCGGGCGCGGGCGCGCTGATCGCCGTCCTGCTGGTCTTCAGGCGCCCGCTCGTGGCACTGACGGGCCTGCTGGCGGCCGCGGTGGCGCTGGCGGGCACGGGCATGTTCGCGGTTCGCACGTTCCAGCCGGGCTCGCTCGTCGAACCCCGCTACTCCGGCCTGATCGCCGCCGCCCCCTCCCTGGTGGGCAGCGCGGAGGCCATCGTGTCCAGGTTCGAGTCGTACCGCGCGCAGCTCACCAAGCTGGTGACGAACGTCTCGAAGCTGTACGACGCGGTCTCGACACTCCCGGTGTACGACGCCGACGACCGGTCCATCCGGGTCCTGCACGTCTCCGACATCCACATCAACCCGATCGCCTGGACCGTGATCCGCTCACTGAAGGACCAGTTCGCCGTCGACCTGATCGTCGACACCGGGGACATCTCCGATCACGGGACGAAGGCGGAGAACAAGTTCGTCGAGGAGATCGGCACCCTAGGGGTCCCGTACGTGTTCGTACGGGGCAACCACGACTCCAAGACCACCCAGCGCGCGGTCGCCGGCCAGAAGAACGCCATCGTCCTCGACGACAAGATGCGCAACGTCGCCGGCCTGGACATCTACGGCCTCGGCGACCCCCGGTTCACCCCCGACAAGACCACCGTCGTCCAGCCCGACCCCGCCTCCATGGAGCAGTACGGCCGCGACCACCGGGCCAAGGTCGAGCAGGCCGACCTCGTGGCCGTGCACGACGACATCGTCGCCCGTGGCTTCTCCGGCGCCACTCCGCTCGTGCTCACCGGCCACGCCCACGCCCGCTCCACCGCCATGCTGCCCACCGGCACCCGCGTCATGGTCCAGGGCTCCACAGGCGGCGCCGGCCTGCGCGCCCTCGAACACGAGGCGCCCACCCCCGTCCAGGCATCCGTCCTGTACTTCGACAAAGAGACCAAACGCCTCCAGGCCTGGGACGACATCACCCTCGGCGGCCTCGGCGAGCAGTCGGTGTACGTCCAGCGTCACGTGGAACCCGACCCGGGTCGTACAATTCTCCCAGAGCCAACGAGCGCCCCGACGCCATCGGGATCGATCAGCGGCACGACCACGCCGGCCAACGGAAAGCCGCTTTGGCATGAGGGGCAATCGTCCCCTATGCTTCAGAGGTCTCCGACGGAAGGCGACAGGGAATCCTGAGCCCCCATCGTCTAGCGGCCTAGGACACCGCCCTTTCAAGGCGGCGGCACGGGTTCGAATCCCGTTGGGGGCACAGCGAGCGCCTGGCGCACCGCGAAACGGATGGTCTGAGACCACCGGGGAGCTGGTAAGCTAAGCGAGCGCAAAGCAAGAAGCAAGGTCCTGTAGAGCAGTTTGGAGTGCTCGCCACCCTGTCAAGGTGGAGGTCGCGGGTTCAAGTCCCGTCAGGACCGCTCTAGGTCAGGTAGCTCAGTTGGTACGAGCGTCCGCCTGAAAAGCGGAAGGTCGGCGGTTCGACCCCGCCCCTGACCACCTCATCTGACCAGCAAGAATGCCCCGAAGCGATCATCGCTCCGGGGCGTTTCTGTGTCTGCTGACGGCAACCCTGACGGCAACGTCAGCTGGTAACAGCTTCCTCGGCGTCGTACGCGAACCGAAGCTTGGAAAGAATCACTTCAGCAAGGATCTGGTTGGGCTCCATCTTGTCCAAGATGACAAGAGCCTCCCCCAGGGCCGAGCCTGTACGCACAAGGTAGACCATCCGCTTGGCCTCCAAGCTACCCAGCTGGCTGGGCCAGATAAGAATGCCGTCCTCCAGCAGTGCAGCCTGGATCTTCTGCATGAGTGGACGACTGTTCCGTTTCCGCCCAAGCAGCTCCGGATGATCCACTATGTATGCATCTCGGAGTTCTCCAAGCGATGCTGCGCCGACCCCTTGAAGGGTGAGCGTCAATGCCAATTCTCGAAGTCCCATACCCATGCTCCAAAGAGTAGTGAATTGATCACAGTTAGGTATGTAGCCAGTTGAGGGAACCCTTACACGCGGATGCCAGCATTGACTTGCTCTTGCAACAAGTAGAGGTGCCCAGAGTCACCATGGGCACCTCTACTCGTCCTCGGCGTCCTTACGTCAGAGCCTCTCCGAGTTTCCCAAGAGCCTTGCGCTTCTCGTCCAGAGACGCATGCGCGTAGATCGTCATCGTGACCTCGATGTCGCTGTGGCCGACTATCTCCCGGACGATGTGCGGCGGGACGCCGAGGTCCAGGAGGAGGCTCACGCAGGTGTGCCGCATGTCGTGGAGGCGTATCTCGCCGAGGCCGGCGGCCTCGCGGACGGCTCCCCAGCTTCGGCGGAGATTGTCGGGCTCCATCGGCGTTCCGCGCCGAGACGGGAAGACAAGCCCATAATCCTCCCAATCGGGCCAGGCGTCTGACCGCTCGGCGAACTGCCGCCTGCGGTGCTCCTTGAGAGCATCGACACAGATCTCGGGCAGCGGGATCGTGCGCTCGGAGTTCTCCGTCTTGGGACGGACGAACCGGAGCTCGCCACCGACGCGCTGAAGAGTCTGGACTACCTCCAAAGTGCCCGCGTCGAGGTCGACATCCTCCCAGCGAAGGCCGAGCAGTTCCCCGCGCCGGAGACCGAGGCAGAGCGCCAGGACGTACAGCGCGTGGAACCGGTCCTCGCGAGATACCTTCAGCACCCGTCGGGCCTGCTCGGTCGTCAGACCACGGTTCACCTTGTACGAGGGCACGGAGACCGTGACGAGCTTCGAGACGTTCCGCGGAATGATCTCCTCACGTACAGCCCGTTCGAGTGCGTTCCGAAGAACCGCGTGGATGGACTGGATCATCCGCGTGGACAGAAACGACCCGCAGCATTTCGGAGCCTTGAGGGCGCAGCACGTGGGCCGCTCACGGGAGGCGTCCCATCCGTGCTTGCAGCACTGGCATTCCTTCCGGATGCGGTTGATGAAGACCCGAACGTCTTGGGCGGTGAGCTTGCCGAGACGCTTCTTGCCCAGGCCGGGGATGAGGTGGAGGCGGACGACGCCCTCATAGCCCTGGTAAGTCTTGGGCCGCCGCTCCTCCTTGACGATGTGCTTGAGCCAGTACGTAAGGAACTCGGCCAGCGTCCAGTTCTCCGAGGCGACCGGGATACCCTGATCAGCCTGCGCGATCAACTTGGTGAGCTTCTTGCGAGCTTCCTCGTGGGTGCGGCCATACGCGCGGACGCGCTTGTACGTGCCCGCTGTGGTGAGGACGAAGGCCGCCCCCTCCCAGCGGCCATCCTTGCGCTGGTAGATCGTCCCCTCACCGTTGGAGCGCTTGCGGGAGCGGCGGCCAGGCCGGCGCTTCGGCTCCTCCCCTGGTGTGTCGAGCGTGGTCTTGGTCATCGCGCCACCTCCACGAGGGTCTTGATGCAGTCGGCCAGGGCGTCGACGGGGACGAGGCGGCGACGACCGATCTTGATGGTCTGGAGCTGGTTGGAGCGGATGAGGGTGTAGAGGGTCCACCGGCTGACCCGGAGGCGCTGGGCGGCCTCATCGACGGTGAGCACGACCTCATTCATGCGAGGGCCTCCGAAGGCGTTGAGGTGGCAGGGCGGGAGCCTGTGAGGGCTGCGGCAAGGAGTTGCTCTCCGAGGGAGAGGCCCTGTCCGGCGTACTCCCAGTGGGCGATGACGAGGACGGTGTCTTCCTCGAAGAGGGGCAGGCGTCCGGTGGTGATGGCTTCGGCCTTGCGGTGTTCCTCGCGGGCGGCGCGGAGTTCGCTCAGGGTGGTGGAGTAGCGGCGGGACTTGGTGGAGAAGTGGCCGCGGAAGCCGAGCATGTGCGCCCACTGGATCAGCCGGAGGTCGGCCAGGTCGTCGAGGGCGCCCAGGCGCAGGCAGGCGTCGATCAGTCGGCGGGCGTGCGGCCGGATCGGGAGCGCGTCGAGGTCGTCGAGGAGTTGGATGCGCTGGTCCAGGGTGCCGACGCATTCGGCGGCCTTGGTGGCGTACTTGGCGATGTAGGCCGCGACGGCCTGCTCGGTCAGTTCACCGTCCAAGGTGATGCGGCGGACGTCGAGCTGTTCGCCCCAGCGGAAGGTACGGGCCAGCGGCTTGACGTCGGCGGTTACGGCCGTCGCCGCGTGTTGGACGGCGTCGGCCAGGGCCTCAGCGGTGGCCCAGGCCGGGGGCGGTGAGGTGGGGCCGTCCGGGCCGTCGAGACGTACGACGGCGTGGAAGTGGACGACGCCGCGCCGCTGGTACTCGGCGACCTTGGCGAAGGAGATGACCGCCTGCTCGCGCAGGGCCTTTAGCGTCAGGCCGGAGAGTTTGGCGAAGCGGCGGCGCAGGGCTTCGGTGAAGCGCCGCCACAGCTCAGGGCTGATGGCGTTGAACAGCACTGACCCGTCGTAGTCGTAGCAGTCCGGGCAGAGCGGCTCCCCGAGCCGGGGATCGTCGGCGGAGTGCCGGGCGGTGCAGGACATGACGTGCCCGTGCGGGCAGGTGGGTGCGTCGCGGCGGGCGTGGCAGGGCAGGACCTTGCCGTTCTTCTCCCGTCGGACGTGCACGGCTCCGAAGGACGGGGCGGTCAGGGTGACGAACAGGCACGGATGCGCGCTGACCGTCTCGGGCACGCTCTTGCCGCCGACGAGGCCGGCGCGGATGAGTTGGTAGGTGTCGGCGCGGTAGATCTCGGCGCAGGCCGGGCAGCGGGAGGCGCGGCGGGTCTTGCACGGGACGCGCAGGATGCCGTCGGGTTCGGTGCGGGTGGTGTAGCGGTGCAGGAGTTGGCCGGTGGCCTGGTCGTAGTGTTCGACCTTGCCGCGCAGGTGGATGGGTTGGCGGCAGCCTCCGGTACGGCGGATCTGGGAGGCCCAGCGGTCGTAGTCGGGGTGGTTGAGCCGGTCGATCATTCCGGCGACGGCGTGGGAGTGGGCAAGGCAGGGCAAGATGGGACCGTCCTATCCAGGTTGCTGGTGTGGGATGGCCCCCGGCCTGGCGCGGATCTTGGCGGATGTGTGGCCAGGCGGGGGGCGCTACAGCGGTTAAGCGCCGTGGTTGTCGATGCCGGTGCCGTGGCAGTCGGCGCAGGTGTCGTTCTCGCTGAGGCCGGTGCCGCCGCAGGTGCCGCAGCGGTAGCGGGCGATCGGGATGGCGTCGAGGATCTCGGGCCAGTCGGCCCAGGGCTGTTCGGTCATGGCGGTCACCGGTTCTTGCGCGGGCTGATCGTCACGTACATGCGGTAGCTGCGGGGCCGGGCGCGGTCGGGGTAGGCCCGCGACATCGAGGTGACGTCGAAGGCCTCGCGCAGGTGGAACATGCCGAGCGCGATCTCGGCGCGGTTTCCTTCGAGGCGGATACGCACGATGGGTTCTCCTTCAGTGGGTGTCGGGTGTGATGCAGCCGCGGTAGCTGTCGTGGGCGGCGTGGCGGGCGCGGGCGTCGGACAGGATGGCCACGGCTCGGTACTCCACAGGGCCGAAGCACACCGAGGTGACGTAGTGGCCGCTGTCCTGGTCGGCCGTGCTGCCGAGAAGGCCGGCGATGGCGTCGATCTGCGCGCGCATCTGGTCGTCGTCGGCGTCCCGAGCGAAGTAGTGGACGACGGCCCTCCGGGGTGCGGGCGCGTCGGGGTTGGCTTGGAGGAAGACGGCCAGGTGGATGAGGCCATGAATGAACGCGGTGCGGTCGTCGGTCATCGGTGATCTCCTGTTCATGCGGTGCGCAGGGTGCGCAGCAGGTCTGAGGCGAGCTGGTGGGACACGCCCAGGCGGGCGCGGAGCTGGTCGCGGGTAATGGGCCTGCCGTGCGCGGTGTGGTGTTCGTCGGCGACGCGGCGGGCGTAGTCGACGAGTGCCGGATCGGGCGTCGGCCCGTCCTGCCGGTCGTCTGGGCCGTCCTCGGCGGCGGGGACGAGCGCGGGACGGTCCTCATACGGGACGGCTTGCGGACGTTCAGGGACGGGCGGGGACGCCGCCGTCCAGGACGGGGACGTCTGCGAGACGTCCGGGGACAGCTCCGTACGGGCGGCGGCGCGGCGCTCCAGCATGGAGACGGCGACGAGGAACGCAGCGGCCGGAGTGGCGGCGGTGATCCATCCCCACACGGTCGGGTCGGCCTGTTGCAGGTTCGCCGCCAGCGACAGGACGACGCCACCGGCCAGGACGAGCACCGGCCAGGAGACCGGACCGCGCCGGACGCGGCCGGTCTTCTTGTCGCGCTGGCGTTCGCGGGCGGCCATGACGCACGTGAGGTCGATGCAGACGGCCACGGCCCAGGACATCCAGCCGTGCTGGCCGTGCTCGGTGGCGGTGTCGCGGATGTGGGTGAACGAGCCCGCTCCAGCGATGAGGGCCAGGACGAGGACGGGGCCGGTGTCGAGCAGCCAGGCGGCCAAGCGGCACATCACGGTTCCTCCCTTCTGGTCAGGCGGTCTGCGAGTCGGGCAGTTCGTGAGGCTGCGCGGCCATCACGTCCGCCCAAGCCGGGGCGAGGCCGGCATAGGCGTGGGCGGCGTATTCGGCCGCGGCTTCGCTGACGTAGAAGGAGCGGGCGCGATACCACTGGCCGTCCTGGCTGGCGACGATGGCCACGCCGGGCGTCTCGGCGGCGATGGCGCGGGCGGAATCCAGCGCGGCGGGATCCAGATCGCCGAGCGTCATGGTCGCGGTCTCCGGGTCGTTGACCCGATGGCAGATCCGGCCCGAGCACTGCGCCCGCAGCGCCGTGACGCCGGGCCCGAGGTCGGAGCCGATCCGTTGGCCGCAGCAGAACAGGTAGATGCCGAACGCCCGCCCGAGCTGCGCCACCCGCAGCAGCGCGGTGGAGGTCTTGGCGATCTCGTCCTTCTCACTCTTGTCGGCCATCAGGTAGAGCTCGGCCAGCTCGTCGACCAGGACCACGACCGGGACCGGCCGCAGGGTGGGCGGGAGTTGCCAGATGTTGCGGGCGCCGGCCATCCGGCACACGCCCATCCGGTCCGTCATGAGCGCCACCAGGTCATCGAGCAGCCCACCGCACTCGGCCCGTGAGGTGGCCAGCGCCGACAAGCGCGGCGCGTACGGGGTGAACTCGACTCCGCCCTTGAGGTCGAAGCCGACCAGCGCCACCGGCTGTGGCGCCAGACCGACGATCAGGGCATTGGCGAGGTTGGACTTGCCGGACTGCGTGGCTCCGGCGTTCAGCCAGTGCGGGACGGTCTTGAAGTCGACGACCCACGGCCCGCCGGTCTCCAACCTGCCCACGGTGACCTTGAGCAGTTCGGTAGAGGCCGGGAGCTGGTCGACGGTGACCAGCGGGTCGCGCATGGTCGCAGCCAGCCGGACCCGTCCGGGCTTGTCGGAGGAGACGCGCACGGCGTGCACGCCCCAGGAGTGCGCGAGCCGTTCGGCGACGTCGGCGTAGTCGCCGGGGATCTGGCCTTCCAAGGTGTGCAGGGTGACCCGCCAGCCGTGCCGGGTCGGCAGCGGCAGCCACATGAACGGCTTGGTGTCGACGGCGATCCGCTGGAAGCGGCGCTTGACCCGGATGACGCCGGTCGAGGAGACCAGGCCGGGGACGGTGGTGAACCAGAAGCGCTGCCGCTTCTTGGTCAGGCCGCACCCGAGCGCGACCTTGCGCCAGGACGCCCGCACGGTGATGGCCACGATCGGGAAGCCGACGACGAGCCAGAAGGAGCGGTAGTGCCAGCGGCGCCAGGCCCAGAGCCCGGCCGCCACCGCGGCCAGGACTCCGAGCGCCCACCAGTGCTGGTCAGACATCGGCGGCCTCCCGCAGCGGGAGGAGGGCGGTGGCGCGGTAGGAGATGCCCCAGCGGCCGGCGATCTCCCAGACGTAGCCGAGCAGTCCGACCGCGTTGACGGGGTCGCCGGCCTTGATGGGCGGTTCGCCAGTGATGCCGATCTTGACGAGTTCGATCCGGCCGAGTTCGTCTTCCACGGAGACGGTGACCTCGTAGACGGTGTTGCCGTTCTTGTCGGTCTTGATCTCGCCGGTGTCGCGGTTGAGGACGCGCGGGCGCGGGGCCTTCACGCAGGTGATCGTGAGCTTGTTCGTGTCGACAGGGATGGGGACGGTGCGCATGGCAGGTTCCTTCGAGTAGCGGATCAGTAACTCTCTGCATACATAGAACGCTTAGCATTCCAAGTTGTCAAGGGCTTCCACGCAGACTTGGTTGGCATGTCGTGCCGCCTGTGCTGAACTGGAGAGACAGGCACCTCGTGGAAGGCGGCGGATGGTCGAAAAGACCGGTCGGCCCGGCTATCTCCAGATAGCCGACGACCTGCGCGCGCAGATCAGATCGGGCTCACTCGCGCCCGGCGCCGCGCTGCCGTCGACCGCCCAGCTCGGCCAGCGCTACGACGTGTCCGCCAGCGTGGTCAAGGCGGCCATCAGCGTGCTTCGTACCGAGGGGCTGATCGTCGGCCAGCAGGGCAAGGGCGTCTTCGTCCGCGAGGACGCCGCGGCCCGAGCCGAGGAGGCCGACCGCTCCGAGCAGGCCGGCTCTTCGGAGCTCATGGAGCAGCTCGCCCAGATGCGCGGCGCTCTGGCGGATCTCGGCGAGCGGATCGCCGACCTTGAGAAGGCCGTGTTCCGAGAGCCGAAGCGATCTCGCTGATCCGACAGGCCAGCTCCTCCATCTCGGACCGGATCGCCCGAAGCTCGTCCAGCAGTTCCTTGTTTGCGGTCATTTCGGCACCCCTTTTCTGGCTGGTCGTTATCCCGGCGGGGATGCCGATAGTTCACCGCGAATTCGCGCTCTTGAGTATCACGGAGCGTTAGCTAAGCTTCTGCATTGCTGCCTGCACGGCGGTTACACATGCTCTTACACATGCCCGCCCCTCGAAGTGCGTCAAAAGGATGCGATGAAGACAATTCACCGCCCCGGATGGCAGCCGATCATCCTGCGCCAGCACCGCGAGGCACACGGCCTCACCTTGGAAGCCGCAGGTGACCAGCTCCGCCAGGTCGCCCGCAGGCACGGCCTGTCCGCACCAGCCGCCAATTTCCAGACACTCTGGGCACACGAGCAGGGATCGGTATATCCCGGACCTCACTACCGCCGCGCCTATTGCCTGCTCTATCAGGCGAATGAGCCGACCCTGGGTTTCCGACTGCCACTTCCCGGCGAAATAGCCGAAGTGGAAAATTCCATCTCGGATTTGCCCCAACCCTCCGACCCCGCCGCCGACAACGCCGCCGCCCAGGTCATCGAACAGACCCTCGTCAAAGTCTCCGGCGCCCCCGCCAACGCCGAACAGAACGCCCTACACAACCGCGTCGTGGACGCCTGGCGAAGACGCCACGGCCAGGGCAGCCCCAAACCGATCCTGACTCTCGTGGGCGGCTACGCCGGATCGGGCAAGACCGAGTTCTCCCGCTTCCTGTCCGACATCACCGGCTGGGCGTTCCTGGACAAGGACTCAATCACCCGCGCCATGGTCGAACGCCTGCTCGTCTCCCTCGGCGGCGACCCGCACGACCGGCACACCGAGCTCTACCTGAGAGAGGTCCGACCGCTGGAGTACCGGTGCCTGATGGAGACAGCGTTCGACAACCTCAAGGTCGGCACCTCAGCCATCCTCGCCGCGCCGTTCATCGCCGAGCTGGCCGACCCCGCGTGGATCTCCCGGCTCACGAACCGGTACGCGGCCAAGGGCATCGATGTGGCGGTGGTCTGGGTCCGCTGCGATGTCGAGTCCATGCGCGAGTACATCGAGTTCCGCGGAGCGCCCCGAGACGGCTGGAAGCTGAAGAACTGGGAGACGTACACCAGCGGTCTCCAGACGGACACCAGCCCGGAGACCGCGCACATCACCGTTGACAACCGGCTCGGAGCCGCGATCAGCCTGGCCGACCAGACCCGCGAGACGCTCAAACGGATCCTGGCATGAGGGGCGTGGTGCTGTACGGGCCGCCGGCCAGCGGCAAGAGCACCGTCACCGCTGCCCTGACAGCGCTGGACCCCCGGTTCGTGCTGTTGCGCAAGCTCAAGGCCGGCATCCCACGTGGCAGCGAGTACGAGTTCGTCAGCTTCGAGCGCCTCGCCGAACTGCGCGCCGCTCGGCGGCTGCTCGTCGAGAGCCACCGGTACGGCAACGCCTACGCCGTCGACCGCCACCAGGTCGAGCAGATCACCGAGGCCGGGCAGGTACCCGTCGTGCACATGGGCACCGTCGATGACGTCCGCCGCCTGGTGGACGCGGGGCGGTGGCTGGTGGTCCTGCTGTGGGTGTCGCGCGAGATGTGCGAACGACGTTCCCGCGAGCGCGGCGACGACGACACCGCTGAACGGTTGCGTGCATGGGATGAGACCCTGGCCGACCTGCACGCCCACGACGACGGCCTGTTCGCCTGCCGCTTCCAGACCGACGAGATCACGTCCGCGAAGGTGGCTCGACTGGTGGCATGGATCTTTGCTGACCAGCAGGCGGCAGCGTCTCCCCACCGGGCCGATCCGGTGGGGATCTACCACGCCTGACCGCGCAGGATCTGTTCCCACAGCTCCATGGCGTCCCATGATGGCGTCCATGGGCTTTCGGTGATCGCGCCGTCGTCAGCGACGCGTCGCACGAACCACAGGCCGGCGGCGGCGCACAACTCGAAGGCAGGGCGGCGACAGCAACAGGTGTGGGCGCGTACGCGTACCCGGTCAACGCGGTGTGCCGGTGGGCTCCAGTCCACCAGCTCCGCATCAGGACGAGGGCGGGCGACGTGGGGACTGTGATGTGCGTCCTGGAGGAAGCCGCTCTTGGCCATCGCTTCGTCTCCCCTGCTCTTGGCCCAGGGACGACCGCCGCCCGGAACTGAAAGCGGTGTGCATCCCTGGGGCTGTGCCAGTGCCACGGGTGCACAGCCTAAGCAGCATCCCTACGGTTGTCTATAGGGCTCCAGAGAGCCACCCGGAGCACGATGGTAGATCACGCTCTCCTACAGTCAAAGCGTGGAGTTTCGCGAGGACCAGCCCAGATGGCAGCAAGTCACCCAGGTGATCCGCGATCGCATCGCGGCCGGCACCTACCGCCCAGGCTCACGCGTCCCCAGCGAGAACGACCTCATGCAGGAGTTCGGCATAGCCCGGATGACCGCCCACAAGGCCATGCGAGCCCTCCGTGAAGAGGGCACCATCTACACCGTCCGCGGCATGGGCAGCTTCGTCAGCCCTCCTGATAGCTCCGAAGCCGGGGACGCATAGTCCGCGACAGGCTCCATCACCAGTTCCCGCCGGAGCCGCCAACACAGCCTGACCACCCGCAGGTCACAAGGCTATCGCTCGGCCGGATGAGAACTTTCTCTACGTCTTCAAGGGTGCGCCGTGCGGCGCACCGGTTCGTGAGGAGGTGGAAGACCTTCTCCTTCGTCCTGTCGCAGCAGGGCGGGGAAGCTGAGGGCAGCCTAACCGGGTGGTGCCGGGGATGGCGAGAGCAGCCCTGACAAAGCCGGGACGGGCCAGTACCGCCAGATGGTGTGGGTCCGGCGAGCGAGGTGGAAAGGAGTACGCGAGGAACCGGCGTCATTACGTCCTTCAACACGTAGGACCGGCTCAAATCTGGTGGATATGGGCCGGGCGCGGTGCGTCCCGCTGTGTTCTTGAGCGGCGGGAACTTCCGGAGTCGGCCCCTTGAACGGCTCCGGGAGGCCATGGGGAAGGTCTGCGGCGTACCCATGGCGATGCCGCTGGGATAGAGCCGGGCTCCTCCTCCACCCAGCGAATCGGTGTGAACACGGGAACCATCCGGTCGCATCTCCCGATGCGCGGGCAGCCAGCCCCGACGTCGGGATAGACGCACCGACCGTCGAACGGGCCGGATGGGGCGGAGCCGCCGTAGTAGTCCGAGGCCGGGAAAGCCGGCCACATGGCGAAGGGCGGCAGCGGTTTCGAGAAGAGATTGGAGGCTGCAATGCCGAAAGATGCGCCGCCGAATGGCGGCGCCTGGCCAGAGGCGGTCCCGATGGGACCGCGGCGGCGGGTATCGGAGATGCAGGCCAAGCTTCACCGTTGGGCGGTGGCCGATCCCGGCCGCCGGTTCGACGATCTGTTCAACCTCGTGCACGACCCGGCCACGCTGCTGGCAGCGTTCGAACGGGTCGCGGGCAACATCGGCTCCCGCACTGCCGGCATCGACGGCCTGACCGTCGCCGATGTCGAAGAGCACGTGGGAGTCCCCGGCTTCCTGGCCGACCTGCGAGCCCAGCTCAAGACGGGCTCGTTCCGCCCGCTGCCGGTGCGGGAACGCCTGATTCCCAAACCAGGAGGTAGCGGCAAGGTTCGCCACCTGGGCATTCCCACGGTGGCAGACCGGGTCGTCCAGGCAGCGGTGAAATTGGTGCTGGAACCCATCTTCGAGGCCGACTTCCTGCCGGTCTCCTACGGGTTCCGGCCCCGACGGCGAGCCCATGACGCGATCGCGGAGATCCACTACTTCGGCACCCGGGCCTATCGCTGGGTGCTGGACGCGGACATCGAAGCGGCCTTCGACAACCTCGACCATGTGGCCCTGATGGACCGCGTGCGTTCGCGGGTGAAGGACAAACGCGTCCTGGCACTGGTCAAGGCCTTCCTCAAGGCAGGAGTTCTCACCGAACTCGGCTCCTTGCGGAAGTCTCACGCCGGTACGCCGCAGGGCGGCATCCTGTCGCCCCTGCTGTTCAACATCGCCATGCAGGTGCTCGATGAGCATCTCCATCGGCCCTGGCAGCAGGGCGGCTCGATGAGCACCCACGCCCGGCGTGTGCACCGCCGCCGCAAAGGCCTGCCGAACTGGCGACTCGTCCGCTACGCCGACGACTTCGTCATCCTCGTGCACGGCACCGGCGATGATGTCCACGCCCTGCGTGAGGAGGTCGCCGAGGTCCTGGCCAGGCTCGGGTTACGGTTGTCGCCGTCCAAGACCCAGGTCAGACACCTCAGCGAGGCGATCGACTTCTTGGGGTTCCGCCTCCAATGGAGTCGCAAGCACGGCACGAACCAGTGGTATGTCTACACCTTCGTCTCACACGCGGCCATCCGCTCCGTGCGCGCGAAGGTCCGTGCTCTGACGCCCAGAACGTCACAACACGACCTGGCCAAACTGCTGCGGAGGATCAACCAGATCACCCACGGCTGGGCAGCCTACTTCCAGCACGCCGTGGCCCAGCGCACCTTCGACAGCCTGGACCATTTCACCTGGTGCAGGCTGATCCGAATGCTCACGACCCGGCACCGCTGGAGATGGGGAGACGTCCGCCGCCGCTACGTCATGCCCAACGGGCAATGGCGGCCCATCGCGGCAGGCGGAATCGAGTTGAAACGGACAGCGGCCATCCCGATCACACGATACCGCTACCGAGGCAACACGATCGGCAACCCCTGGGTCACCGAAACCACCTGACGGCAGAGACCGTGGAGAGCCCGTTGCGTTGAAAGGCGCACGGCGGGTTCGGCGAGCGGCATGAGGAAACGGACCGGGAGCAATCCCGACACCGCGCCTCATGCCGACTCAACCCGCGCCACCTACGGCGGCACGGCGCGCGCCAGCGGCCACGGGCCACGCTGCGGCTCTTCGGCCGGTCGTGGCCCGCACCGCCCGCGCGCCAGAGAGGGTAGAGAGCCGACATAACAGTCACCGTAAGAGTGCCATCGGTCACGCTAGGTGAACCGCTCGACAGTCGATCATCCGCTACCTTGGTCCAGTGACGAATGAACTTCCAGTCATCAGCCTGTTCGCAGGCGCAGGAGGCTTGGACTGCGCTGTTGAGCGCTGCGCTGAACCACCCCTCGTCCACGATGGTTCTGGATCGCCGCTTCGTGTGAGGGTTGCGACCGATTACGACGGGACAGCGCTGCAAACGCTGGCGCGCAACTTTCCGCACACTAAGACCATCCTGGAGGATATTCGTACAGTTAGCACTTCCGATCTCCTCAAGGTTGCTGGCCTAAGCAAGGGGGAGCCAACTCTCGTGGTTGGAGGCCCTCCTTGTACACCCTTCAGCAAGTCAGGCTTCTGGATCGAAGAAAAGCGTAACAGCCAGGACCCGAACGCCTCATTGCTGGACGAGTACGTACGCGTCGTTTCCGAGGCCCAACCAGAAGCTTTCGTGTTGGAGAACGTACAGGGCCTGACCTATAGAACTCACCAGGAACAGCTACGGCGGCTTATCACAGGGTTGCGAGAATCTGGATACAGCGTCGAATACAAGGTCCTGTTGGCAGCAGAATACGGTGTTCCGCAGCTGAGAAGGCGAGTATTCGTCGTGGGTCGGCGGGACGGGAAGCCGTTCCATTTTCCTCCCATTACTCATTCCGGAGAGTCTGAAAGAGATAGGGAATACGATCCTTCAAAGCTGCCTTTTGTAGGCGTCAAAGAAGTTTTCGATGGCCTCCCGGCAACTCCAGAAAATGGAGAGATCGCTGATGGAACATTTGGCGAATTGGCAGCCGAGGTCCCTCCTGGGCAAAACTACCTGTGGCACACGGACCGGTATGGTGGCCGCCCCGTGTTCAAGTGGCGAAGCCGGTACTGGACGTTTCTGCTCCGGCTAGATCCTGATCGACCCTCCACGACGGTTCAGGCTCAGCCGGGACCGTGGGTAGGCCCCTTCCATTGGGAAAACGTCCCCAACGCCGACGGCGAGATGCGTGCACGTCGACTCCGCGTGCCTGAGCTCAAGCGCATCATGACGTTCCCCGACGAGTTCGAGTTCATCGGCGACCGCAGAGAAGTTCAACGTCAGATCGGCAATGCTGTGCCCGTTGAGCTAGGGAAGGTTGTCATCCGCGCGCTCATGGAGCAGATGGGGTATCTTGACCCTCTGGGCGACGGCGCCCGGCCTGAACAGGTTCAGGAGACCCTTCTCTTCTAGAAGGTGCGGTACTGCATATGGGTATTCATATCGATCATGCACGGGCACGCAGAATACTAGAAGAAGCATACATTCTAGCCGAGGAAGACACCGAGCTTCCGCAAGAATGGATCGACCTTGCGACAATGCTTCGCGAGGATAAGGCATCGGGTACGTTCACCCCCGCCCTGGGCACCGCGCTCCTCGCACGAGCTTGCGACGATCAAGTTGACCCACTGGGCCTCAAGGAAACGCAGGGCGAGCGTTCTTATTCGGCTCGAACATTATGCCATAACGTGCTGGTGCCGGCGTCCGTAGAACTCAACTTCAGCCTTAGGCTTACAGGGCGCGAGCCAATTAACAATCAACCTTTCTTTCGATTCGATCACTATGACGAAATAAAGAGAGAAAGAGTTAGAGCTTCAGCTCTTCCGTATTTCGATGCCTTGAAAAGGAACCTCGAACGGCTAGAGGGATACTCCGCCATGGAGGCCCGCCTTGCCCTGGGTGCATTTCTGCGAGTTTGCATAGAGATAGCCAGAAAGAGTCAGCGTGCCATCGGCTCCAGCAGACTGCTCGAATCGAGTCTTATCGATCTGACAGATAGGTACGTTTCCACAGGCAGCCACATACCGAGAAAATTGCAGGCATGTGTGGCGGCGGGGCTAGACATGCTACATGCCGAAGTAGTGTCTCGGCGAATAAACGATCCTTCACGGGACATCCCCGGAGACGTACAGGTAAAGGCGGACGGAAACATCCTCTTGTCTGTGGAAGTTAGAGGAAAGCCGGTCTCCATCGCAGAACTTGAGCAGTTCGCACGAGCCGTCTCTGCTGCAGGAATCCCACGCGCAGCGCTAGTTGTCAGTAATCCAAGGCATATCTCCCTCCTGAATTCAGAAAGGATCCCAACCCTTGAGAAGGATCTCGGAGTATCAATCAATGTACACGAGAGCGTTCACGCATTTTTGAGAAACGTTTTCGGATGGTCCGGACTTCAGGTCGCACAAGTTATAAGCGACTTCCCTGGCGCCCTCCACCGCCGAATTGCTGAGATAGAGGTCAAGCTCTCGGAGATCGATCGCTGGTTGGACTATTTCAGCGATGAGGTCGACGAGGCTTATATTGATCACAGCGAAAACGCCGAAGACCAGAAGCTGTTTTAAAGTTCTGGAGTTATGAACCAGCCTGCAGATTCATGGGCATCCAGTGATGCCGTTCGAGCCGTTATGCGGGCGAACCGTAGCCGTGACACAAAGCCTGAACTGGCTCTAAGGAGGGCAGTGCATAGCCTGGGGCTCAGATATCGGGTAGCAACCCGGCCTCTCCCCTCCCTTAGACGCACAGCCGACCTAGTATTCACCCGGGCAAAGATAGCCGTTTTCCTGGACGGCTGCTTTTGGCATGGCTGCCCGACTCATCAAAATGCAGTGATGACCAACTCTCACTACTGGTCGGAGAAGATTAGAAGAAACACGCTGCGCGATCAGGATACTGACTCTAAACTTGTCGCTGCTGGATGGACTTCAATCAGGGTATGGGAACACGATGACCCGGCTGAAGCCGCATTGAGAATCGCTGATGTCGTACGCGGTAGGGGCGAGAGGGAATAGCTCCGAGCTATCGGCAGCTTCCAATGCTTTCGGGCCTAGCCGCCATACGCCCCCTGGTCAGGTAAGGTCTCACGGTCTTTAAGCACCTGCCCAGATTGCCAATCGTGCGTTGCGACATTCAGGTGAGCTTCGAGGTGAGCGGCAGGCCGAGAGAGCCAACGTCCTATGACCTCCCTTCTTCTTTCCGTACCCCTGCGATTATGGACTGGATTTGGGCTCTGACGTCGTTGAGAGCAGCTCGGATGGCCAAGCGGTGTAGTGCCCAGTCGTTACGGAAGCGATCTCCGGCGGGGCCGGCCCAGACACTCTCGCCGCTGGTCGCGTTGACCGCTTCGAGTGTTCGTTCGATGTCATCGGCAGCTTGCTCAATGAGACGCATATCAGCTTGGCACTCGCTCAATCGGTCAGGCATGGCCCGTCTCCGGGTTTCCCGTGGACATCATGTCCGCGATGCGTCGTGACAACGTCGCTGCGCTCACGGGCCTGGCGGTCACGCCGCTGAGAGCGTGTGGGCCGTCGACCACGACAGCCCACACCGCCCGGTCCGTGGCGTACGTCATCATCAAGGGGCCGGGAGGCTCGTTCAGAAGAACCATCTGCCCCACGACGCGGGCATTGTCGATCACGCTCGCGAGCGACCCAACATGCTCCCGGTCGAGGGTGGACGGATCCAAGGGCCTGCTCTCGCCGTCCCGGTCCGCGACTCCGAGAGGGTCCACGAGGGGTAGGACGAGCTTCACCACGTCCTGCACGGTGCCGGCCAGCGTGAAGAGGTGCATGCCGCCGGCGGTGATGCGTTCCACGAGGAGCAAGTTGGCGCTATGGATGTGCACGTAGCCGAAGGCGGTGCCGGTGGCGCTCTCCTGCTTCACGGCGAGCACGCGGTCAGCGGTACGGCGGAGGGTCAGGGCGAGGTCGACATCCATCCGGATGCGCAGATCTACCGGGATTTGTGGTCCTCCAAGGAGTACGGCGTCCAGTTCGCCGATGTTGACGATCTCCACGGCTTCACGTGAGACCAGCGAGCGAAGAGCGGCGGCCATGACCCATTCGCGCTGCTGAGCGTTCATGGCGGACAGATGCGGCTTGGGGATGAACGTCTCCTGGGGGTCCAGGACGGCAAGCTCTTCGTCGGTCAACCGGGTCAGGGCCTGTGTCCCACCTTCTGCCAGGGCCTCGCCTACCTGCGCGCGGAACTCGGAGAGCTCGACGTCTAAATGTGCTTCCACCAGTAATCGGCTCCCCGTCAGCGGAGATCAGCGGTTCGGACGATGCGCAGGCCGGCGATGTCGAGATGGTCCACGTCGCTGCCCGTCAGCATCAGGAAGGGGGAGATAGCGATGTAGAAGAAGCCCCAGAGCCAACGGCGGGTGGCCTGCCCGAGTCCCGGCTTATCGCGATCGGAGGTACGGATGAGACGAAGCCCGCCGATGAGCTTGCCGATGCTGCCGCCGGTCAGGACCGTCAAGACGACGTGATTGCAGAAGGACACCAGGAGGAGTGCACCGATCGCGGCAACCCAGAAGTTGGAGGCCCGGCCGAGCAGTTCGCCTCCGATGGCTCCGGCGCCGAGCGCGAGAAGGCCGTCCGTCCAGATGGGGACGATGCGCCGGTTGCTACTGGCCAGAGGAGGCGCGTTGGTAGGTGCCATGATGCCTCCGTACCTCGATCAACGGGTGACTCACCAGAACTTGAGCTTCTCGACGAAGCTTTTCGCGCCTTCCCACGCCTTGCCCACCCCTGCCTTGATGTCGTCTCCCCACTTGTCCCACGCCCAACTGCCGAGGAAGTAGGCGCCGGCCACGCCGAGTGCGACCCATCCCGCCACGGGGACGGCGGCGGCCACGGCGGCCGATGCGCTGAGCGAGGCGGCGATCCCCGCACCACCCATGACCGCGACGGCACCGCCGGCCTGCACGACGCCCATGCTGCGGTCCACCCAGCCTTGCGTTCCCTCGTGCGTAGGCAGCACGGCTTCCTTGACGCCGGTGACGACGGCGGCCGGCAACATGATCCGTGCCAACACCCCTGCACCGGGCGGATTCTTGACCAGGAGCTGCGCGCCGGGGACGCGCAACCGTTGCATGGCGGCGGAGACCGTCTGCTGCCACTTCCAGGGCTGCTTGTACAGGTCCCGAATTTTCTGACGCTTGAGCACTTCGATGATCAGCTCGGACAGCTTGCGATTTCCGGGGAGAGCACCCATGTAGCGGCGGATGTCATAGACAGCCCGTGCCGCAGCGACGTTCCTGCCCTGCGCCCACCGTTTATGCAGTTGAACGGCAGCTTCCACGCCACTGATCACCGAAATGACCTTGAGCGGCCTGGTCACATTCTGTCTTTGCTCCTTGTACTTCTTCCAGAGGTCGAGGATGCCGGTCATGCTGGCGAACAACAACACGCCTTCCGGGTCCTGTTCGAGGAGCCCCACACGGCGCCGGATGTCCTTGGCCTGGTCGTCTGCCCAGGTGGCCCGAGCCGGAAATGTGGCGAGGCGGCTGGAATCGCCGTTCCAGCGGTCTAGGAGCCGCCGGATCACTTGGCCTTGAACGACGAGGGATCCGCCCGCGACCTCGGCAGCAGCGGCCAGGTTTCGGGCTTGGTCGGGCTTCAGGCCGACGAGACTCATCATGTCGAGATTAAGGCGATGCGCGCGCAGTGACTGCTATCCGTACCGATTTGGCATACAACTCAACACAGCGTGGCGAGTTCGACAACCCCGTCGCGACGGGCTGAGGCCGTGACGATCGCGGACTTCGGTGCCCACCTCACGGGCTGGGGCGATCGCCGCCAAGGCCCTCCTTCGTCGGGCCTCGGCACTGGGCGTAGCGGTACCTGTGACGGCAACGCTGACGGCAACCTCGGCCACCAAGCTCACACGACGAGCACCGCGGACGACTGACTAGCTCCTGGTCGGGACTGAGGACCACGGTGATTGCTACACCTGAAAAGCGGAAGGTCGGCGGTTCGACCCCGCCCCTGACCACCTCAACTGACCAGCAAGAATGCCCCGAACGGATCATCGTTCGGGGCTTTTTGGTGTCTGGTGACAGCAACAGTGACAGCAACGTCCAGTAACAGGGCGCTTGTAGAGCTCGATGCACTCTTGTCGAACAGTGCAACGCAACTGGCAAGGGTGACCCAATGGGCTTATTTCGCCGCAAGGGTGTCCAGACTCCTCCGCCTAAGGTGCAGCAGGCATGGCAGAGGATTGACGAGATGGCTGCTGACTTCTGGACGAGCGTCCCAAGCACCTACCCGAACGGCAGCGCGTTCCCCGCGGCAGAGCCATATGGGCAGGTCGTAAGACTCGCGAAGTTCCTGATCGCCTCTCCACACCCGGAGGCTGCAGATCTCACGAAGTTCTGTGTCAAGGTGCTGGCTTGCTTTAGCCAGGCTGAGGAGCCGGAATCACATCGCGCCAGTCTTGCCGTAGAGGCACTCTATGTACGCAAGGCCCTATTGGCAGCGGGTCTTGAGCAGCAGGAACGCGCTTTGTCCGATGCCCTCCTGCTACTTCTCGACTACCACGAGCAGTCAGGCCACGAGGTTGTTCTCGATCTGGATAAGGACGGCAACCGAGTCTAGGCACGAGCTAATGTGCCGCCGCTCCGTGAGCGGTACGTTGCTCACGGAGCCGCAACCACTCGCGCTATGCGAGCGTCTCACTCAACCTGGCGAGCGCTTGACGCTTATCGTCAAGCGAGGCGTGGGCATAGATGGTCATGGTGACCTCGATGTCGCTGTGGCCGACGATGTCGCGGACGACCTGGGGCGGAACGCCGAGGTTGAGCAGGAGCGTCACGCAGGTGTGGCGGAGGTCGTGGAACCTCATATCGCCGAGGCCGGCGGCCTTGCGGATCGCTCCCCAGCTTCGCCGTAGGTTGTCCGGCTCCATCGGGGTACCGCAGCGTGACGGGAAGACGAGGCCGTGTTCCGTCCACTCCTCCCAGCGGTCCGAGCGTTCGGCGAACTGCTTCCTTCGGTGCTCCCGCAGGGCCTCCACGCAGATGGGCGGCAGCGGGACAGTCCGCTCCGAGTCGGAGGTCTTGGGGCGAACGAACTGGAGGCGGCCCGCGACCCGCTGGAGGCTCTGGACCACTTCCAGCTTGCCGGCCTCAAGGTCGACGTCCGCCCAGCGGAGCCCGAGGAGCTCCCCGCGGCGCAGGCCAAGGCAGAGCGCCAGGACGTACAGCGCGTAGAGCCGGTGGTCCCGAGCGGCCTTGAGGACAGCACGCGCCTGCGGGACGGTGAGGCCGCGATTGACCTTGTACTTAGGCACCGGGACCTTGACGAGCTTCGCGACGTTGCGAGCGATGATCTCCTCTCGTACGGCGCACTCCAGGGCGTTCCGAAGGACCGCGTGGATGGACTGGACCATGCGCGTGGACAAGCGGGAGTCGCAGCACTGACCGCCCTTGAGGGCGCAGCACACCGGCTTCTCGCGGGAAGCGTCCCAGCCGTTCCGGCAGCACTGACATTCGGAGCGGACTCGGTTGATGAAGAGGCGGACGTCCTGGGCGTTTGAGCTTGCCCAGGCGCTTCTTGCCCAGGCCGGGGATGAGGTGGAGCCGGACGACGCCCTCGTACCCCTGGTAGGTCTTGGGGCGCCGCTCCTGGCTGACGATGTTCTTCAGCCAGTAGTTCATGAAGTCGGCCAGCGTCCAGTTCTCCGAGGAGACGGGGATGCCCTCGTCGGCCTGGCGGAGAAGCTCGGTCAGCTTCTTCCGGGCGTCCTCCTGGGTCCGCGCCGAACCCTGAACACGCTTCACGGTTCCGGCGGTGGTCTGGACGAAGGCGGCGTACCCGTAGCGGCCATCCTTGCGGGGCCAGATGCTTCCCTCACCGTTGGAGCGCTTGCGGATGCGGCGGCCGGTCCGGCGCTTCGGCTCTTCCTCCGGGGTGCCGACCGTGGTCTTCGTCATCGCGCCACCTCCACGAGGGTCCTGATGCAGTCGGCGAGGGCGTCAGCCGGAACGAGGCGGCGGCGGCCGATCTTGATGGTCTGGAGTTGGTTGGAGCGGATGAGGACGTAGAGGGTCCAGCGGCTGACCCGGAGGCGCTGGGCGGCCTCATCGACGGTGAGCACGAGGTCATCCATGAGGGGCCGCCTCTAGATCCGTTGGCCCGGTAAGGCTCATACCGGTCAGGGCAGCGACGAGGAGTTGATCGCCGAGGGAGTGACCCTTGCCCGCGTACTCCCATTCGCTGATCACGAGGACGGTGTCTTCGTCGAAGAGGGGCAGTCTGCCGGTGGTGATGTCGTTGTCGCGTGCGTGCTGTTCGCGGGCGGCTCGGAGTTCGCCGAGGGTGGTGGAGTAGCGGCGGGAGCGGGTGGAGAAGTGGCCGCGGAAGCCAAGCATGTGCGCCCAGTCCGTCAGCCGCAGCTCTGCCAGCTCGGGGAGGGCGCCGAGGCGGAGGCAGGTGGAGATGAGGCGGCGGGCGTGGTCGCGCAGGTTGAAGGCGTCCAGGGTGTCGGTGGAGTGGATGCGGCGGTCCAGCGTGCCGACGCATTCGGCCGCCTTGGTGGCGTACTTGGCGATGTAGCCCGCGACGGCCTGCTCGGTGAGGTCGCCGTTCAAGGTGATGGGGCGGATGTCGAGCTGAGCACCCCACCGCAGGACAAGGTAGGGCTTGTCGTCGTGGGCGGGCGCGGTTGCTGATACCGCACGGGCCGCGTGCCCAACAGCCAAGGTCAGGGTGTCGGTGGTGGCCCAGTCCGGTGGCGGTGTGGTGGGTCCGTCCGGGCCGTCGAGGCGGATCACGGCGTGGAAGTGGACGACGCCGCGCCGCTGGTATTCGGCGACCTTGGCGAAGGACAGTCTCAGGTGGCAGGGCAGTTCCTTGAGGGCCAGACCGCCGGCCTTGGCGAGGGCGCGGCGCAGGGAGTCGGCGAAGCGCTTCCACAGCAGCGGCGCGAGGGCGTTGAACAGGACGCTGCCGGTGTAGTCGTAGCAGTCCGGGCACAGCGGTTCGCCGAGACGAGGGTCATCCTTGCCGTGCCGTTCCATGCAGGACATGACGCGACCGTGCGGGCAGGTCTCGGCCTCGCGGCGGGCGTGACAGGGCTGCACCTTGCCGCCGTGCTCTCGGCGGGCGTGGACCGCGCCGAAGGACGGGGCGGTGAGCGTGACGAACAGCGTCGGATGTGCGGTGACGGTTTCCGGCACGCCCTTGCCACCGATTAGGCCGGCGCGGATGAGTTGGTAGGTGTCGGCGCGGTAGGTCTCGGCGCAGGCCGGGCAGCGGGAGGCGCGGCGGGTCTTGCACGGCACGCGCAGGATGCCGTCAGGTTCGGTGCGGGTGGTGTAGCGGTGGAGCAGTGCTCCGGTGGCGCGGTCGTAGTGTTCGACCTTCCCCCGCAGGTGGATGGGTTGGCGGCAGCCGCCGGTGTTGCGGATCTGGGATGCCCAGCGGTCGTAGTCGTCCCGGTTGAGGCGCTTGATCATGCCGGTGATGGCGTGCGCGTTGGCATGGGTTGCGGGCAAGATGGAGACCTCCTCTCACTCGTTCGGGTGATGGGGATGGCCCCCGACCTGGCGTGTGTCTTGGCGGATGTGCGGCCAGGCCGGGGGCGCTGTGCTATGCGCCGTGGTTGTCGATGCCGGTGCCGTCGCAGTCGGTGCACCGGTCGCCTTCGCCAGTCAGGCCGGTGCCGCCGCAGGTGCAGCAGCGGTAGCGGATCACCGGCAGCTCATCGGTCACAGGGTCACCTCCTTTCACGTGGGCGGGTGGTCAGGTAGACGCGCCAGTGGTGCGGCTTACCTCGGTCGGGGTAGGCGCGGGACACGGCGTAGACGGTGAAGTGCAGACGCAGCCGGAACAGGGCGTCAACGATCTCGGCTCGGGTGCCGTCGATACGGATGCGCATGAGCGGGTTCTCCTGGTCAGGTGGCGGGCGTGAGGTCGTCGGGCTGGATGCAGTCGCGGTAGCTGTTCTGGGCGTCGTAGCGGGCACGGGCCGGGGCGAGGATGGCCACGGCGCGGTACTCGACGGGGCCGAAGAAGCGCGAGGTGGCGTAGTGGCCGTGCGGAAGGTCGTCGGCGTCGAGGGGCGTGCCGATGCGGGCGGCGATCTGGTCGATCTCGGCGCGGTTGTCGTCGTCGCTGGTGTGGCGCGCGAAGAAGTGCACGGTCGCGGTTGCGGCGATGGGGACGCCGGGGTTGGTCTCCAGGAACGCGGCCAGCTCTCGCAAGCCGTTGATGAGGGCGTCGCGGTGGTGATGGGTCATCGATGCGGGTCTCCCTTCAGGCGGTGCGCAGGGTGCGCAGCAGGTCGGCGGCGAGCTGGTTGGACACGCCGAGGTGTGAGCGGAGCGCGTCGCGGGTGATCGGTCGGCCGTGTTTGGCGTGGTGGTCGTCGGCGACGCGGCGGGCGAAGTCGACCAGGGCCGGGGCGAGGTCGCCGTCCCGGTCATGCTGGGCGTCGTCCTGGTCCAGGCTGTCGTGCGGGACGAGGCGCGGGAGCGGGGACGGAGCCAGGACGGGCGCGGGCGAGGCCGCCGGGACGGTTGACGGCTCAGGACGGGCGTGGGTGGCGCGGCGTTCCAGCATCGAGACGGCGATGAGGAAGGCCGCGGCCGGGGTGGCGGCGGTGATCCAGCCCCACACGGTCGGCTCGGCTTGGGCGAGGTTGGCGGCCAGGGACAGGACGATGCCGCCGGTCAGAACGAGGACGGGCCAGGCGAGCACGCCCCGCGAGCCTTTGCCGGTCTTCTTGTCGCGTTGGCGTTCGCGGGCGGCCATGACGCAGGTCAGGTCGATGCAGACGGCGACGGCCCAGGCCATCCAGCCGGTCTGGCCGTGCTCGGTGGCGGTGTCGCGGATGTGGGTGAACGATCCGGCACCCGCGATGACGGCCAGGACGAGAACCGGGCCGGTGTCGAGCAGCCAGCAGGCCAAGCGTCGCATCGTTCCTCCCTTCATGGGTTCAGGCGGTGATGGGCTCGGGCAGGTGGGCGGTGATCTCGTCCCAGGCCGGGGCGAGGTGGGCGTGAGTGCGGGCGGCGTGCTCGGCGGTCTGCTCGGTGACGTAGAAGGAGCGTGCGCGGTACCACTGGCCGTCTTGTGAGGCGACGATCGCGACGCCCGGCGTCTCGGAGGCGATGGCGCGGGCGGAGACCAGGGCGGCAGGGTCGAGGTCGCCGAGGGTCATGGTCGCGGTCTCCGGGTCGTTGACCCGGTGACAGATCCGGCCGGAGCACTGGGCGCGTAGGGCGGTTACCCCCGGCCCCAGGTCGGAGCCGATCCTTTGGCCGCAGCAGAACAGGTAGAGGCCGAACGCCCGCCCGAGCTGCGCCACCCGCAGCAGTGCAGTCGAGCTCTTAGCAATCTCGTCCTTCTCCGACTTGTCAGCCATCAGGTACAGCTCGGCCAGCTCGTCGACGAGGACCACGACCGGGACGGGGCGGATGGCGGGCGGGAGTTGCCAGATGTTGCGGGCACCGGCCTGACGGCACAACCCCATCCGGTCGATCATCAACCCGACCAGGTCACACAGCAGGTCGACGGACTCGGCGCGGGAGGTGGCCAGCGCCGATAGGCGGGGCGCGTACGGGGTGAACTCGACTCCGCCCTTGAGGTCGAAGCCCACCAGGGCGACCGGTTGTGGGGCGAGGCCGACGATGAGCGCGTTGGCGAGGTTCGACTTCCCGGACTGCGTGGCCCCGGCGTTGAGCCAGTGCGGCACCGTACGGAAGTCGATGACCCAGGGCTGGCCGGTCTCCAGCCGTCCGACCGTCACCTTCAGCAGCTCCGGGGAGGCCGGGAGGTCGTTGACCTTGACCAGCGGGTCGCGCTTGGTCGCCATCAGCACCACGCGGCCGGGCCGGGGCGACGACACTCGCACTGCGTGCACGCCCCAGGAGTGCGCGAGGCGTTCGGCGGCGTCGGCGTAGTCGCCGGGGGTCTGGCCTTCCAGGGTGTGCAGGGTGACGCGCCAGCCGTGTCGGGTCGGCTTGGGCAGCCACATGAACGGTTTGGTGTCGACGGCGACCCGCTGGAACCGGCGGCGGACCTTGACCAGGCCGGTGGAGGCGATCGCGCCGGGGACGGTGGTGAACCACCAGCGTTGCCGCTTCTTGGTCAGGCCGCAGCCGAGCGCCACCCGCCGCCACGAGGTGCGGACGGACAGGGCGACGAGGGGGAAGCCGAGGGCGAGCCAGAAGGAGGGGTAGTGCCAGCGGCGCCAGGCCCACAGCCCCGCCGCGACGGCGGCCAGGACTGTGAGCATCAGGAGCGTGTCACGCATCGGCGGCCTCCCGCACGGGAAGGAGCGCCGTAGCGCGGTAGGCGATGCCCCAGCGGCCGGCGATCTCCCAGACGTAGCCGAGCAGGCCGACCGCGTTGACCTGGTCGCCGACGCCGATGGGCGGTTCGCCGGTGGTGCCGATCTTGACGAGTTCGATCCGGCCGAACTCGTCTTCGACGGAGACGGTGACTTCGTAGATGGTGTTGCCGTTCTTGTCGGTTTTGATCTCGCCGGTGTCGCGGTTGAGGACGCGCGGGCGGGGTGCTTTGACGCAGGTGATGGCGAGTTTGCTGACATCCACGGGGATTGGGACGGAACGCATGGGTGGTGACCTCCTCTTTCGTCGTGAGCAACATAGTTAACCTAGTTGGCTCGGTTGTCAATGTTCCCTCGGTTGGCCAGGTCGAACATTCGTGGTGAGATAGAAGGGCGATGGTCAGAAACACCGGGCAGCCCGCCTACCTCCAGATCGCCGACGACCTGCGCGCGCAGATCCGCGGCGGCTCTCTGGCGCCCGGAACCCCGCTGCCGTCCACGACCAAGCTCGCCGAGCGGTACGACGCGTCCCTGTCGGTGGTGAAGCTCGCCGTGGGTGTGCTGCGTACCGAGGGTCTGGTGATCGGCCAGCAGGGCAAGGGCGTGTTTGTCCGCGAGGCCGGCGAACTTCCGCCGGACCCGAAGGCCGGCGACGAGCTGGCCGAGTTGCGCGCCACCGTGCAGGACTTGGCTGTCCGGCTGGCGAAGGTCGAAGAGCAGTTGGCTACGTCCACGACACGCCGTTCCGGACGTAGCAGCCGGTAACCCGCCGCGCCAGCACCGCCGACGCCCCATCCGGGTTCTGCCGCAGGCTCAGCCGCTTGTCCTCACGGCGGATGCCAACCAGCACCGCCACGTACCCGACCAGCAGCGCGACGCCGATGACTCCGGCGATGATCAGCGGGATCAGGGTCATGACCAGATCACCCCCGCCGAGGCCAGGCCGCGCGGAGCGCGCGGGGAACGACGGGTCTCGTCGCGCCGATGCCCGTCGCGCTTGCGCTTGGCCACCTGCCGCTTGATCCACCGGTCACGGGAGCGGCACTTACGGCACCGGCTCTGGCCCTCGTCGAGGTGTGCGCCGCAGGCGCAGATGGGCTCGGGGTAGATCTCGTGACTCATGTCCGATCGCCTCCTTCGGTTCGTCGTTCGTGCTTGCGAACCGAGAATGCGACGGAGTGTCAGGACGAGATCACTACACGACGGGACATGTTCAAGACGTCCGGCCTACGATGGCCAGGTCCCCGGACGTCCCACGGAGCGGGAGAGATGGCCAACGAACGGCTACGCGCGGCCCTGCTGCGAAAAGGCGTGTCCATCGCCGATCTGGCCCAGGCCATCGAGGTCGATCCCAAGACGGTCGAGCGGTGGGTGACCAAGGGCCGTGAGCCGTACCGTAAGCACCGCTTTGCCACGGCTTCATACCTGGGAGTGGACGAGGCCTACCTGTGGCCGGAAGCGCTCAGCCCCGAACAGGTGACCTCCGCCTCACGAAGCGAGATCATCGCCGTCTACCCGCACCGCTGGTCGGTGCCCCGGGACATCTGGGGACGACTGTTCAGCGCGGCATCCCAGGACATCGGCGTCCTGGTCTACAGCGGGCTCTTCCTGGCCGACGACGGCGGCATGGTCCGGCTGTTCGGAGACAAGGCCCGCGCCGGGGTCCGGGTGCGCATCCTGCTCGGAGACCCCGACAGCGCCGAGGTAGCCCAGCGCGGGGCTGATGAGGAGAGCGGCGACGGCCTGGCCGCCCAGATCCGTAACGCCCTGGTGCTGTACCGGCCGATCAGCGGACTGGACAACGTCGAGATCCGGATGCACCGCACGGTGCTGTACAACTCGATCTACCGCGCCGACGACGAGTTCCTGATCAACACCCACGTGTACGGCAGCCGCGCCGGCAATGCCCCCGTGCTCCACCTAAGCCGGGTGGCCGGAGGCGACATGGTGGCCACCTACGCCGACAGCTTCGACAAGGTATGGGACCAGGCCAAGCCGGTGGAGCAGTGATGGCACGACGCATCGACTTCTACGACGACCCGGAAGCACCCAAGCCCAACAGCCTCGTGCCGTCCGTCAACGTCATCGTCACCAACCAGGCCGGCGACCTGCTGATGATCCGCCGCACCGACAACGACAACTGGGCCGTCCCCGGCGGCGCGATCGACCTGGGCGAGTCCATCCCCCAAGCCGCCATCCGCGAGACTCTCGAAGAGACCGGCATCACCTGTGAGATCACCGGCCTGGTCGGCACCTACAGCGACCCCCGCCACGTCATCCTCTACACCAGCAACAGCGAGGCCCGCCAAGAGTTCTCCCTCGTCCTGACCGGCCGAGCCGTCAGCGGCCAGCCGACACCGAGCGACGAGTCGCGCGAAGTCCGCTGGGTACCCCGCGACCAGGTGGCGGGACTGAAGATGGATCGGTCGATGCGGATGCGGATCGAGCACTACCTAGCCGGCACCGGCCTGCCGCACATCGGATAGCGCCGACTCCACCGCCCGCACCGACGACACGATGCACGGCGTCGCAGCAGCGATCGACCGGCTCACCACGTGCTCGGGACCGTACCGGGAGTGAATCTCCGCCAGCCGATCGCGCACGTCCAGATGCCGCCCATCCGGATCGGTGGTCATGTCGCAGTACGTGAGCGCCCGAGCCAGGTCTGGCCGCTCCTGGTCGAATTCCTTGGCCAGGACGTCGAGCAGGTTGCGTTGCCGGGCCTCGTTGTCCGCGCAGGAGTGGTAGGCCACCAGGCGGCACAGCCGCTCATCGGCCCCGGCCACGTCGCGCAGGTAGCGGGCGCCGTCGAGCTGGTGCATGCCGGTGTCGATGAGGTCCGGGGCGTAGCCGATGTCATGCAGCAGGCACGCGGCGATCAGGATGTCGGTGTCCGCGCCGAGGATCGGCCCCAGGGTCTCGGCCTGCTCGGCGACCCCCTGGGTGTGTGCCCAGCGCCGGGGCAGCTCCGCCTTCAGCAGGTCCTTGGCCAGGCCGTATGCCCACTCGACTTGTCCCACGTGGTTCACGATAGGCGGCAAGGGTGCCCGTGAATCCAGAGGGCGAGGCGAGACGTCCTCGGACGTCTCGCCAGCGGGTGTGTTAATCGCGGACGAAACGGCCCCGGCCATGCTCGGCCACGATCAGCCCCTCGTGTTCCAGGACGGCCAGGGCTTGCCGCACGGTGTTGCGCGAGGTGGCGAAGCGGCGGCGTAGCTCGGCCTCGCTCGGCAGCGCAGCGCCGGGGGCGAGGTCGCCGCGCTGGATCTGCTCGCGCAGGGTCGCGGCGATCTCCTGGTACCGGTACGAGGTGGTTCCGGCCTGCCCGGCGACCACGCGGCCCTTGGACGGGACGGTCACCACAAGCCCCTCGTCCTCCAGGAGGGCCAGGCCGCGCCGGACGGTGTTGCGGGCGACGCCGAATGTCCGGCACAGCTCCGCCTCAGAGGGCAGGACCGTGCCGGGCGGGAACTGGCCCGTGTGGATCTGGTCGCGGATGCGGCCGGCGATCTGGGGGTAGGCGCGCCCGCCGGTCAGCCATCGGCGCTCGGCCATCGTCTCAGCCGCGGTGGGCATCGAGGATGTGGTCCAGGTTGATGCTGAGTTCGCCCTGCTCGCCGTCGTGCCAGCCGTCGCGGGCGGCCTGCTCGATGCGGTCCACCGCGCCGGCCATCTGGAGGAAGGAGACCCGTTCGTCGCCGCGGTCGCCCCAGTAGAACCAGCAGAACGACAGGTGCACGAACACCCGCCGCATCCGGCCCCGGATGTCGGTCACGTCCAGGGCGGGGCGGCCGTCGGCGGTGATGATGAGCACCGCCGTGACGTCCCATGCGGACAGGTGCTTGCCAAGTGCGGCCAGCAGCCGTTGGGCGTAGGCGCGCTGCTGGTCCTTGATCGTCTTGCTCGTCTGCATGCCGAGTCTCCCTGACGTCGGTGCGGGGTTCGTGTGCTGTGGGTCGAGGTTCGCGCCGGCGAGTAGGGCGGGAACACCGCAACTTGGGGACGTCTAGGGACGTCTGGTGTTAACGTCGCAGCACAGGGTCACCTTCCGGAAGGGGTAGGCCGGTCGTGAACGACAACCTCCGCTATGCACTAGCTGCCGCCCGGCTCAGCGCCACCGATGTGGCCGCCGCCCTGGCCGTCGACCCCAAGACCGTCGCCCGCTGGCTTCAAGGCCGCATCCCCTACCCGCGTCACCGTTGGGCCGTCGCCGATCTCCTCCACGTCGACGAGGCCGACCTATGGCCGGAGGTCGCTCCACGACACCAGGCACTCGTCGAAGGCGTCAAGGCGATTTACCCGCACCGCTGGACCGTCCCCCAAACGGTTTGGCGCAACCACTTCAGCGCTGCCCGACGCGAGATCGGGATCCTGGCCTACAGCGCGTTGTTCCTCGCCGAGGACCGGGCGGCTCTCGACATCCTCACGGCACGGGCCAAGGCCGACGTGAAGGTCCGCATCCTTCTGGGTGACCCCGAGGGGGAGGCCGTTGCTCAGCGGGGAGCCGACGAGGGCATCGGCACCGAGGTGATGACCGCAAGGGTCAAAAACGCGCTCGCACTGTATCGGCCCCTACTCGATGTCCAGGGCGTCGAGATCCGGCTACATCGCACGGTGCTCTACAACTCCGTCTACCAGGCCGACGACGAACTGCTCGTCAACACCCACGCCTACGGCACGCCAGCAGCCAACGCCCCAGTCATGCACCTCATGGGCGGCAACGAGGAAGGGCCAGCAGCAACTTACCTCACGAGCATGATCCGGATCTGGGCCACCGCTCAGCCCTGCTACCAGTAGCTCAAGCACCACCCGACACAGCTGCGGGCAGCCCAGAAAGCAACTTATCTGTTCGTCATCAAGGGCAGCCCGCCTGCGGCGAGCTGCCGCGCCGGGCGGTCGCTGGCCGCGCTGCGGCTCTCCGGCCGGTCGCGACCAGCACCGCCCACGCCTATATGGCACAGAACGACCCTATAAGTGACAAAGAGCGAGGAGATGGTGACTTGAGTTGTCTGCGGCTAGGTGGCACAGTAGCAATGAGAATGTGGCAGAAGCATAGGTCTGGATTTGATGCGGTTGCGGGGCACGCTATAGATCTTCAGTGCGCTTATACGAAGACTATGATCCAAGCTACATATCGGCTGAAACTTGCGCTGCAGGATAGAGCAATACGGAACCGTGCATAGTACCGGAGATTGAATGAAACGAGATCCAGCGCTGACGTACCAAGGCGCACTCAGCATTCTCGGCCATTATGAACGCCCGACTATCGAGAAGCTCGACAGGCTTCTCGGAGGCGTGATCATGTCTGGTGGCATGGCGGCGGGGGCACTTGCTATAGGAGCACCAAGCCTGGCGCCGTTAGCAGGACTAGCAGCCGTCTGGGGTTGGGTTGATCAGAAAAATGAAGCTATGGGTTTGCTCAGAAAGGTGATAAACAAGGTTTCAGATCATCTACTTGGAACCAATGGGTACGAACGCCATCAACTAATTACAGCGGCGCACACTACCATAGTAGCAGCTGCGTTCTTCGATGCCCTGCACGAATGGGTTGGCGACAAGTCAGACCATTCTCTTTCTCTACGTGATGACGAGCAAGAGATGCTTGTCACTGGAAAGTGGCGAGACTCACGAGAAAACTTCTTGGACGCTATATATAGTACGGTGGTGCCTGCTCCTTCCGCTATTCGTGGATTCGAAGAAAATGCTGCGGAAGTAAGCAGATGGCTGAAGCAAACCTGTGAGCGTTCGATTCGATTTCTAGAAGGGCTACAAATCTGGGCGGAGATATCTAAAAAGTCACCGCCAGAGACCGTGGTTGATCGTGCCGTTGAGAAGTACAGGACGAACTTCATAAAGCTAGCTGCTAGCGTACCCGAATTCCTGGTCTGGGCAAGCATGCATGAGCATGCTGCAACTCGTTACCAGATGCGCGCCATTCAAGCTGATCTTCAGACGGCACTTGACAGTAAGAGCGTAGCCTTGAGCCGCATCGAGCAATTGCTGACTGTGGCAGCTGGCTCAAGCCGTTCGGGTAACCGCGAACTGATGAACGTAGTAAGCCGTGCAAACAAGGGAGCTCTCGCCGATTTAATTGTCCCCATAGACATGGCGAAACAGCAGGAGCCAATCAGCTTTCCAACCGTCGGGCAGATATATGTAGACCCGCATTGCAGGATGGCACGCTACGGGCCCAGCGCACGGCCCTCAAGCGACGAGTGGTGGGAAGATCAGTCGATACAAGACAATATAGATCTGATTCTCACGGCCCATGTAACCAGCGTCGACGCAACAAGACTCCCCCTGGTGGTGCTGGGCCACCCTGGAGCCGGCAAAAGTCTCTTTACGAAAGTTCTTGCAGCGCGCCTACCTGTTCAATCCTATACAGTCGTTCGCGTACCGCTGAGGAGAGTCAGCGCTGACGCCCCGATATTCGAGCAAATACAACAAGCGCTCGATTTGTACACTCACAAGCGAGTCGAGTGGCATGAATTAGCCGATACAAGCCAAGCGACAATTAGAGTAGTGCTTCTCGACGGGCTAGACGAGCTGCTCCAGGCATCAGCTCTACACCGATCAAGCTATCTGCTAGAGGTGGCAGAATTCCAGCGCCGCGAGGCCGAACAACAGCGCCCGGTGGTGGCAATTGTTACGTCACGTACTCTTGTAGCAGACCGTGTCGAAATCTCAGAGGGAACTCCGCTACTTAGGTTGGAGGAATTCGACGATAATCAAATCGCATCATGGCTCCAAATTTGGAGGGAGGAAAATGCATCCTTGATTTCGGAGGGCAAGTTGGGCGTACTTTCGCCCGAAGGAGCACTTGGTCTGCGTGAGCTATCATCTCAACCCCTACTTCTAATGATGCTCGCCCTCTACTCCTCGGACCCGTCCTCTCACCCTCTGGACATCGATGTGTCCAGTTCTGATGTTTATCGTCACCTACTAGAGAACTTTCTTACTCGAGAAGTGCGGAAGCGACACAAAACCATCCCTAACCCTGATCAGAAACGCGAGGGGGTCAATGACGGTTTATGGCAACTGTCGATAGCTGCGTTTGCTATGTTTAACCGAGGCAGGCAGGATGCAACCGATATCGAACTTGGAAACGATATAGCTGCGCTAAGCGGCAACCGGTCAATGAGTATTGATACTGCCACGCTAGGTCGGGAACTGGTAGGAAAGTTCTTCTTCATCCATACAGCAGAGGCTCAGATTGAAGGCTTGAGAACCACAAGGAGGAGCTACGAATTTCTTCATGCCACCTTTGGTGAATACTTGGTAGCTGCACAGATTATCAAGACGCTCAAGGGCATGTCATACACAATCAATGAATTGCGACGCGGCGCGACTGAACTCAATGACGATCTACTATTCGCGCTATTGTCTCATCAACCTATCGTTACACGAGGGCAAATAGCATCATTTGTGTCTGAAATCTTTCGCGCCATGCCCTCGGAAGAAAAGCAAAATATACTACAGCTCCTAGGAGTGCTTCTAGCCAATTGCCGACAACGCCACCCATCGGAGCGATACAGTGAGTATCGCCCTCTACCTTTAGACAGAGTACGGCAGATTGGTGCCTACAGCGCCAATCTGGTGCTTCTGCGTCTCGCAATTGCCGAAACGGTAACATCATTAAGCAGCATTTTCCCGACAGAAAGTAACCCACGCGCTTCCTGGGTATCATTAGTCAATTTATGGCGAGGCAGCTTAGATCAAAGTGGCTGGAATGCCATTTTGGACACACTCAGTCTTGACGGCGACAAAGTTGACGTCGGATCGCAGATCCCTGGCTCCGACTTTCAGCACGCCTCTTATGCGCGTTTAATCGGAGATTGCAGGCTTGAGTCCTGGGTTCGTATTGGCATGGCCGTCCAGGATGGTGCTTTCTATGGCGACGGAAATGAGAACATCGTCGATCTCATTGAGCCTTGGATCGCATCCCTTATGATTCCTTTTCGCCGACGCCAATCGGGCGCGAGAATCATGCTCCCGTACGAACTGGTTGGAAACAGAAAGGAAGTCTCAGCTGCACTTGATGCCGTAGACATTATACTGAAGCTGGGCAGTCACGCTATTCAATCCGACGCTCTTGTCACCTTGATTAAATGGAGGATCTCTCACCGAGCGATTCGGCATGTGGATCCGTATGCTATAGCATGCGCTATCTGGTCACACCCAAGATTGGTAGTGGACGTTCCTAGTATCGCAGACCCTGAACTGTACAATTCTGCTGCTGGAACAGCGCTAATAATGCTTCTAGCGGAATACCGATCGAGCGGTTCTCTCAGAGAAGCTTTGAAACGGCTTCGTGAGCAGATCGAGTGCAGCGACATCGGCAGCACTGAAGGTATTCAGCTAGATACTTCTCGACCGGAATTTATGCTAGCAGCCGACCTCTTGGAGGCATTCCTTTTGCGTGGTCGCGGTCATGTCCGAACGGAAATTCTTGAAAACAGAAAGTCCGTTCGACCTGCTACTGACGTGTGGATCAATGACCCCACTAGACGTGAGCTACTGTAGCTACGGTCCTATGAGCCACCTTAGCCTCGTTCTTTCTCGACCTTGAGGTGGTCGGCTGAGGTCTTCGGCTGGAGGTCGATTGGCCCGCTGTGGTCAGCGTGGCTGCCCGGCTGTCGCGCCGGGTGGGCGGGGTTCCACGGGCCCGAGGGTTCCTTCCTGGTTCGTTGGGATGGTTTCGTGCTGGTCAGGTCGGCGCTGGCAGGGCTTGGAGTCGTGCCAGGGCGGTCAGGAGTGTGCCGGCCCAGGGCCATCGCGTGGCGATGCGCAGGCGCAGGCGTCGGCCACCGCGCACCAGTCGGCCGGCCACGGCGAACAGACGTAGCCGCAGGCGTTTGGGTTCGTAGCGGCGGGCGTCGGTGCCGTGCAGGGCGAGCAGCTGCGTCCAGGCGAGCAGTTCGCAGGCCAAGGCGACGATCTCGAGCCAGATCTGGTTCTGGGCGAAGTCGTGCAGGGGCAGGTTGCGCAGGCCGGTGTCCTTGGCGGCGCGGATGCGGTCTTCGGCGCGGGCGCGGCGGCGGTGGCGTAGTTCCAGGTCGGCGAGCTGGCCGTGCTTGGTGCCGGTGACGAAGCAGGTGAAGCGGTGTCCGTCCAGATCGGTGAAGCGCAGCTGGGCGCCGGGGTGCGGGCGTTCTTTGCGGACGATGACGCGCATGCCCTTGGGCCAGCCGGTCAGCTCCAGCAGGCCGGTGAGTTCGGCGACCCAGGCACCCTGGCGTGGTTGGCGGTCGGCGTCGTATGCCGGACTCCAGGCGGTGGCCGGGAGTTTGCCGATCGCTTGAGCGATGTCGTCGGTGATGGTGAAGCCGATGGAGTATTTCAGCCAGCGTCCGGGGCGGGTGAGCCAGGCGAGGAATTCGTGGGTGCCGCCGCCGGAGTCGGTGCGGATCAGGACGTTGCGCCGCCGGTGTTTGGGCAGCTGAGCGAGGGCCAGGCGGGTCGTCTGGATGTGGTCGGCGGCGGTGTTGGATCCGGCGTTGCCGGGCCGCAGCATCAGGGCCAGTGGTTCTCCGCCACCGCCGGGGCCGTGGTCGGCGAAGGCGGTCATCGGGTGGAAGCCGTAGTTCTTCTTCCAGGTCGGGGCGGCGTGCTGCTTGTCGGAGTGGGAGATGACGATGGTGGCGTCGAGGTCGACGATCACGGGCTGGGCGTCGGCTCCGGGAGCGCGACCGGCGGCCAGGTGCCAGGCGCGCTGGCGGGCGGTGGCGCGGGCGGCGCGGATGGCTTTCAGTGCGCGGGTCTCGTCGGCGGCGAGCCGGTCGATCAGGCGTGAGACGGTCGGATCGGAGGCGATGGGGCCGAACAGTTCGGGCTGGGAGCGCAGCAGGGCGATGTCGGCCAGGCAGTCTCCGCCCAGGGCGAGAGTGAGGGCGAGATCAGCGATGACTTTGCCTGGGTCGTGCATGGCGCGTGAAGGGCGCCACCGCTCCAGTTCGTGTGACAGGGCCCGGTTCAGGCCGGTGATGGCCAGCGTCTGGGTGAGGAGGAGGCCGCCTGCGTGGGACAGGAGACCGTTTGCGTCAGCGGACAGGCTGATCTTGCGGTTGGACGCGATAGTCTGCACGTGAAAAGTGCCTCTTGCTCTGACGCGGACAGGACCTTCGACAAGCCCTATCCTCCCAGCTCAAAGGCACTTTTCTCATGTAAACGATCAGTTTGGCTCAAATTCCCCGTGAAAGCCCGAGGTTAGGGACTGCCTGCCCCACCCTCCTGCTCAGACAAGGGCTTATATCGATGCTGAACACCTGTAGACGTCTCCGCCCCAGCTACGGTTCAGATGTCAGCACGGTAGCTGAGGCCGTGACGATCGCGGACTTCGGTGCCCGTCGTACGAGCTGGGGCGATCGCCGGCAAGGCCCTCCTCCGTCGGGCCTTGCCACCGGACGACATGGCTGAGGTGACAGCAGCACTGACAGCAACGTCCCCACCCACCGACGCACCCACGCCGCCGCCCACACGCGCCTGACCACGGTCTCGATCGCCCGAACAGGGTGATTGCTCCGCCTGAAAAGCGGAAGGTCGGCGGTTCGACCCCGCCCCTGACCACCTCATCCGACCAGCAAGAATGCCCCGTAGCGATCATCGCTTCGGGGCGTTTTCGTGTTTACTGATGGCGGAGCCATAGCGGACAGCCTGCTTACAGCCAGCGATCAACGGAGGTATCAGATAGTCTGATTCCATGAAGGCGATGACCGCTACGGAAGCGTCCCGAAACTTCGCGGCCGTCCTTGACGAGGCCGAGCGCGGGGAGACCATCGTGGTGACTCGCGGCGGCAAGCAGATCGCCGTGATCGGCCCCGCGCCGGCCGCGCCGGGCCGTATGGTCAAGGCGTTCCTGTCCAGAAGCGCGGGCACGTTGGACGCCGATTTCGAGGCTGACGTGGCGGCGGCACGTGAAGCGACCGACAACGAGATGAGAGACACGTGGCCCGGCGCCTGATCCTGGACACAGGTGTGCTCATCGCCGCCGAGCGAGGCAAGGCGGCCGTGGACACGGTGATCGGGGACGCCGATGATGTGGCGATCGCGGCGATCACGGTGGCCCAGTTGTTCGTCGGCGTGGAGTTGGCCGATGAGGACCGCCGGCCCGATCGGCAAGCTTTCGTGGATCAGGTCCTCGCGTTGATCCCTGTCGAGGAATACACCACGAATGTCGCCAGGGTCCATGCTCGCCTCATGGCGCACATACGGCGGGCGGGAAAAACACGTGGCGCCTATGATCTGCTGATAGCGGCGACGGCGGCGGCCACCGCGCGGACAGTGATCACGATGGACTCATCTGCCGCATTCGACGACCTGCCGGGCGTCAGCGCTCAGGTCGTTCCCCGATGAACGGCTACGGCAACCCGTACGGCAATGTCCACCAACGTTGAACGCCGACGAGCTTCAGGCGCGGCACACCAACTGTTGTGTGTCGAGGGTTACGCGGTGGTGGGGCGGCCAAGCGGGACGGTTCGGGTTCGCCAGAGGGAGACCGCGAGCCATCCGCATCCGGCGGCCATGAGTACGCCGTGCGCGATTCGCCCTGCCTCGCCGACGAAGAACTGGGGGATGAACAGGGCGAAGCCGATGCCGAAGAGCACTGCGCTGTATCGAGGGAGTACGCCGGAGCGCCAGATCGCGACGGCGGCGGTGAGTGCGCCGGCGCCCAGCAGGATCAGCCCGATGAGGAACGTGGCCGCCGCCGCCGGGTGGTAGCGGATGCTCTCCGTGAGGCCGAGCAGGTCTAACTGCCGGCCTTCGCTCACCTTGAGGGCGATGGTGTTCAGCGCGAAGTTCTCCGCGCCGTAGTAGGGCAGGGTCAGGCCCGCGCCGATCCACATGATGACGGCGGCGATACGGTTGATCGGCAGCAGCGCCAGCGGGACGAGGATGAACCCGATCATCGCAAAGAGGTGGGTCGCCACCCACCAGGGCGAGGACAGCGCGTGCAGGGCGCCGTCGGCTGTGGATTCGTCCGCCCACGGGCGGAGCGCCGGGTAGAGGAAGAACAGCACACCGGCGGCGGTCAGTGCGGCGGCGGCGAGTCGGGTGTGGGTGAGCGGCACGGCGATCTCCTAAAGCGGGGGGAGGGTGGCGAGGAACAGCCGGATCAGGCGCTCGTAGGTTTCGTCGAGGTCGTGTGGCAGGCCGAAGCCACCCGCCGCCTCCAGTGACGCGAAGCCGTGGACGATCACTCTGGCGGCCCGGATCGCGTGGATCGATTCGTTCTCGTCGAGCTGCCAGGGGCGCAGCGCCGCTTGCATGACCTCGAGCATGCGGCGCCCGGAGGCGGCGTACTCCTGCTGGTGCAGCGGGTCGACGGGAACGGCCGCGTAGCGGGCGGGGTGGGCGGTCACGTAGGCGCGGTAGGCCCGCATGAGCGCGGTCACGGCGTCGGTGCCGCTGCGGCCGAGCACGGCGGCCGTGAAACCGTCCGTCATCTCCTCCATCACACGTATGCCGACCAGGGTGCGCAGGTCGGCGATGTTGCTCACGTGCTTGTAGAGAGACGGGGCCGCGACGCCGCAGTGTTCGGCGACGGCGGCGAGGGTCAGCGCTGGAAGGCCGTGCTTGTCGACGAGTTCGATTGCGGCGTCGACGACCCGGCTGCGGGTGAGCCCGGCCCTAGGCATGGGCGGTTTCCCTGCTCCTGTAGCTAGGTTGCATATCTTAAAAGCTATTCCACATAGCTAACAGCTGTCAATCGGTACGCGCCGCGGCCTGATCGTCTGGGTGTCGCCACGGCTCGAAACGGGCTCGGCCGTCCATGGTTGACTGGCGCGGTGATCAAGGCTTCGGGCGCGATGGCGAGCATCAAGCTGGTCCCGGTTCTCATCGTGCTGAGCGCCGTCTTCGCCTCCGGCTGCGGGCTGCTCGGCGTGGTGGCCGGCGGGCGGTCGTGTCATGAACGGGCGGACTATGAGAACGACCTCGTCCGGGAGGCGTTGCGTCCCGCTCTCTCCGAGGGCGACCTGGTCGCGACCATGGAGGACTGGAATGACTGCGACTCCTCCACATTCGGGGCGCACGTCAAGGTCCACATCGAGGATGTGACGCCGAAGGAGGTCGTGGCCGCCTTCGGCAAAGCGGGGTGGAGCAGCGAACCGGCCTCCGAACGCACACGGGACTGCACGGTGCGGTGTGAGGCGTACGACCTGACCAAGAGGTTCGGGGAGCGGGTCGTCGAGGTGTTGGTGGAGGGCGACCGCGAGGCGAGACTCATCGCTTCGGCGGCGGATCACTGCTGGGATGCCGACGGCTACGCATGCCCTGGTGGGACGAGCCGGTGAGAGGGGCTGGACCCGACGCCTGATTCCAGACCGGCGCCGGCGGAGCGAACGTCAGGGACCAGGGGCTCCCTCCCGGGCAGGGCCGCCGGGTGCGGGGGCGTGTCGCACACGCGGGGACACTGGTGCGATGGGCGACGTGGCGGAAGTGTTAGATCGGATCTGGCGGGCGGACGCGGCCGGCATGCTCGGCGCGCTCACCCGGCGGCTCGGCGACTTCGACCGGGCCGAGGAGGCGTTGTCGGACGCGCTGGCCGAGGCGCTCAGGCGCTGGCCCGTCGAGGGCGTGCCCGATAGCCCCACCGGTTGGCTGGTCACCACGGGCTGGCGCAAGGCGCTGGACCGGCTGCGCCGAGACGCCGTCGGCCGCGAGAAGTTGGCGCGGGTGGCCGCCGAAGCGCCGCCGGAGCCGGGCGTGGACGATCGGCTGGCCATGGTGTTCGGGTGTTGCCATCCGGATCTTCCCGAGCCGGCCCGGGTGGCGCTGACGTTGTACGCGGCCGCCGGGCTGAGCACGGCCGAGATCGCCGCCGCGTTCCTGGTGCCGCTGCCGACGATGGCGCAGCGGCTCTCCCGGGCCAAGCGCCAGTTGCGGGAACGCGGGGTCCGGTTCGAGGTGCCGCGGCCGCAGGAGTACGCCGACCGGCTGCCGGCCGTGCTCGCGGTGATCTATCTCGTCTTCAACGAGGGTTATCTGTCCAGTGGCCGGTCCGTTCAGCGGCGCGAGCTGGCCCGTGAGGGGGTGGAGCTGGCGGGCCGGCTCGCCGGGCTGCTGCCCCATGAGCCGGAGGCCGCGGGGCTGGCGGCGTTGCTGGAGCTGCATCACGCCCGCGTCGGCGCGCGGTTCGACTCCTGGGGCCGCATCGTGCTGCTCGAACGGCAGGATCGGCGGATGTGGGACAGGGCGGCGATCGGACGGGCGGCGCTGCGGCTGCGGGCGGCGGTGCGCCGTGGCCGGCCGGGACCGTACCAGGTGCGGGCCGGCATCGCCGCGTTGCACGCCCTGGCCGGCTCGTACGAGGCCACCGACTGGGCGGGCGTGCGGGCGCTGTACGACCGGCTGTACGTGTTGGACCCGTCGCCGGTGGTGCTGCTGAACCGGGCGGTGGCCACGCGGTTCGCGGTGGGGCCGGCTCCTGCGTTGGACGAGGTCGAGGCGCTCGGTGACCGGCTCGCCGGTTATCACCTGTGGCACGCGGCCCGGGCCGATCTGCTGGCGGCGCTCGGCCGTCCGTCGGAGGCGCTGACGGCGGCGGAGCGGGCGCTGGAGCTGGCGGCGAACCCGGCCGAACGGGAGCTGATGTCGCGCCGGGTGGCTGAGCTGAGGCGCCGGCTGTGAGACCGGCGCCCGGCGTCACTACTGGTCGCGGCTCATCACGGGGCGGACCTCCACCGCGCTCATCCCGGCGGCGAGCGGCCAGGTGGCGGCGATCCGCCCGGCCTCGTCGAGGTGGTCGCACTCCAGCATGACGACCGCGCCGATAACCTCCTTGAGTTCGAGGTACGGCCCGTCAATGATCATCGGCCGGCCGTCCGCGCCGGCGCGGACCGTCTTCGCCGTGTCCCGGGGCCGCAGCTCGGCGCCGCCGTCGACGATCTTGCCGGTCGGCTGCCAACGCTCGTACCACTCGTGGATCTGGCTCATCAGGTCCTGCTCCTCGGCCGGGGACAGCGCGTCCCACTCGCGGTCGTCGCCGAAGATCAGCATCGCGTACTTCATCGTTGCTCCTCGTGGTCGGAAGGGCTGTGTCGTGCAGGTGACGAACGGCCGGCACCGATCCTCGACAGGTTCCACCGGATTTTTCACTGGAGCGCCGCTTCAGGGGGTCGGTCCGTCGGGTGAGGGCAGGCCGGCCTTGATGGCGGTGACGCGGCCGTACGCGTCGAGGTCCACGACCACTTCGAATCCCGGCCCGGTGAGCCGGCCCTCGCGGTCGTCGAACTCCGCGCCGAGGCCGCGACCGGCGGCGTAGGCGCGCAGCGCGCGCCGGTGGTCGGTCAGCGACAGGTCGGCGAGCGCCTGCTGGATGACGCGGATCACCCGGACCGGCTCGGGCGCGGGCAGGTGGAAGTCGGGGTGCTCCACGAGGAACGCGGCCCTGGTCCCGCCGCCGGCTTCCCCGTTGTACGAGGTCCAGTGCCCGGTCACCGTCTTGGCCGCCTCCGTGAGCAGTCCGGCGACCACGTGCGGCACTGACGGGGAGCCGGGCAGCGAGGCGAACGGCACCTCCGCGGAGGCCAGTTCCGGGATGTCGTGCTGCCGCCCGAAGTCGCGTACCCGTTCCGAGGCGGACACCACGGCCTCCGGGAAGCCCGACGGGTTCGCCCACGCCCACAGCCACGAAGCCGGTCCGGGGGCGGCGGTGCCGAGCAGGTGGAAGGCGGTGCAGGTGATCGTCCGGTCGCCGGTGAACTCGAAGAGCGGCTGCTTCAGGTTCACGTGCCAGGAGTGCTCGGCGAGAACTTCTTCGAGGTGCAGCTGGTGCTCCAGGGAGAGCAGGGCGGCGTCGTCGAGGAGGTTCGCGAAGGTGAGGGAGTTGCGCACCTCCCGCAGGATAGAGACTGCCTTACGGTTTCGCCTGATTTCCTGCGGGACCGCGTTACGGGTTGGCCTGATCTCTTGTGGGTTCGTCCTTGGCCGGGTCCGAGGCGCCGAGGGCGCGCACGACGACGCCGACGAGCTGCTCCTGGGTGACCAGGCCGTAGTCCCGCGAGTCGCGGCTGGCGTCGGGGTTGTCCCCCAGGATCACCATCCGGCCGGGAGGGACGCGTTCGTGCGCCGGCGCCGGGACGTGATCCGGTACGGGATCCCCCGGTACGGCGGCCAACCGTTTGATCACGTAGCCGGTGGTGTGGCGCGGCCCCGCCGCCATCCGGGCGTCCGGCACGACCACGACGATGTCGCCCACGCTCAGGCGCGACAGGGGCGCGCGGCGTATGAGGAGACGGTCGCCGGGACGCAGGGTGGGCGCCATGCTGTAGCCCGCGACGGTGGCCAGCACGAACCTGCGCCGCAGCACCGCGGCGAGGGCCGCCACGCCGGCGCCTGCCAGGAGCACTGCGATCACGGCCTGCACGGAAGGCGCCTTACTGTTCGGTGGAACTCATCGGCGGGTCGCACGGTGAGGGTGGGGAGCGTCACCCGCCGCCAGGCGGCCGGGTCCGTGACACGGAAGCGGCCACCGGCTCCGGCCGGCGGCCACTCGCGTCTTACGGGTGAGCTAGCAGCTGTACTTGGCCCCTCTCACGTTGCACGGCCCGCAGGTCGTCTGGCTGCTGTCGCAGCCGCGGTCGCACCACCGGGAAATGGAATAGACACCGCTGCAGTAGCAGAATTCCTTCCAGGTCGTGCAGGCGGCCTGGGCGGTGACCTTGGGCACGAAGGCGGACAGCATCCGGTCGCCCAGCGTGTTGAAGAGTCGCAGCATGCTTGCTCCCTTGTGAGGTGACGGGCCGTTCGTCGGATTCCGGTAGGCATCACTCGATCTTGACCCGTTTTGACCTACAGTAAAGATCTATTCAGGTCGCGGTCAATCCCGATATCCGGCGGCTTGGAGGGAGAACAGCTCGGCGTAGAGCCCTCCCGCCTCGACCAGTTCGTCGTGCCGCCCGGCCTGGGCCACGGTGCCGCCGTCGAGCACCAGGATCAGGTCGGCGTCCCGGATCGTGCCGAGCCGGTGCGACACCAGCAGGCTGGTGCCGCCGGCGCGAAGCCGCCGGAAGCCCTGGTGGATCTCGTGTTCGGCCTCGGCGTCGAGGCGTGCGCTCGGCTCGTCGAGGATGAGCAGGTCACGACCACCGCGCAGGAAGCTGCGGGCGATGGCGACCCGTTGCCACTGGCCGCCGGAGAGCGTGGTGCCCGGGGTGTTCCCGTTGAGTTCGTCGCCGGCGAAGTAGATGCGGCTGAGCAGCGTGTCGTACCCGTGCGGGAGCCTGTCGAGGATGTCGTGGACGCCCGCGTCCCGGGCGGCGTTCTCGACGCGTGACCGGTCCGCCAGGGCTTCCACGTCCCCGATGCCGATGTTCTCGGCGGCTGACATCTCGTACGAGACGAAGTCCTGGAAGACGCCCGCGATCCGGGCGCGCAGCTGCGCCGGGTCGAGGTCGCGCAGGTCGACGCCGTCCCAGAGGATCTGGCCGCGGTCGGGATCGTAGAAGCGGCACAGGAGTTTGATGATCGTGCTCTTGCCGGCGCCGTTGTACCCGGCGAGAGCGACCGACCGGCCTTTCGGGATGGTCACGGTGACGCCGCGCAGCACCCACGGGAGGTCCTCCCGGTAGCGGAACCAGACGTCGCGCAGTTCGATGCCGTGCCGCAACGGCTCCACCGGAAGGGGGCGGGCCGCCACCGGCAGGTCGGGCTCCGCCTCCACGACGGCGAGGTAGTGGCCGAACATCAGCAGCTGGGTGTGCGCCCCGGCCAGGTCGCGCACGATGCCGAGCAGCGCCGCCTGGACCGCGGCGACGGCGGCGACCAGCATGGACACGTCACCGATGGAGACCGCCCCGGCGGCGGCGGCGTTGACCACCCAGACCAGGCAGCCGCCCGCGACCGCGGTCGAGAGCGCGGTGAGCAGCGCCTCCGTGCCCAGGGCGCGCCGGTCCATGGCCCGCTCCACCCGGTTGGCGCTGCGGCGTTCGCCGAGCATCCGTCGCCGGAGGAAGGAGCCGACGCCGAACAGCCGCACCTCGGTGGCCGCCTCCACGTCGGAGAGCAGCTGGCCGTAGAACAGCTCGCGCCGTTCCAGCGGTCCCACGGTGTTCATGGCCTCGGCCCGCCGGCGGGCGAGCGCGAACTCGGCGCCGACGGCGGGCAGCGCGCCGGCCAGGACGACCACCGCCAGCACCGGGCTGACGGTGACCAGGGAGATGACGAACCCGGCGGTCACCAGGACCTGCTGGAGCAGGTTCAGGCTCACGGCCACGATCTCGGCCGGTCCGGACCCGCCGGCGTGGCGGGCGAAGCGCAGCCGGTCCGCGAACTGCGGGTCCTCGAACCGTCCCAGGCCGACCAGCCTGTTGACCGCGGCGTAGAGCCGGTCGAGGGCGGCGAGTGCGACGATCCGTCCCTGTTCGGCCCGCAGGTAGCGCAGCACCTGCGCGAGCAGCGCCGTCAGGATGCCCGCGGCGACCAGGCCGGTGATCGGCCACGTCAGGTCCCCGGGTCCGTCCGGGGCGCTCAACCGGTCGAACACGATCTTCGTCAGCCACGCGACGGCGACGGGCGCGCCCGCGCCCAGCACGGTCAGCACGAGCTGGGCGACGGTCGTACGCGCCGAGGACCGCCAGGCCAGCCGCCACGCGGCGAGGGCGACCCGCCTGCCGGTCGTCACAGGGCCACGGAGTCGGGCAGGACGTCGACCCGGAACCCGGTCACCTGGAGGACGCCGTCCTGGCCCATGAGGCAGAAGGCGGGGTATCCGCGCAGGGCGAACGCCGTGGACATCGCGCCGTCGACGTCCGGCTCGATGACGATCCGCGCGACCTCGCCCAGCTCCTCGCGCAGCCCGGCGAGCTCCTCGGGTGTGCCCAGCAGCACGGCGATCACCTGGTCGGGGCCGCCCGGCAGGCCGGAGGCGTACCGGATGAAGGCCGGCTTCTCCTCCTCACAGGTGGGGCAGCGCGGCGAGAAGAAGGCCACGAGCATCCCCGGCCGGAGATCCTCGCGGGTCAGCGTCCGGTCGTCGACCGTGACGGCGCTGAACTCGCCGACGCGGGAGCCGGCGGGCAGGGTGATCTCTTCCTGTCCGGGGTGCTGTCCGCCTCCTCGATTGAGCAGCTCGGTGTGCTCGCGAAGGCGCCGGATCACCGCGATGGTGAGCACGAGGTTGAGCAGGCAGATGACGAAGACGATGGCTAATGCGGCCCACAAGACTGACACGGCGTAAATCCTCAGTGTTGATCCTTTTAGGAGCGGCCAGGATAGTACAGCTCTAGTCACGCGAAGCGGGTCATGGTTATCGTCAAGGCATGCTCTACGTACTTCATGACAAAGAGGACGTTTAGCTCCACAAGCGGCCGCGCGAGAAATGTCGGAGGCGGTCGTTAGCCTTCGGTGCGGCGGGTTGGCCGGAGAAGGGCTGTGGGCCGGTGAGCGACAGCGAGAAGGACGCCCTGCTGACGTTCCTGGAGGCGCAGCGCGCCGCCGTGCTGGCGATCCTCGACGGTCTCGACGACGACGCCCTGACGACCGCCGTCCTGCCCTCGGGATGGACCCCGCTGGGGCTCGTCGAGCATCTGGGTCACGCGGAGCGCCACTGGTTCCAGGAGGTCGCCCTGGGTTCCGCCGAGCCCCTGCCCTGGCCGGCCGACGACCACGAGCCGCTCACGACCCCGCGCCCGCCGTCGGTGGTCCTGGCCTTCTACCGCGCCCAGTGCGCGCGGTCCGACGCCGTCCTCGCCGCCCTGCCGCTGTCGGCGCGGCCCCGGGGACGCCATCCCCATCCGCCGGGAGACAAGATCTCCGACTTACGGCAGATCGCGCTGCACATGATCGAGGAGACCGCCCGTCATGCCGGGCACCTCGACGTCGTACGCGAGCTGATCGACGGGAAGACCGGGCTCGCACCCCGCTAGCGATCGGTCGCCGCCGGGTGGTCGGCGTGCGCCCCGGCCGGCCAGAGTGCGGACGACGACGCCCCCGCACGTTCCACTCGTCGGCGTGCCAGTGGCGAACCGCTCATGCGCTGATCGTCGCGGCGACGGTGGCGCCGAGTTCCCAGCAGGACTCCAGGTCGTCCTTGCCGGGCGGGCCCGTCACCGTGGCCGGCGGGCGGACCCGCTCCCAGCCGAGGCCGGTGGCGATGGACTCCACCGCGCGGACCGCTCCCGTGGTGTCGTCGTTGCCGTGGACGTAGAGGGCGTACGGCAGGCGCCGGGTCTCCTCCAGGCAGGGGTAGTAGATCGTGTCGAAGAAGTGCTTGAGCGCGCCGCTCATGTAGCCGATGTTGGCGGGGGTGCCCAGGATGATCGCGTCGGCCTCGAACACGTCGACGGCGGAGGCGGCCAGCGCCGGGCGGGTGATCACGTCGACGCCTTCGATCCCGTCGGCGGCGGCGCCGCGCCGGACCTCCTCGAAGAGTTCGCGCAGCGTGGGCGAGGTGGTGTGGTGCACGATCAGCAGGCGCGACACACTGCCGATCCTCTCACGGCCCCGTCCGCGCGGGTTCCGGGACCTGTCGCGACGGCCAGAAGCCACAAAAGGGGCGAATATCGCCGCCATGATCGGGGATGCCGCTGGGCATGGGCAAAACCATGATCTCTCTGCGGCGGTCGGCTCACGTCGCAGCGCTCACTCTCGTGGCTCTCCCGGCCACCGTCGTCCTGACTACCCCGGAGGCGTCGGCCGAATCCTCCAAGCAGGCCGCGGCCCGGCGCGCCCTGGCTCAGCTCAAGGTGGCCAGGCCGCTGTCCATCCGGGGTTACAGCCGGGAGAAGTTCCGGCCGCACTGGGTCAACCGCAAGGGACGGTGCAGCACGCGGGAGCTGGCGCTGGCGCGAGACGGGCGGGGCGTGCGCAGGAACGCGGCCTGCCATCCGGTCAAGGGTCACTGGTACAGCCCGTACGACGGCAAGAGACTGAAGAGCGAGAGGCACGTGGACGTCGACCATCTGGTGCCGCTCGCGTACGCCTGGCGCTCGGGCGCCAAGCGGTGGAGCCCGGCCAAGCGGCGCGCGTTCGCCAACGACCTGACCCGCCCGGAGCTGATCACGGTCAGCCACTCCGCCAACATCGCCAAGGGCGGCCAGGGCCCGCAGAGCTGGCGGCCGCAGCGCCGCGCCTACTGGTGCGAGTACGCGACGTCGTGGATCACCGTGAAGCGGCACTACGGGCTGTTCGTGACCCGGGCGGAGAAGAAGGCACTGCTCAACATGCTGCGGACGTGCTGAGGCGGCCTTGACATGTAGCCTTTTGGCTGCCTATTTTCGACAGGCAGCCAAAAGGCTGCATTTGTGAGGTGGTTCCCCGTGGACGAGGTGTTCAAGGCGCTGGCCGACCCGAGCCGCCGCCTGCTCCTGGACAGCCTCCACGCCCGTGACGGCCAGACGCTCAACGAGCTGTGCGAGGGCCTGGCCATGGCGCGCCAGTCCGTCAGCAAGCACCTGGCCGTCCTGGAGGCCGCCAACCTGATCAGCACGAGGAGGCGCGGCCGGGAGAAGCTCCACTATCTCAACGCCGCCCCCATCAACGAGATCGCCGACCGCTGGATCCGCCGCTACGACCGCCGCCGCGTCCAGGCCCTGTCGGCGCTGAAGCACGCCCTGGAGGAGACCCCCGTGTCCAAGCCCGCGTTCGTCTACACGACCTACATCGCCACCACGCCGGAGCGGCTGTGGCGCGCCCTGATCGAGCCGGAGTTCACCGAGGCCTACTGGGGTCTCGCCCTGGAGTCGGCCTGGACCGAGGGCGCCTCCGTCGGCTGGCGTTCCGGGGAGTCGACGTTCGACGACGGCGGCAGCACCGTCCTGGAGTACGACCCGTACCGGAGGCTCTCGTACAGCTGGCACGCGTTCACCCCGGAGTGGGCCGAGGTGTCCGGGGTCGGCGCCGACGTGCTGGCCGAGCTCCGCGGCGAGCCCCGCTCGCGGGTGGCCTTCGAGCTCGAACCGCACGGCGACGGCGTCAGGCTGACCGTGGTCCACGACGGGTTCGAGCCGGGCAGCACCGCGCTGGAGATGCTCAGCGGCGGCTGGCCCGAGGTCCTGTCCGGTCTCAAGACGCTGCTCGAACGGCAGCCGGTGGTCTGAGGAATGGGAAGCGCGGGCACGAAAAACGGATCGCGGCGATCTCGCTGTCTGCGATGACCGTCGCGATCCGTCAGGTTCGGGGTGCTACCACCAGTAGCCCCAGTCGTCATCCCAGTCGTGCCAGTAGCCCCACCACCTCCTGCGGCGGCAGAAACGACGGTGGTGACGACGGCGGCAGCCTCGTCCGTATCCGCCAGACATGGCGCCTCCCCTCGATCTGATTGATTCCTCAATTAGGACGCTAGCACCCAAATAGGGATCAATCACGCCCTCTCTGGCGGCTTAGAAAAGACTTGACCGCCACCGGAGGATCGCCATCCCAGATACTCAGGAGGCGGGCTTGACCTGCTGTGACAGTCGGGGCGCCGGCGGTCCGGGTGCGGCGGTCCGGGCCGCCGCACCCGGGGCGTCAGCCGCCGGTGCAGACCCTGCCGTTGAGGGTGAAGACCGACGGCAGGACGTTGGGTCCGGAGTAGGCGCCGACGAATCCGACGGTGGTCGTCGCCCCCGTGGCCAGCGCGCCGTTCCCCGGCTCGCTCACGGCCTTGACGTCCTGCCCGTCCTGGGTCCAGACCGCGCTCCAGCCGCTGTCGAGGCGCTGCCAGGTCCGCGGCCAGGTGAAGGCCAGGGTCCAGCCGTCGACCGGAGCGCCGGTGTTGGTCAGCTCGATGCTGCCGACGTAGCCGCTCGCCCAGTCCGACTGGATCGTCAGTTTCGCCCGGCAGGTGCCGGTGGCCGGGGTGGCGGTGGTGAACGTCACGGGCGGCGAGGACCACGACAGCCCTCCGCCGGTGTCGCGGGCCAGCACGTTGAGCGTGTAGCGGGTGCCGGGCCGCAGGTTGCGGACGGTGAACATGGTCCCGGCGGTCTCGCCGAGCTGCTCGGTGACGGCGCCGTGCTGGCGGTGGATCTCGTACTTGGCGACGGGGCGGGCGCCGTCGGCGGCGCGCGGCCAGGCGATGGTGGCGGTGGTGTCCGTCACCGCGGTGGCGGCCGGCCGGCCGGGGGCGCCGGGGCCGGTCGACGGGGCAGGACGCAGGACGATCGTGGTGAGCGAGAGCGGGGGCAGGAGCCGGCTGCCGGGGGTGCCGGTGGTCTCGGTCGTGATCGCGGTGGCGCCGTTGGTGTGGGTGAGCACGGTGGGAGCGCCAGGGGCGGGGGTGTAGCCGGCGTAGTCGAGCGTGGCCGCGTACGAGGTGTCGCGCGAGGAGTTGATCAGCAGGACCGCCAGGGAGCCGTCGGGACGGCGGGCGGCGTGCGCGGAGACGGCGGACCGGTCGGTCCCCGCCCGGACGAACTGGTCACCGGGGCGGGCGAACCGGCTGACCATCTGCAGCGCGTAGTAGGGCGCGAACGGGGTGTTGAGCGCGGGCTCGCAGACCGAGCCGTCGGACGTGCAGCCCCCGCTGGACAGCAGGCCGAAGTCGCCGTAGTCGGTGTGGCCCGCGACCTCGGTGACCGCGCCGATGCCGTTGCGCACGTTCCACCAGTCGACCGTGAAGACGCCGTTGGCCAGCAGCGTCGCGTAGGCGTCGGCGGCGGCCAGGGCGCCCGGCTGGGTGGTGGTGCCGTTGCTGCTGGAGCCGGTGTTGAACTCGGTCATGGCGATGCCGATGCGCTCCGCGCCGGGGCCGGCGTGCCGGGCGATCTGCTCGCGGGTGAGCTGGATCATGTCGGGCACGTGGCCCGTGCGGTCGAGAGCGCCCGGGTACCAGTGCAGGATCACGAAGTCGATCTTCTGGGCGGCGGTCGACAGGACGACCTCGTTCCAGCTTCCCTCGTCGCCCTCGGCCACGATCGCGTCGGGCCAGTTGGCGGGGGTGGTCAGCACGGCCCCGATCTTGATGGTCGGGTCGACCGCCTTCATCGCGTCCGCGTAGGCGACGACGTGCCGGGCGTACTCGGCGGGGCTCTTGTCCGGGTGGTCGTCGGCCTCCCAGGCGGCGCCGTAGTGGCCGTTGCCGTAGTTCTCGTTGCCGATCTCCCAGTACGTGACGCCGTAGCCCTTGGTGACGTTGGCGTACCTCACCCAGGCGGCGGCCTCCTCGGCCGTGCCGGTGCCGTAGTTGGCGGTCACCATCGCGCGCGCCCCGGTGCGGCGCACCCCGGCCATGAAGGTGTCGAAGTCGGTGTTCGGGGCGACGTAGCCGCCGGGGGCGGTGTGGTCGGCCCAGTGGTAGATGTCGGAGTACGAGCCGCCCGGGTAGCGCAGCAGCCGGACGCCCGCCGCCTTGAGCAGGTCCGCGGTCTGGTCCGTACCCAGATGGGCGTCCCAGATGGCGTGGTTGGCGCCGATGCCGGTCTCCGGTACGGCGGCGAGCGCGGCGCGGGTGTTGACCGTCACGTCGACAGGGGTGGCCTCCTGGGCATGGGCGGCGGGGACGTTCAGGACGGCCAGCGTCAGCACGATCGCGGACGCGGCGCGGAGCAGGGTTCTCGGCATCGGTGCACCTCGCCGTGGGCAGTGGTCCTCACTCGACGCCTCCTCCTGACCAGGAGACAAGCGTGATCATGGGCGGCGGCGGCCGGTTCGTCAACCGGCGGTGAAAGTTTCAGCTCCGAGTTCGGCCGGTGGGCGCATCAACCGATCGGCTGATTTCCGGATCAACCCGAACCGTGGCGGATCATGGCCGGCGGGCCGATTCGCCGGAGCCGCCGCCGCACGAGGCTTGAGCCATGGCAGTCATCGAAGTCACCGGCCTGCGCAAGTCGTACGGCGAGCTGACGGTTCTGGACGGAGTGTCGTTCTCCGTCGAGGAGGGCGAGATCTTCGGCATCCTCGGCCCCAACGGCGCCGGCAAGACCACCACCGTGGAGTGCGTGGAGGGCCTGCGCAGGGCCGACAGCGGGACGATCAGCGTGCAGGGCCTCGACCCCGTCAGGGACGAGCGGCGGCTCCGCGAGGTGGTCGGCGTGCAGCTTCAGCACACGCAGCTGCCGGAGAACATCAAGGTCTGGGAGGCCCTGGACCTCTACGCCTCCTTCTACGCCCGGCCGCGCGACTGGCGGGAGCTGATGACGGAGTGGGGGCTGGACGACAAGCGCGACGCCCGGTTCGGGAAGCTGTCGGGCGGCCAGAAGCAGCGTCTGTTCATCGCGCTGGCGCTGGTCGGCGACCCGCGGGTGGCCTTCCTCGACGAGCTGACCACCGGGCTGGACCCGCAGGCCCGCCGCACCACCTGGGAGCTGGTCAAGCGGGTCCGGGCGAGCGGGGTGACGGTGGTGCTGGTCAGCCACTTCATGGACGAGGTCGAGGAGCTCTGTGACCGGGTCGCCGTCTTCGACCGCGGCCGGGTCGTCGCGCTCGACACCCCGGCGGGGCTGATCGACGGGGTCGACGCCGAGCACCGGATGAGCTTCACCCTGATGAGCGGCGAGCCGGCCGGGCTGGAGTCCCTGCCCGGGGTGACCGGGGTGAGCAGGACCGGTGACCGGATGGTCGTCAGCGGCCGGGCCGACTTCGCCACCGCGGTCACCGCCCATCTCGCCCGGCACCACGTGCTCGTCAGCGACCTGCGCATCGACAAGCGCACGCTCGACGACGCCTTCATCGCCCTGACCGGGCGTTCCTTCGGAACCCAGGAGTAGGACCCGTGACCAAGCTCGCCCTCGTCGAACTGAAACTGCTGACCCGGGAGCCCGGGGCGATCTTCGCCCTGCTCATCCCGCTGTTCATCCTCGTGGTCTTCGGCAGCTCGATCGAGCCCGGCGACACCGTGCTGGTGCCGATGGCACTGGCCATCGCGGTCGGGCTGGTGGGCCTGTACATGCTGCCGACCACCATGGCCACCTACCGCGAGCGGGGCATCCTGCGCCGGCTCTCGGCCACGCCGGTGCGCCCGATCAAACTGCTAGTGGTGCAGCTGGTCCTGCAGGTCGTGCTCGCGGTGGCCGCCTGCGGCCTGCTGCTGGGCGTGGCGGGCGGCGTCCTGGGCGCCCACCTGCCCTCCCAGTGGCCGCTGGTCGCGCTGACCTTCCTGCTCGGAGTGGGGGCGCTGTTCGCCATCGGGCTGCTCATCGCGGCGCTGGCCCCGAACGGGCGGTCCGCCAACGGGATCGGCGTGCTGCTGTACTTCCCGATGGCCTACCTCGCCGGACTGATGCAGCCGACGCATCAGATGCCCGATATTTTGGTGCGTGTCGGCGAATACACCCCTCTGGGGGCTTTCCGGCAGAGCCTGCAGGGCATCTGGGCGGGCAGTCCGGCCGATCCGCTGCCACTGGTGGTGATGGCCGGGTACGCGCTGGTCGTCAGTATGATCGCGGCCAGGTTCTTCCGCTGGGAGTGAGGCATGACAGCGCAGCTCGATCGGTGGGAGCGCCTGCTGGAGCACCATTTGGCGGCCGCACCGTACGTCCTGCTGGCAGCCTCCACGGTGCTCGCGCTCCTCACAGAGGACGGCCCGCCATGGCGGGTCGTGGCGCTGGCGGCGCTGGCCGCCGCGTGGATCCGGCTGGTCCCGCGGGGCGTCGTCTACGTGATCGGGCTGATCGTCCTGATCGGCGTGCTGTGCACGCAGGCGGTGTGGTTCGCCGGCTTCTTCGGCTTCATCGGCTACCTGCACTCATGGGAGTACCTGAAAGGGATGTGGCGCTTCGCCGGGGTCACCGCCACGGCGGCGATCAGCGTCACGGGCTTCTTCGGCGGGCTGCCGGGCCTCGTCCCGTCCGAGATCCTCTCGTACCTGCTCCTCACCGCCGCCATCGTGGCCGGGGTAGGCCTGTTCAGCTTCGTCGGCGAGATCACGGCCGCGCGCAGCGCCGAGCGCAAGCAGATGGTGGCGCGACTGGAGGAGACGCTGCGGGAGAACGCGGGCCTGCAGGCGCAGCTGCTGGTCCAGGCCCGGGAGGCGGGCGTGCTGGACGAGCGGCAGCGGATGGCGGCGGAGATCCACGACACCCTCGCCCAGGGCCTGACCGGCATCATCACCCAGCTCCAGGCGGCGCACCAGGCCGACGACTGGCGGCCCAACGTGGACAACGCGATCCGGCTGGCGCGCGAGAGCCTCGCCGAGGCCCGGCGCTCCGTCCACGCGGTCGGCCCCGGCCAGCTCGACGCGGCCCCGCTGCCCGAGGCCCTGCGCGAGGTCGTGGACCGGTGGAGCGAGTTCAACGACGTGCGCGCCGGCCTCACCACCACCGGCACGCCCCGCCCCCTGCACCCGGAGGTGGAGGAGACCCTGCTGCGCACCGCGCAGGAGGCGCTGGCGAACGTGGCCAAGCACGCGGGCGCGTCCCGGGTGGGCCTGACGCTCTCGTACATGGAGGACCTGGTGACGCTGGACGTGCGCGACGACGGCGCGGGCTTCGATCCCGAACGGGCACGGGACGGCGGCGGCTTCGGCCTGACGTCGATGCGCAAGCGCGTCAGCCGCCTGGCGGGCACCCTGGAGATCGAGACCGAGCCCGGCGGCGGCACCGCGGTCTCCGCGAGCGTCCCGGCGGTGGCGCGTGGCTGAGCGCCCGATCCGGCTGCTGATCGCCGACGACCATCCCATCGTCCGCGACGGCATCCGCGGCATGTTCGCCGGGGACCCGGGGTTCGAGGTGCTCGCCGAGGCGGGCGACGGCGCCCAGGCGGTCGAGCTGGCGCGCGCCCTGGAGCCCGACGTGATCCTCATGGACCTGCGCATGCCCGGGATGGACGGCGTCGCCGCCATCAGGAGACTGGCCGAGCTCGGGCTCCGGGCCCACGTGCTCGTGCTCACCACGTACGACACCGACAAGGACGTGCTGCCCGCCATCGAGGCCGGAGCCACCGGTTACCTGCTGAAGGACACCCAGCGCGACGACCTGGTCAGGGCCGTGCGCACGGCGGCGCGGGGCGAGTCCGTGCTCTCCCCCTCCGTCGCGACCCGCCTGGTGGGGCAGGTGCGCACGCCGGCCGACCCGCTGAGCGCCCGCGAGATCGAGGTCCTGGAGCTGATCGCGCAGGGCGCCACCAACCGGGAGGTGGCCTCGCGCCTGTTCATCAGCGAGGCCACGGTGAAGAGCCACCTGCTGCACGTCTACACCAAGCTCGGCGTCAACGACCGGGCGGCGGCCGTCGCCGTCGCCTTCCGGCGCGGGCTGATCGGCTGAGCGTTCAGAGTCCGGCCTCCCTGGCGCGCATGATGGCCTGCGCCCTGTCGGCGACCTGGAGTTTGGCGAAGACGGCCGAGACGTGGTTGCGCACCGTCTTCTGGCTCAGCCCGAGCCGGGCGGCGATCTGCGGGTTGGTCAGGTGGGCGGCGATCAGCGCGAGGATCTCCCGCTCCCGGGGGGTCAGGCCGGGCAGGGCCGGCTCGGCGCGCTCCCCGGGCGAGAAGTAGCCGACCAGGCGGGAGGCGAGGGCGGGGCCGAAGACGGCGCCGCCCTCGGCGACGGTGTGCACCGATCGGACGAGTTCGGCCTTGCGCGCGCCCTTGACCACGTAGCCGCGCGCCCCCGCCCGGACGGCGGCGAAGACCGAGTCGTCGTCGTCGGACATGCTGAGCACGAGCACCCTGATGTGCGGATGGTCGCGGGTCAGCCGCTCGGTCGCCGCGATGCCCCCCATGCCGGGCATGTCGAGGTCCATGAGCACGACGTCCGGCTGGATCCGGGCGGCCAGCGCGAGCGCCTGCTCCCCGCTGCCCGCCTCGTCGGCGACGTCGATGCCCTCGGCCGTCGCCAGCAGGGTCCGCAGGCCCGCGCGGAACCCCGCGTGGTCGTCAACCACCAAGATCCGGATCATCACCGTCACCCTCCCCGCCCGCGGGCAGCGCGACCCGGACGCGGGTGCCTCCCCCGGGACGCTCGTCGATCACACACGACCCGCCCAGCTCCGCGGCCCGCTCCCGCATGGACGCCAGCCCGACCCCCGTGCCGCCCGGGCCGTCCGTGTGGCCCTGACCGCCCGTGTCGCTCACGCCGTCCGTGCCGCCCTGACCGGTCTGACCGGTCTGGCCGGTCTGACCGGTCTGGCCGGTCGGCGGGGTGATGCCGCGGCCGTCGTCGGAGATCTCCAGCACCAGCGTCCCGTCCTCGATCGCGACGCGCAGCCACGCCCGCGTCGCGTCCGCGTGCCGGCGCGTGTTGGCCAGCGCCTCGGTCGCGATCCGGTACGCGGCGGCCTCGGTGGCGGCGGGCAGCGCGGGCAGGTCGGCCGGGACGCGCACGTCCACCGGGGGGCCGGACGGCTGCCTGGCCGCGTGCGCGCGCAGCGCCCCCGCCAGGCCCAGGGAGTCCAGCGCGGGCGGCCGCAGCCCGTCGACGAGGGTCCGCACGTCGGCCAGGGCCGTCTCGGCGTCGTCCACGATCTCGGCGAGCAGCTTGCGCGCGCCCTCGTCGGTGACCAGGTCGTGCGCCGCCTCGGCCCGCATGGTCAGCGCGGCCAGGGTGGGGCCGAGCCCGTCGTGCAGGTCGCGCCGCAGCCGGCGGCGTTCCTCCTCCCTGGCCATCACCAGTCGCTCGCGGGAGCGGCGCAGGTCGGCGGAGAGCCGTACGGCGTGCACGGCCACCGCCACCTGCCGCGCCAGGTCGGCGAGGACGCGCAGGTCGCGGGGGCCGAACCCGCTCTCCCCCGGCCGCGGCGCGAGCGTCAGGCCGCCGACCCGCTCGCCGTTGTGCGTCAGCGGCAGCCGGATCGGCTCGGCGGCCCTGGCCGGGCCGCCAGGACGATGCTCGTAGCGCTCGCCCTGGGCGGTCTCCACGGCCACGTACGGCAGCCGGAGCGCCTCGGCGATCGACCGGGCGATGCCGGGCAGCACGGTGCCGGGGTCCGCGGTGCTCTCCAGCCTGCGGCCCAGCCGGGTGAGCGCGGCGTACGGGTCGTGCCGCTCGCCGTAGGTCAGCAGGTTGACCCAGCTCTGCAGCCGCCGGCGCAGCGGCGCGAAGGCGAGCGCCACCAGCCCGGCGGCCAGCACCGAGACCGGCAGGTCACCGGCGGGGAAGAGCGCGCCGAGGTAGGCGACCACGGCCACGTAGCCGCCGGTCACGCAGCCCGACAGCAGCACGTACACCAGCGTGCGGTTGATCACCAGGTCGATGTCGAAGAGCCCGTGGCGCAGGATGGCCACGCAGATGGCGACCGGGAGGAGCGTGGCGCCCGCGACGCCGACCAGCTCCCAGAGCACGCTGCCCGATGGCCACACCGAGCCGGGGACGTCGTCGGTGAGCCCGGCCGCCAGCCTGGCCGCGATCACCACCGTCTCCAGCCCGACCACGTACACGAGCCAGGCGATCTGGCGTCGTTCGGCGCCCTCGCCGCGCCAGGCGCGCCCGGCCAGATCGGCGGCGCCCAGCAGGAAGGCCACCGGCAGCAGGACGGTCAGCACCGCCTCGGTCGCCTGCGCGAACCCGGCCAGGGCGGGCACGCCGAGCGGGTTGGGCACCGCCGCCCCCAGGCCGACCTGGTGGTTGTCCCCCGGCCGCAGCGCGTTCGCCACGGCGGTGAGCGCGGCCAGGAGCACCACCGCCACGACCGGCGGGCGCAGGCGCGAGGAGGACAGGCGGCCGCGGGGGAAGTACAGCGGGATCAGGACGGCCGCGACGTTCGCCGGGATCCACAGCCAGGTCTGCGGCCAGGCCAGCGCCCGGGCGAACGGCAGCCCGTCGCGCAGGCCGAGGATCGCGTAGTGGCCGCAGACCTCCATGAGGGCGAAGCAGAACGCGCTCAGCGCCAGCAGCCGCCCCACCATGTGGCCGGGCCGGTGCGCGCCGATCAGCCCGCCCGCCACCGCGCACCCCGCCACGAACAGCAGGTGGACGACGGAGAGGGGGGCGGTGCCGTTGGCGAAGGCCAGCCCGGCGGCCGTCGCGGACAACGTCAGCGTCAGGGCGCAGCACACCCACGCGACCCGAGCCGTGACCGCCATCCGTTCCTCCTCCGGCCACACCGTATCCGCCCGTGGTCCCGGACCGGTCGGGACGGTGTCCCGGGAGGTCCGGGCGTTCTTCCCGGCAGGCCGGGGACGAGCGCCCGGGCGCAGCGGGACGGGCCTCCGCTTCTCTGGGCGAGTGCTGAAAAATCCTGATTCATTGCGCCGGATCGTCGCCGGCCTCGCCCTGATCGCCTGGCCGGTGTTCCAGTTCCTGGCCTTCCTGACCTCGCCCCCCGGGGCCGAGCACGATCCCGAGATCTTCCGTACGCACGCGACGGCCGTCCAGGTCAGCGCCCTGTTCTACGTGTGGGCGACGCTCAGCCTCATCCCCGTCGTCCTGGGGCTGGCCCACCTCCTGCGCGAGCGCGCCCCCCGCGCGAGCAACGTGGGGGCGGCGCTCGGCCTGGTCGGCGCCGGTCACGGGCTCACGCTCTTCACCACCGACTTCTACGACCTCGCCCTGGCCCAGACCCTGCCCGACGCCCAGGCCGAGGAGGTCACGCGGCGGGCGAACGAACTGGCGGGCTTCGTGTACGGGATGCTGCTGCCGGGGTTCCTGCTGCACGTCGGCCTGATCACACTGCTCGTGACCCTGGTCGCGGTCAAGATGGCGCCCTGGTGGGTGCCGGTCGCCGCGCTGGCGGGCACGATCGTGCCGTTCCTCACCATGGACGAGGCTCCGGTCGTGCAGTCCACCGGCTCCCTGCTGCACCTGGCCGCCTACGGCCTGATCGCGCTGCGGGTGCTGCGCATGCCGGACGCCGAGTGGGCCGGCCCGCGGCCCGTGCGCGTCTGAGCGATGCTCGTCCGTGCTCTGGCGGCGGTGGTGAGCCGTCAGAGCGGGAACCACCCGTTGCCGTCGTACCAGTGGCCGCCGGCGCGCAGGTGGGCGACGACGGCGTGCTCCAGCGTGGTGCGCGGGGACAGCTCGTCCACCGTCAGCGCGGGGTCCCCGAAGACGAACTCGATCGGCCCGGCGTCGTTGGGCTCCTCGTTGCGGTAGCCGGGGCGGAAGCGGCGCTGGAAGGCGACGATGTTGGCCGTGTCCGGCAGGTGGTCGGCGAGCTGGGGGTCCAGGAGCCACGAGAAGCAGGCGGCGACGGCGTAGTGCTCGCCGGGGAAGTGGCGCGGGAAGAAGGCGCGGGCGCGGGCGAGCGAGTCGTCGCAGGCGGCCGGCGTCAACGGTCCGGAGAAGTCGGGGATGTGCAGGAGGAGGCAGGGCGAGCCGGGGCCGGCGGGAAGCGCGCCCGCGACGACCGCCCCCATCCGGCTGCCCAGGACGGCGCGCTCGAACTGCAGCCGGCCCAGCTGGTAGAGCACGCCGCGGAAGTGCAGTTGGATCCAGGAGGGCTGGATCACCCCGCCGACGCCGTGCCGCCTGCGGTGGACGGCGAGGTTGCGGCCGAGGTCGGCCAGGGTGTGCCGGGAGACGTCGGCGGGGACGCCGTGCTCGCGGTGGTAGGCGCGCACGTGCGGCAGCGCCGCGACGAAGGCGTACAGGTGGAAGTAGCGGCCCGCCGCGCCCAGCTCGGCGGGCAGGTGCGGCAGGTCGAAGGAGATGCCGGCGGCCCCCAGGTCGCGCACCAGCCGCCGGGCGCAGCGTTCCAGCAGCCACCGCAGGCCGGGGTCGTCCAGGATCGGCCCGGTGAGCGCGAGGATCTCGTTGACGTCCTCGTGCGGCACGGCCAGGTCGAGCAGGGTGAGGGCGTCCGGCGGGACGAGCTCGACGTCCGGCGCGTCGTCGGACTCCATCCCGGTGAGCCAGGCCGCGGTCCTGGGGTCGGCGCGGAGCAGGTCCAGGGCGTTCGCCACGGGTTCTCCTTCAGGGGTTCCGGTTCAGGGTGAGTCTCCGGTTGACCGCGCGGACCAGGTCCTCCGGGAGTTTCATGACCTCGCGGTCGTAGGTGAGCAGCCCGTTCAGCTCGTCCTCGACGTCGGAGAGCTGGGTGTAGACGGTGGCGCTCAGGCCGCGCGGGACCGCCGGGGCGATCTGGTCGGCGTGCAGCCGGGCGAAGGCGGCGCCCAGCCGGTCGGGGGTGTCGTAGCGCCGGTAGCCGAAGGCCCGGTCGTTGAAGGTGTGGCCGTCGACGCGCAGCCCGTAGCCGCCGTACTCCGACAGCACGAGCACCCGCCGGTCGCGGCGGCGCGGCACGCGGAAGCGGCGGAAGTAGACGTGCAGGCTGCGCAGGTCGCCCGCGCCCTGGTCGTGCCAGCCGCTGGCGTGGTCGACGGTCCGCGTCGGGTCGAACGCGGCCAGCTCCGCCGCGACCCCGGCCGCGTCGAACTGGCCCCAGCCCTCGTTGAACGGCACCCAGACGGCCAGGCTCACCACGTTGCGCAGGTGCTCGACGGTCTCGCGCAGCTCGGCGCGGAACCGCTCCCTGCCGGGCCTGCGGAACAGCCTGTCGGGGAGGTGGAAAGGGACGATCGCCGGGGCGGTGACCAGCAACGGGTGGTAGCGGCCGCCGCCGTTGACCAGGTCCTGCCAGACGAGCATGCCGAGCCGGTCGCAGTGGTGGTACCAGCGCATCGGCTCGATCTTGATGTGCTTGCGCAGCATGGTGAAGCCGAGCCGCTTCATCGTGGCGATGTCGTGGATCATCGCCTCGTCCGACGGCGGCGTGTACAGGCCGTCCGGCCAGTAGCCCTGGTCGAGGACCCCGGCGTGGAAGTACGGCCGCCCGTTGAGCAGCAGCCGGGGCACCCCGTCGGCGTCCGGCCCGATCCCGTACGAGCGCATCCCGACGTAGCTGGTCACCCGGTCCGCGCCCAGCTCCACCGTGACGTCGTACAGGAAGGGGTCCTCCGGGGTCCACGGCCGCACGTCGGGGATCGGGACCCGCACGGGCCGCCCGGCGGGGACGGTGGCGCGGGCGACGACGGACCCGGCGGCGAGGATCTCGACGCGCGCCTCCCCCGCGGCGGCGTGCACGGTCACCTCGACGCACGAGTCGGCCAGGTGCGGGGTGAGGGTGAGCCGCTCGACGTGCGGGTCGGGCACGCGCTCGGCCCACACGGTCTGCCAGATGCCGGACTGCGGGCTGTACCAGATGCCGCCCCGCTCCAGCTTCTGCTTGCCGCGCGCGTGGTGGCCGGTGTCGGTGTCGTCGCGCACCGCGACGGTCAGCACGTTCTCGCCGTCGCGCAGGGCGTCGGTGACGTCGCAGCTGAACGGGAGGTAGCCGCCGACGTGACTGCCGGTCTCGACGCCGTTGACCAGCACCCGGCAGGTCTGGTCCACCGCGCCGAAGTGCAGCAGGACCCTGCCGCCGTCGCCGAACCCGTCGGGCAGGGTGACGGCGCGCCGGTACCAGAGGGTCTGGCCGGGCAGGAGCCGCCGGCCGACGCCGGACAGCGGGGCCTCGGGCGAGAACGGCACCACGATCCGGCCGTCGTACGTCCCGGGCTCCTCGCCGCCGGTGATGCCGCCGGTGATGGCGTAGTCCCAGTGGCCGTTGAGGTTGAGGTAGCTGTCGCGGACCAACTGGGGACGGGGGTACTCGGGCAGGACCGCCTCGGGGTCCAGGGCCCTGCCCCAGCGGGTCAGCATGCTCATGCGGCCTCTCTCTTGCGCAGCGCCAGGACGGGGACGGCGATCAGCAGCAGCACCACGGCCGCGGCCAGGAAGACGGCGGGCGTGGGCACCTGTCTCAGCACGCCCAGGTCCTCGTAGTACGCGTCCGCGCCCCGGATGACGAGCGCACCGACGTACGGCCCGATCAGCATCGGGATCAGGATGGCGAACACCATCCGCAGGCCCTGGACGTGTCCCGCGTGCTCCGGCGGCGTGTGGTCGCGGACCAGCGCGCCGATGGTGGCGGCGACCAGCATGAGGCCGGACATCAGCACCAGGCCGGCCGCGATGACCGCGAGCATGCCGCGCGCGGGGAGCATCGCCAGCAGCCCGGCGGCGTAGACCGCGAGCGCGGGCAGCAGGAAGCGCGCCTTGCCGACGCGGTCGATGAGCCGGCCGAAGCCGACGGTGACGACGGACGCCCCGGTCAGCACCACGCCGAGGACGACCGCGTACGCCTCGATCTGCAGGTAGCGCTGCAGATAGATGATCAGGTACGGCAGGAAGACCTGCGTGGAGACGCCCCAGATCGCCCACGCCGACAGCAGCAGGTAGAGGGCGGGGTTGGCGCGCATCGAGCGGGGGCGCAGGCCGTGGAGGAGAGCGTCCAGGACGCCGCCGCGGGTCCGGGGCCGGGGCCGGTCGGGCCGGTCGCGGACGAGGAACCAGGACACCACGCCGACCACGGTGATCACGGACCCGACCACCAGGAAGAACTCCCGCCACTGCCCGGCCCGGGTGAGCGGGTCGAGCGCGCCGAAGACAGCCAGCATCGACACCAGCGGCATGATCGCCAGCACGGACTCCACCCGGCCGCGGTTGGCCGGCCGCGTCACGTCGGTCACCCACGCCTGGAAGGCGGCGTCGTTCGCGCCCGAGCCCAGGAACGACATGACGCAGTCGAGGACGATGACGGCGGTCATGGCGAGCAGCACGGCGTTCGCGGCCGGCGCGAGGCCGGCCACCGTGTCCACGGTGACCAGCCCGAAGGCGGCCGTGGACAGCCCCCACAGGACGTAGCCGGAGGCGATGAAGACCCGGCGCCGGCCGGTGCGGTCGGACAGCGCGCCGACCAGCAGCGTGGCGAGCGTCGCGGTGAACGCGCTCGCGGCGACCATCGTGGCGATGGCGGCGGGGTCGTCGGTGATCGTGTCGTACAGGAACACGTTGAGATACATGTTCTCGACGGTCCAGGCGACCTGCCCGACGAAGCCGACCACGACCAGCGCCGCCCAGCGGCGGGAGCCCAGCCGAGCCGGGACTTCTGGTGTCACGGGCGACAGCGTATAGCTACAGATCAACACAAACTGTCTCGATCAGGACAACCCCGCCCCGGGTGGACCCCCATGCGGGATCCACCCGGAACGCCCCCCACTAGTAGCGCAGCTTCCGCAGGTAGCGGTAGCCGACCTCGGACGTCTGGCGCGGCGTCACGTCCGGGGTGTCGTTCTCCACGATGTACTCCTGGACGCGGTGCGCGTCGAACACCCGCCGGAAGTCGATCGTCCCGGTCCCCAGGTCCGCCATGTCGCCGTCAAGGTGCCGGTCCTTGACGTGGTACTGCAGCACCCGCTGCGGCGCCCGCCGGATGACGTCGATCGCGAACTTCACCGGGTCGCGGGCGCCCCGGCCGACGCCTCCGGTGACCGCCCAGTAGATGTCGATCTCCAGGTGGACCAGGCGCGGGTCGAGCTCGGCGGTGAGCACGTCCCACGGGGTCCGGCCGCCGCCGAGGTCGATGGTGAACTCGTGGGCGTGGTTGTGGTACCCGTAGCGCAGCCCGGCCTCGCGGGCGGCCCGCGCCTCGACGTTCATCCGCTCGGCCCAGGCCTTCCACTGGTCCAGGCTGTCGGAGTTCAGGTACGGCACGACCATGTAGGACTGGCCGAGGGTCAGCGCGTTCTCGATCTTGGTCTGCAGGGCGGCGTCGTCGGGGCTGATGCCGTCGTGGCTGGAGGTGGCGCGGATGCCGAGCCCGTCCAGGAACGCGCGGAGCTCCTTGGCCGTGCGCCCGAAGTAGCCGAGGGCCACCTCGATGCGCGGATAGCCGATCTCCGCCAGGTAGGCGAGGGTGGCGTCGTAGTTCTGCGCGAGATCGTCGCGTACGGTCCAGAGCTGCATGCTGATCTGGCCCGGAGGGACGGGACGCCGCTTGCCGGGGTGGTGCGGGCCCGCGGCGGCGGCGGGAGAGGCGGCGGCGAGCGCCGCCGCGCCGAGGCCGAGGCCGGCGGCGAGCAGGGACCGCCGGCTGGGGCCGTAGCCGTAGCACATGAAAGGTTTCTCCTAACGGGTGGGCTGCAGGACGACCTGGTCGGTGCCGGTCAGCTCGGGCAGGCCGCCGGTGCCGGGGTCGGTGTAGTTGGCGACGAAGACCCCGGTCAGCTCGTCGTTCTCCGGATCGTGGCCGCCCGGCTCGGTGGTCTGGATGGAGCCGGTGCAGCCGCGGGCCGTGGTCTGCGGGTGGCCGTGGTCGTCGTGGCCGAGGACGTAGTCGACGGTGACCCGGGCGCAGTCGATCGGCTGGTCGTCGGTGACCCGCACCTCGAACTCGACCACGTCGCCGAAGGAGAACGCGTCGCCCTCGGCCGGGCGGAGGATCTCCACGACCGGGGCGTCGTTGCCGACCACGATCCGCACCGACGTCGAGGCGGACCTGCCGCTCGGGTCGCTGACCCGGAGGGTGGCGTTGTACAGGCCGTTCTCCGTGTACGTGAACGACGCCTCGGGACTGCGGGAGTCCACCCTGCCGTCGGCGTCGAAGTCCCACGCGTACCGGAGCCTGTCACCGTCGGCGTCGGTGGTGCCGGCGCTGGTGAACCGGACGGTGAGCGGGGCGCGGCCGGCCGTCGCCGACGCCGCGGCCACGGGGACGGGCGTGTGGTTGCCGGTGTGGCCGATGTAGTCGATGCGGGCCAGCTGGGCGTCCGGGTTCTCCCGGAAGTAGCCGTCGCCGTACTCCAGCACGTAGAGCGCGCCGTCGGGGCCGAACTCCAGGTCCATCGGGTTGTCGAAGACGATCGACGGGAGCACGTCCTCGATCCGCCCGCCCGGGTGGAACGCCTTGACGTAGTCGCGGGTCCACTCGTAGAAGAGCGGGACGCCGTCGTAGTAGCGGGGCCAGCCGACGGCGTCGCGGCCGCGCGTGTTCCGCGGGTCGAAGGCGTAGGCGGGGCCGGCCATCGGCCCGATGCCGCCGGTCTCCAGCTCGGGGAACTCGGCCGACGGCCCGTAGGTGTACCAGACGTCCGGCTGGACGACGGGCGGCAGCTCGCGCCGCCCGGTGTTGCGCGGCGAGTCGTTGACGGGCGCGGCGCAGTCGAACGCCTCTCCGGAGGTCCCGGTCGCGAAGTCGTAGTCGATGTACGGGAGCCGCGCCGTCGAGCAGTAGGGCCAGCCGTAGTTGCCGGCCTTGCGGACGGTCGTCCACTTGCCGTGGCCCGCCGGGCCGCGCGCGGGGTCGGCGTTCCCGGCGTCGGGCGAGTAGTCGGCGACGTAGAGGTCGCCGTTGCGCCGGTTCAGCTCGATGCGGAACGGGTTGCGCAGGCCCATCACGTAGATCTCGGGCCGGGTGCCGGGGGTGCCGCGCCGGAAGAGGTTGCCGCTCGGGATCGAGTAGGACCCGTTGTCGTTCACCTTGATCCGCAGGATCTTGCCGCGCAGGTCGTTGGTGTTGCCGGAGCTGCGCTGGGCGTCGAACGCCGGGTTGCGGCCGGGGCGCTCGTCGATCGGGGTGTAGCCGTCGGAGAAGAACGGGTTGGTGTCGTCGCCGGTCGACAGGTAGAGGTTGCCCTTGGCGTCGAAGACGATGTCGCCGCCGACGTGGCAGCAGATGCCGCGGTCGACCGGCACGTCGAGGATGCGCTGCTCGCTGCGCAGGTCGAGGGTGTCGCCCGACAGGCGGAACCGCGACAGCCGGATCAGGCCCTCGAACGGCTCGAAGTCCTCCGCCGAGCCGGTGAACGGGGCGTCGCCCTCGTTCACGTCGGGCGTCGCGGGGTCGTCGACGGGGGTGTCGAGCGGCGGCGAGTAGTAGAGGTAGACCCAGTCGTCCTTCTTGGAGCCCTGCCCGAAGCCGGGGCTGAGGGCGATGCTCTGCAGGCCCTCCTCGTCGTGCTGGTACACGTCGAGGTCGGCGGCCAGCGTGTTGAGCCCGGTCTTCGGGTCGTGTAACCAGACCTCGCCCTTCCTGGTCGTGTGCAGCACCCTGGAGTCGGGCAGCACCGCCAGGTCCATGGGCTCGCCGGGGTGGTCGTTGAGGGTGACCTTCTGGAACCGGTCGTCGGGGGGCGGGGCGCTGACGGTCTCGGCGGCCTGGGCGGCCGCGGCCGGCATGAGGATCGCCGCAGCAGTCACAGCCGCGATCGCGGTTCTCGCTCTCATGCCTCTCCCTTCGGTCAACGTGAGGGATGAGTGAGGGCAAATCAACGTGAATGTAACCCGAGTTACGCCGACCGACGAGGGCCCAATCGCCGGAAGCCCGCCCGACTTCCGCGTCTGATTGGACAAAGTCCCACCGGCCACCGTGATCACCGGATCGGGGCCATACCCGTACGCGATCGCCTTGAGGAAGATGGACGGCCCCGTGCGTACCTCATGACGGCAGATTCCGGTCTTCGGGAGGTACGTCATGCACCGCAGAGTCGCCCTGATCTCCGCCGCCGCGCTCGCCCTGGCGGGCGCGCTCGTCCCCGCCGCCCAGGCCCAGGCAACCGGTACGACCGATCACCGGCCCGTCCGCTGGTCCGGCGCGGACTCCTGGTCGGAGCGCAGGGCCGTCCTGCAGTACTGGACCACGCAGCGGCTGCTGGCCGCGCAGCCGATGGACGCCATGGCGGCGCCCCGCCGCGCCGCCCGGTCGACCGGCCCGACCAGGGGCGAGCCGTGGGCGGCCAGGGGCACGGCGTCCCGGTCGGGACAGCGGACCCCGGAGCGGACCCCGGAGCGGACCCCGGAGCGGACCCCGGAGCGGACCTCAGGGCCGACCCAGGACTCGGCCCGCGACGGCGCCGCCCTGCGGGCCGCCGTCCCCAACAGCCGCGGCCTGCGGTGGACCGACGGCGGCGCCGTGGTGCGCACCAGCGGGCGGCTGTTCTTCACCACCGCCGGCGGCGGCAACGCCTCCTGCTCGGGAACGGCCGTGACCAGCGCGAACGAGAGCGTGGTGATGACCGCCGGGCACTGCGTCAAGCTGAACGGGGCCGCGCACCGCAACGTGGCGTTCGTGCCGGCCTTCGACAACGGCCGGCGCCCGTTCGGCACCTGGGTGGCGACCAGGCTGCTCACCACGCAGCAGTGGAACGCGCGCGAGGACATCAACTTCGACATCGCCGCGGCCGTGGTGGCGCCGCTCCAGGGACGCACGCTGACCGACGTCGTGGGCGGGCAGGGGGTGGCGTTCAACCAGGCGAGGCAGCGGCAGATGTTCGCCTTCGGCTATCCGGCGGCCTCGCCGTTCGACGGCTCCGACCTGATCTACTGCAGCGGGCGGGCGTTCAACGACCCGGTCGCGACCCGGGGCCAGGGGGTGCCCTGCACGATGACCGGCGGGTCCAGCGGCGGCGGCTGGTTCCTCGGGTTCGACGAGACGACCGGGGTCGGCATGCTCAACTCGGTCAACAGCTTCACGTACGACTTCGCGCCCGGCTTCATGTTCGGCCCGTTCTTCGGTGACGAGGCGATGGAGGTGTACCAGGCCGCGCAGAGCACCGACGCGCTGTGAGAACGGCCGGTGGAAAGGGAGGGGCGGCGGCGCTACGTTGAACGGCGTATCCCGACGTAAGAGGAGAATGCGGATGACGAGTGAGTCCCCTCCCCCCGGCCAGGCCCATCGCATCGACACCACCGTCCCCCACCCCGCGCGGATGTGGAATTACTGGCTCGGCGGCAAGGACCATTACGACGTCGATCGCGCGGCGGGCGACCAGTTCAGCCAAGCATTTCCGGACATTGTGCATATCGCTCGTCTATCTCGTCATTTAATATCCCGTGTCGTGCGTTATCTGGTCACTGAGGCTGGTGTCCGCCAGTTTCTGGACGTCGGGACGGGGCTGCCCACGGTCGACAACATCCACGAGGTCGCCCAGCGCGCCGACCCGGCCTGCCGGGTGGTGTACGTGGACAACGACCCGCTGGTGCTGACCCACGCCCGCGCCCTGCTGGTCGGCACGCCGGAAGGCGCCACCGACTACGTCGAGGCCGACCTGCGCGACCCCGAGCCGATCATCGCCGCCGCGGCCAGGACGCTCGACCTCACGCAGCCCGTCGCGCTGATGCTGATGGGCATCGTGGGCTTCGTGAGCGACGAGGAGGGCGCGCACGCGCTCGTGGCCCGGCTGATGGACGCGCTGCCGCCAGGCAGCTACCTGGCCCTGTGGGACGGCGTCAACGTCGTCACCGGCGAGGCCCTCGACCAGGCCCAGGAGGAGTACAACGACAGAGAGGGCGTCCCGTACAGCCTCCGCAGCCGGGAGCGGTTCGGCGCCTTCTTCGACGGCCTGGAGCTGGTCGAGCCGGGGATCACCTCGCTCCCCTTCTGGCGGCCCGACCCGGACCCGCTGGCCGAGCTCAAGGAGGTGGACGCGCTGGTCGGCGTCGCGCGCAAGCCGTAGGGCCCTACAGCTCCGCCATGATCTCGCGCAGGATTTCGGGCGTGGCCGTGGGCGGCGGCGCGTGCACGCTCAGCTCGTCCAGCAGCCGGCGGTACGGGCCCACCTCGGAGTCCTTCGTGAGGTACTGGGCGCCGGCGAGATGCTCCAGGTAGACGATGTCGCTCAGCTCGGCCTGAGGAAAGCGCAGCAGGGTGACGGGACCGACCCCGCCCACCGCGACCTCGACGCTGAACGGCAGCACCTGCAGGGTGACGTGCGCCAGCCCGGCCATCTCGACGAGGTGGCCGAGCTGGGCGCGCATCACCTCGCGCCCGCCGACCACCCGGCGCAGCGCACCCTCGTCCACGATGACCCAGAGCCTGCGGCCGGACGCCACCAGGTACTCCTGGCGCCGCATCCGCAGCGCGACCCGCAGGTCGACCCGCCCCCGCGCCTCGCCGCCGTGACCCCTGGCGATGACCGCGCGGGCGTACTGCTCGGTCTGGAGCAGACCGGGGACGTACTGGATCTCGTACGTACGGATCAGCTCGGCGTCGTGCTCCAACCCGAGGAACTCCTCGAACCAGTCGGGGACCAGGTCGCGGTACTCCTGCCACCAGCCGGGCTGGTTGGCCTGCTCGGCCAGCAGCAGCAGCGGCGCCCGCTCCGCCTGTCCGGCGAGGCCGTACAGGGTGAGCAGGTCCTCCACGTCGCGCATCTTGAAGCCGCTGCGCCCGCCCTCCATTCGGCTGATCTTGGAATGCGATCCGCGAATGGCGTATCCGGCCTGCTCGCGGGTGATCTTGCTGGTCTCGCGCAGCCTGCGCAGCTGTGTGCCCACCAGAATCCGCAAGGCGGTCGGGCCCACGCGCTGGAGCTCCCCACCCGAAATTCCGGTCAGACCCCCCAAATCACGAGAAGTCGACATTTTCGCTCCCCAATTTCTTCGCCGCCCCACCCCTGGCCCGGCTTGCTCGGCAATACTGCCACGCCCATTACCGCATCACCATAAAGGACGACGACCCGTGAGCGCACCGTCATCACACCGGCAGGGAAAAGGGGGTATCAAAAACGCGGCGCCCATCGCGGGGGAAAGCACCTCCACCGCGCCGAGCGGGCTGACCTGGAGCCGGTCCGGCAGGCGGTGAGCCGGAGCGCCGCCGCCCCGGTGCGGCGCTGGACCGGCGACGTTCAGGCCAAGGGGTTCCGTGATCTCCCGTGGTGACGCTCATGGGAGTTTAAGAATGGCCGCCTAGATTCGTCGCCGTGCTCATGGAAGAGGCCGGCGGCGGGCCGGCGCGGCGGGCTCGGGCGGTGCGGCCGGTCCTGGTGGTGGCGGTGGTGTTCGCGGCCGGGACGGCGATCCGGCTCGGCGGGCTGGAGAGCGGGTTCCTGCTCGTGCCGCTGGTGTCGTTCACGCCGTACTTCGCGGTGGCGGCGCTGGTGGCGCTGGCCTTCGCGGTCCGGGCCAGGAGCCGGGCGGCCGTGGCGATCCTCCTGGCGGTGTGTCTCTGCCTGACCTGGCTCGTGGCGCCGCGCGCCGTCGCCGACGCGGCGCCGGCCGAGGGACGGCCGCTGCGGCTGCTGACCGCCAACCTCAACGGCGGCCGCGGTGACGCCCAGGCCGTCGTCGACCTCGTACGGGAGCTCGACGTGGACGTGTTCAGCGTGCAGGAGCTCACCTGGGCCGCGCGCGAGCGGCTGCGGGCGGCCGGGCTGCGCGAGCTGCTGCCGTACGAGGTCAGCCACCCCATGCCACGCGGCCCTGAGGGCAGCGGGATCTACGCCCGCCACCCGCTGCGGGAACGGTCGGGGCTGTTCCGGCCGGTGGGGCACCGCATGCCGGTGGCGCAGGTGGCGCTGCCCGGCGGCGCGGCCGTGGAGGTGGTGGTCGTGCACCCGGTGGCGCCGGTCCCGTGGACGGTGGACGAGTGGGAGGCGGGGATCGCGAGCCTGCCGCCCGCCCCGTCGGACGGGCCGCCGCGCGTCCTGGCCGGCGACTTCAACGCGACGCTGGACCACGCGGCGTTCCGGCGGCTGCTGGACACCGGCTACACCGACGCGGCGGCGGCCACGGGGCGCGGGCTGTCGATGACCTGGCCGGCGCGCCGGTTCCCGCCGCTGGTGGCCATCTCCCACGTGCTGACCGACGGCCGCGCCGACGCGGTGGCGACGCGGGTGCACGCCGTCCCCGGCTCCGACCACCACGCCCTCTTCGCCGACCTCCGCGTCCGCTGACCCGCCGGCCGGGGCGTCAGGCCAGGGTCGCGTCAGGCCAGGGTCGCGTCAGGCCAGGGTCGCGTCAGGCCAGGGTCGCGTCAGGCCAGGGTCGCGTCAGGCCAGGGTCTCCGGGAGGGGGACGGACGGGTCGGCGAGCTTGGACCGGTCGACAGGGGCGGCGGCGCGGATGAGCGCCTTGATGTCGTCCGTGACGTCCCAGATGTTGACGTTCATGCCGGCCACGACCTTGCCCCCCGACAGCCAGAACGCGATGTACTCGCGGCCGGCGAGGTCGCCGCGGATCACCACGTCGCCGGTCTCGCCGGGGCGGACCCAGCCGGTGTACTCCATGCCGAGGTCGTACTGGTCGGTGTAGAAGTAGGGCAGCCGGTCGTAGGACACCTCCCTGCCGAGCATGGCGCCCGCGGCGACGGCGGGCTGGTTGAGTGCGTTGGCCCAGTGTTCGACCCGGATGTGGGCGCCGAGCAGCGGATGGTAGGCGCGGGCCACGTCGCCGGCCGCGAAGATGTCGGGGTCGGAGGTGCGCAGCGAGGCGTCCACCACCACGCCGTCGTCGACCTCCAGCCCGGCGGCCTCGGCGAGCCGGGTGTCGGGCTCGACGCCCACTCCGGCGATGACCGCGTCGGCCTCCACGCGGCTGCCGTCGGCCAGCAGGACGCCGTCCCCGACCTCCTGGATCTCGACGCCGAGCCGCAGGTCGACCCCGTGGGCGCGGTGCAGGTCGGCGAAGGCCGCGCCGAGGCGGGGACCGAGGACGCGCAGCAGCGGCTGGTCGCCGGCCTCCAGCAGGGTCACCTCCACGCCGGCCAGGCGGGCGGCGGCGGCCACCTCCAGGCCGATCCAGCCCGCGCCGACGATCGCCACCCGGGAGGCGCCGGCCAGCACCTCGCGGATGCGCTCGCTGTCGTCGACCGAGCGCAGGTAGAGGGCGTCGCCCGGAAGGCGGCGCGGGGTCGCGCCCGTGGCCAGCAGCAGCTTGGCGTAGCCGTGCCGCTCGCCGGTGGACAGGACGACCTCGTGGGCGGCGCGGTCGATCTCCGTCACCTCGACGCCGAGCCGCAGGTCGACGTCATGCTGGTCGTACCAGTCGGCGTCGTGGACGAAGATCTTGTCGCGCTCGGACCTGCCCTGCAGGTAGGACTTCGACAGCGGAGGCCGCTCGTAGGGCAGGTGCGGCTCCGCCCCCGCCACGACCAGGCGGCCGTCGTAGCCCTGCTCGCGCAGCGCCGTCGCGGCCTTGGCGGCGGCCAGGCCGCCGCCGGCGATCACATAGGTCATCGGTCAGGCTCCTCTCAGTTCGACGCAGCAGGCGCCCTGGCGCGGGGCGGGACAGGCCTCGGCGGTGGGCGCGTCCAGCCCGTCGAGGAACCCGGCGAGGAACGCGTGGTTGACCGCGCACACCAGCTCGGGGTCCCGGGCGGCCAGCGGGTGGAAGGGGCAGTTGCGCAGTCGCAGCAGGGTCGGGGTGACCCGGACGGGCTCGAAGCCGTGCCGGTCGAGCAC
>NZ_JAPNNL010000049.1 GCF_027620315.1 Nonomuraea corallina | reverse complement strand
GGGCTCCTGACCGCCGGCGCGGCCTACGTCCTGCTGTTCGTCGGCTCGTCGGTGGCCGGGCTGCTGTGCCTGGAGATGACCCACAACGCCGTCACGGCCGCCGAACGCACCACCGTCACCTCCACGTCCTCGCTGTCTCTGCAGGCCGGCGGCATCCTGGCCAACCTGACGCTCGGCACGCTCGCCGTGCAGGCCGGCGTGGCCGCCGCCTGGGGGCTGAGCGCGGCCGTGGTGCTGGCCTCGGCGCTGCTGTTCGTCCGGATGCCGGTCACAGGCTCCAGTCGAGCTCCGGGCCCAGCGGCACGAGCCGGTTCGGGTTGATGGCCGTCTGGGTCATGAAGTAGTGGCGCTTGATGTGGTCGAAGTCGGTGGTCTCGCGGAAGGCCGGGATCGCGTACAGCCTCCTCGCGTACGCCCACACCGCCGGATAGTCCGTCAGCCGGCGGATCGAGCACTTGAAGTGCGTGGAGTAGACCGTGTCGAACCTCGCCAGCGTCGTGTAGGCGCGCACGTCGCTCTCGGTCAGCCGGTCGAACAGGAACTCCGACCCCGTCAGCCGCTCCTCCAGGAAGTCCAGCGTGGCGAACACCCGGCGCACCGCGTCCTCGTACGCCTCCTGGCTCCTGGCGAAGCCGGCCTCGTAGACCGCGTTGTTGAGGCCGTGGTAGAGGCGGTCGTTCAGGGCGTCGATCGCGTCGCGCAGCTCCTCCGGATACAGGTCGGGCGTGCCGCCCCAGCGGGTCTCCAGATCCAGGGTGATCTGCGGGAAGTCGTTGGTGACGATGCGCCTTTCCTTGAGGTCCCACACGCACGGCACCGTGTGGCGGCCCTCGAAGCCCGGGTCGGTGGCCAGGTAGAGCTCCGACAGGAACCCGCCGTCCGGCAACCGCCAGCCCCGCTCGTCCCTGATCGGGTCCACGATCGCGACGTCCAGCAGGTCCTGCAGGCCGAGCAGCTCGCGGACGATCAGCACCCGCTGCGCCCACGGGCAGGCGTAGGAGGCGTAGAGCCGGTAGCGGCCCGGCTCCGCCGGCCCCAGCCGGTCGGTGAAGTGGTTGGCCTGCCTGATCCAGCGCCCGTCCCGTACCCCGTCCATGACCCCTAGTAGAACATGGTTCGGGAGGTACGGGCAGAATCACGTGCATGGCGAAGTTCGTGGTGACCCCTTCCAACGAGAAGCAGCGGGCGGCCTGGACGGGCGGCGGCATCCCCGAGGTCGAGCGGGTGCGGCCGGGGCTCTGGTCGATCCCGGTGCCCATCCCGATCAATCCCCTGCGGTACGTGCTCGTCTACGCGCTGGAGCTGGCCGACGGCGTGGCGATCGTCGACGCCGGGTGGGACACCGACGAGGCGTACCAAGCCCTGGAGGCCGGGCTCGGCGTGGCCGGCTACGCCGTCGCCGACGTCAGGGCCGTGCTCGTCACCCACATCCACCCCGACCACTACGGGCTCGCCGGGCGGGTGAGGGAGGCGTCCGGCGCGTGGATCGGGCTGCATCCCGCGGACGCCGGACTGTTGCGCGACCGCTACGACGAGGCGTTCATCGACGGCCTCGTCGCCAGGGAGCGCGCGCAGCTGCTGCGGTGCGGCGTGCCCGCCGCGCTCGTGGACGAGCTGGCCGGGGCCTCCATGATGATCCGCAGCTTCGTCACGATGGCCGCCCCCGACCGGCTCATCGAGGACGGCGACCGGCTGGACCTGTCCGGCTGGGACCTGCGGGCGGTGTGGACCCCCGGGCACTCGCCCGGCCATCTGTGCTTCGCCGAGCCGTCCAGGAAGCTGCTGTTCACCGGCGACCACGTGTTGCCCAGGATCACCTCCGCCGTCGTGGTGCACCCCCAGTCGGCGCCGAACCCGCTGGCCGACTACCTGGACGCGCTCGACGCCCTGCGGGCGTTCGACGTGGAGGAGGTGCTCCCCGCGCACGAGTACCGGTTCCTGGAGCTGGCCGGGCGGGTCGACTACGTGATGGAGCACCACCGCGAGCGGCTGGCCGAGATCGAGCGGGTCGTCTCGGGCGCGGACGGCGTCACCTGCTGGGAGGTGGCGACCAAGCTGACCTGGTCGCGCCCCTGGGAGTCGATCCCGCCGTTCATGCGCCGTACCGCCGGCAACGAGACGCTGGCCCACCTGGTCTGGCTGGAGTCGCGCGGCCGGGTGCGCCGCCTGCCGGGCGAGCCGGAGCTGTGGACCGGTGCCGGGAGCTGATCCTGGGTTATCGTGCAGCTAACAGAATCTTGTTCTTCTGGCTGGAGGTTCGATGCTGCGGTTCGATGACAGGGTCGCGATCATCACGGGGGCCGGGCACGGCCTCGGCCGCGCGCACGCGCTGCTGCTGGCCGAGCGCGGCGCCAAGGTCGTCGTCAACGACCTCGGCGGCGCTCTGGACGGCACGGGCGCGTCGGCCGGCCCCGCCGCCGACGTGGTGGAGCTGATCACCAAGAACGGCGGCCAGGCGCTGGCCAGCACCGACAACGTCGCCACCCCCGAGGGCGCGCGGGCGATCGTCCAGTCGGCGGTCGACGCGTTCGGCAAGGTCGACATCGTGATCAACAACGCCGGCATCCTGCGCGACAAGTCGCTGGCCAAAATGACGGTCGAGGACTTCGACAACGTGCTCGCCGTGCACGTGCGCGGCTCGTTCCTGGTCAGCCAGGCCGCCTACCCGCACATGAAGGAGGCCGGCTACGGCCGGGTCGTCAACACCTCCAGCCCGGCCGGCCTGTTCGGCAACTTCGGCCAGGCCAACTACTCCACGGCCAAGATGGGCCTGGTCGGCCTGACCAAGACCATCGGCATCGAGGGCGCGCGCAACGGCATCAAGGCCAACGCCATCGCGCCCATCGCGTGGACGCGGATGACCGAGGCGCTGCTGCCCGCGGAGTTCGAGTCGAAGTTCACCCCCGAGCGGATCAGCGCCCTGGTGGCCTACCTGGTGCACGAGTCGTGCGAGGTGAGCGGCGAGGTGTTCAGCGTGGGCGGCGGCCGGGTGGCCCGGGTGTTCGTCGCCGAGGGCCCCGGCTGGAAGACCGACGACCTCACGCCCGAGTCGGTCGCCGACCACTGGGACGAGATCATGGCCGAGCAGCCGTACGTGCAGTCCGCCGCGGAGTCGATGCAGCGCATGCTCTGAACGCACGCTCTGAACGCACGCTCTGAGCGCGCCTCGCGAAGGGGCAGGTCACGGCCGGACGGGAGAAATCCTCGTCCGGCCTTTGCTTTGCCCGGCGAATCAGACTTTGTTCGCTGATCGGCGTAAGTATGGGGAGTTATGTCGCTCGCACTCTTGAATTACGCGCGGCGTGATCTTATTGTCGCGGCATGACCCCCGCCCCGGGCTCGCCCGGAGACGTCCTGACGCTCATCAGCGCAGGATCGGCCACGACCCGTTCCGATCTCGCCCGGCTCACCGGCCTGGCCCGCTCCACGATCTCCCAGCGCGTCGACGCGCTGATCGAGCGCAGGCTGGTCGAGGAGACCGAGAGCGGCGAGTCCACCGGCGGCCGGCCGCCGCGCCAGCTCCGCCTGCACACCGAGGAGCACGCGTTCGCCGGCGTCGACCTCGGCGCCACCCACTGCCGGATCGTGCTCATGGACATGACCGGGGTGGTGCTCGCCCAGTGCGAGGACCCGCTGCTCATCGGCGAGGGACCGGAGAAGGTCCTGGCCCACGTCGACGGCCGGCTCGACCGGCTGCTCGCCGTGGCGGGGCGGCCCCGGGCCGCGCTGCGGGTGATCGGCATGGGGGTCCCGGGCCCGGTCGAGTTCGCCACCGGCCGGCCCAACAACCCGCCGATCATGCCCGGCTGGAACGACTACCCCATCCCCGACTCCTTCCCCGGCGTCGCCGTCCTCGTCGACAACGACGTGAACGTGATGGCGCTCGGCGAGCACCGCAACGCCTTCCCCACGGCCCGCCACCTGCTGTTCGTCAAGGTCGGCACCGGCATCGGCTGCGGCATCGTGGCCGAGGGCAGGCTCCACAGGGGTGCCCAGGGCTCGGCCGGCGACATCGGTCACATCCGCGTCAACGGCCACGAGGAATCCGGCTGCCGCTGCGGCAACAGCGCCTGCCTCGAGGCCGTGGCCGGCGGCGCCGCGGTCGCCCGCCGGCTCACCGAACTGGGCGTCCCCGCCGAGACCGGCGCCGACGTCGTCGCGCTCGTCCAGGCCGGCGACACCCAGGCGCTGCGGCTGGTGCGCGAGGCCGGCCGGCTCATCGGCGAGGTGCTCGCCGGACTGGTCAACTTCTTCAACCCCGAGGCCATCGTCATCGGCGGCGCACTCTCGCGGGTCCACGAGCACCTGCTCGCGGGCGTCAGGGAGACGATCTACCGCCGGTCGCTGCCGCTGGCCACCCACCATCTGTCGATCGTGCCGAGCCGCATGGGAGTCGACGCCGCCGCCTTGGGCGCCGGAATCCTGGCGATCGAGCACTACCTGTCCCCGGACAACATCAACAAGATCGTCAACGCCTGAAAGGGAGCCCGCATGCTCGTCATGAGGGGCATCGTCAAGCAGTTTCCCGGCGTGCGCGCGCTGGACGGCGTGGATCTCGACGTGCGGGCGGGCGAGGTGCACTGCCTGCTCGGCCAGAACGGGGCCGGCAAGTCCACGCTCATCAAGGTCCTGGCCGGCGTCCACCAGCCGGACGAGGGCACGATCGAGTTCAACGGGCAGCGGGTCCGCCCGTCCGGCCCCAACGACGCGATCAAGCTCGGCTTCGCCACCATCTACCAGGAGCTCGACCTGGTCGACGGGCTCAGCGTGACCGACAACGTCTACCTCGGCCACGAGCACGCCCGATTCGGCTTCGTCAGCCGGGCCGCGGGCAACCGGGCCACCCGTCAGGTGCTGGAACGCCTCGGCCACCCCGAGATCCGCCCCACCACCGAGGTCGGCCGGCTGTCCCCGGCGGCCAAGCAGGTCGTGTCGATGGCCAGGGCGCTGTCGCACGACGCCCGCCTGATCATCATGGACGAGCCGTCGGCCGCGCTCGCCCACGACGAGGTGGCCAACCTCTTCCGCATCATCCGCGAACTGACCGGCCAGGGCGTCGCCGTCGTCTACATCTCCCACCGGCTGGAGGAGATCCGTGAGATCGGCGACCGCGTCACCGTGCTCAAGGACGGCCGCACCGTCGCCGTGGGACTGCCCGCCCGCGACACCCCCACCTCCCAGATCGTCTCGCTCATGACCGGCAGGAACGTCGAGTACGTCTTCCCGCCCCGGTCCGAGCGCGAACCGGGGGAGGAGGTGCTGCGGGTCGAGGGGCTCGGCTCGCCGGGCGCGTTCCGCGACGTGTCGTTCTCGGTGCGCGCCGGCGAGATCGTCGGGCTGGCCGGACTGGTCGGCTCGGGGCGCTCGGAGATCCTCGAAGCGGTGTACGGGGCGCGCCCGGCCACCGGCCGGGTGGTCCTGTCCGGCAAGCAGGTGCGGCACAGCGTCGTCGGGAACGTGCGCCGGGGCATGGGACTGGCCCCCGAGGAGCGCAAGGCCCAGGCGCTGCTGCTGGACCAGAGCGTGACGGCCAACATCACCCTCGGCAGCCTGCCCGGGTTCGCCACGTTCGGGTGGCTGGACCGTACGCGGGAGAGAGCCGAGGCCCAGCGGCTGACCAAGGCGCTCGACATCCGCCCGCCCGACCCGGAACGGCCCGTCAAGACGCTGTCGGGCGGCAACCAGCAGAAGGCGGTGCTCGCCCGCTGGCTGCTCGGCAGCCGCAAGCTGCTGCTGCTCGACGAGCCGACCCGGGGCGTCGACGTGGGCGCGCGGGCGGAGCTCTACGCGGTCATCCGCGAGCTGGCCGACCGGGGCATCGGGGTGCTGCTGGTCTCCAGCGAGGTGCCGGAGGTGCTCGGCCTGGCCGACCGCGTGCTCGTGCTGCGAGAGGGCGCCGTCATCCACGAGGGCGACGCCCGCGAGCTCGACGAGCACCTCGTACTCGACATGATCATGAACGGGAGGGCGGCCTGATGAGCGATCCCACCAAACCGCGGGCGGATTCCGGGCCGGTCGGGACGGTGTCACCGCCCCGGCCGGCGCGCAACCCGCTCCGCGGGCTGATCGAGGGCGGCCACGTGGGCCTGCTGGTCGCGATCGCCCTGCTCGTCGTCGTCGGACTGGTCACGCGGCCGACGGCCTTCGCCACCACCTCGAACCTGGTCAGCATCCTGTCGCTGGCCGCCACCATCGGCGTGATCACCGTCGGCGCCACGTTCGTGATCATCGGTGGCGGCATCGACCTCTCGGTCGGCGCGATCATGGCGCTGGCCTCGGTCTGGGCGACGACGGTGGCCACGCAGGAGTTCGGGCCGGTCGTCATGGCGATCTGCGCCATCCTGGTCGGCACCGGGGCGGGGCTGGTGAACGGACTGCTCATCGCCTACGGGCGATTGGTGCCGTTCATCGCCACGCTCGCCATGCTGGTCGCGGCGCGCGGGCTCGCCCAGCGCATGTCCGACCGCAAGACCCAGCTCATCCAGGCGGACAACTCCGCCATCGTCGAGCTGTCGACCACCCGGGTGCTCGGCGTCCCGCTGCTGGTCTACGTCTTCGCGCTCGTCGTGGCGCTCGGCTGGGTCCTGCTCAACCGGACCACGTTCGGCCGCCGCACCTACGCCGTCGGCGGCAACCCGGAGGCGGCCCGGCTCGCCGGCATCGACGTGCGCCGCCACACCATGCTGCTGTACGCGCTGTCGGGCCTGTGCTGCGGCATCGCCGCCATCCTCATCATGGCCCGCACCACGACCGGCTCGTCCACGCATGGCGACCTGTACGAGCTGGACGCCATCGCCGCCGTGATCATCGGCGGCACCCTGCTCACCGGAGGCCGGGGCACGATCATCGGATCGATCCTCGGCCTGCTCATCTTCACGCTCATCACGAACCTGTTCATCCTCAACGGGCTCAACACCAGTGACCAGCTGATCGCCAAGGGCCTGATCATCGTCGTCGCCGTCCTTCTCCAGCGGCGGAACTTGAAGGAGAGAGCACCATGAGTGACAACGTCGCACGCAGGGGATTCCTCATCGGCGGGCTCGGCGGAGCCGCGCTGCTGGCGGCCGGCTGCACCAGCAACGAGCCGTCAGCCGCGCCGACCTCCGCCGCTCCCGCCGCCACCCAGGCGGCCGGCGGCAACGACGAACCGGGCACCAAGGTGACCATCGGCTTCTCCGCCCCCGCCGCCGACCACGGCTGGATCGCGGCCATCGCCAAGAACGCCGAGGCCACCGCCAAGCAGTACACGGACGTCGAGTTCCGGCCCGTCGAACCCACCAACGACATCAACCAGCAGATCTCCGCCGTCGAGTCGCTGATCGCCGCCAAGGTGAGCGCACTGGTCATCCTGCCCAACGACGGCCAGCAGCTGAACCAGATCGCGCTGCGGGCCACCGACGCCGGCATCCCCGTGGTCAACCTCGACCGGATCTTCCCCGACAAGCTCGCCTACCGCACCTGGGTCGGCGGCGACAACTACGGCATGGGCGTGGCCGCCGGCCACTACATCGGGACCGCGCTCAAGGAGAAGAACGTCTCCAACCCGGTCATCCTGGAGATCCAGGGCATCGCCACCCTCCCGCTCACCCAGGACCGCAGCAAGGGCTTCGCCGACGCGCTCAAGACGTACGGGTTCAAGGTCACCGCCCAGCAGGACGCGCAGTTCACCGTCGAGACCGGCAACGAGGTGGCCACCTCGCTGCTCCAGGCGCACAGCAAGATAGACGCGATCTGGAACCACGACGACGACCAGGGCGTCGGCGTGCTCGCCGCGATCTCCGAGGCGGGGCGCAACGAGTTCATCATGGTCGGCGGCGCCGGCTCGGCCAACGCCATGCGGGAGATCCAGAACGACAACTCGGTCCTGAAGGCGACCGTCACCTACAGCCCCACCATGGCCTCCTCCGCCATCAAGCTCGCCCGTCTGATCGCCCAAGGGAAGGGCATGAGTGATCTCGTGGAGAACCAGGTTCCCCAGTCGATCACCCTCGCGTCCGAGACCATTACCAAGGAGAACGTCGAGCAGTATCTGCCACTCGGCTTCGAATCCTGATCGGGGGTTGCATGTCAGACAGAACCGTCGGCGTCGGCATGATCGGCTATGCCTTCATGGGCCGCGTCCACTCCCAGGCCTGGCGCAACGTCGCCGCCTTCTTCGACCTGCCCGTCCAGCCGCGCATGCGCGTCATCGCGGGACGGTCGAAGGAGGCCACCGAGGCGGCGGCCGAGCGGCTCGGCTGGGACGAGGCGGTGACCGACTGGCGGGAGGTGGTCGGGCGGGCGGACGTCGACGTCGTCGACATCTGCACGCCCGGCGACACGCACGCCGAGATCGCCATCGCCGCACTTCGCGCCGGCAAGCACGTCATCTGTGAGAAGCCGCTGGCCAACAGCGTGGCCGAGGCCGAGGCCATGACGGCGGCCGCGGCCGCGGCCACCGGCAGGAGCATGGTGGCGTTCAACTACCGGCGGGCGCCCGCCATCGCGCTGGCCCGCCGCCTGGTCGAGGAGGGCAGGCTCGGCGAGATCCGCCACGTGCGCGCCCAGTACCTCCAGGACTGGATCGTCGACCCGGACTTCCCGCTGGTGTGGCGGCTGCGCAAGGACAAGGCCGGCTCCGGCGCGCTCGGCGACATCGGCGCGCACATCATCGACGCCGCCCAGTTCATCGCCGGGCAGCACCTGGTCGGCGTCTCGGCGATCACCGAGACCTTCGTCAAGGAACGGCCTCTCGCCGAGGGCTCGGCCGGCCTGGCCGCCAGCGGCGGCTCCGGCACGGGTCCCGTCACGGTCGACGACGCCGCCCTGTTCATCGGGCGGTTCTCGGGCGGGGCGCTCGGTACGTTCGAGGCCACCCGGTTCGCCACCGGCCGCAAGAACGCGCTGCGCATCGAGCTCAACGGCTCGCTCGGCAGCCTCGCCTTCGACTTCGAGGCGATGAACGAGCTGTGGGTCAGCGAGGGCGGGCGCGGCTTCGAGCGGCTCCTCGTCACCGAGCCCGACCATCCGTACGTGGGCGCGTGGTGGCCGCCCGGCCACGGCCTCGGCTACGAGCACACGTTCACCCACGAGATCAAGGACTTCCTGGAGGCCATCGGCACGGGCGCCGACCCGACGCCCTCGTTCGCCGACGGCCTGCGCGTCCAGCGCGTGCTCGACGCCGTCGAGCGGAGCGCGGCCGACGGCAGCCGCTACATCACCGTGGAGGACTGATGAGACCCGTCACCCTGTTCACCGGCCAGTGGGCCGACCTGCCGTTCGAGGAGGTGTGCCGGCTCGCCGCCGACTGGGGCTACGACGGACTGGAGATCGCCTGCTCCGGCGACCACTTCGACGTGGCCCAGGCCGTCTCCGACCCGTCGTACGTCGAGCAGAAGCGCGCCCAGCTCGACAAGCACGGCCTGAAGGTGTGGACCATCTCGCACCACCTCGTGGGCCAGGCCGTCTGCGACCACCCCATCGACGCGCGGCACCAGGCCATCCTGCCCGCCCGGATCTGGGGGAACGGCGACCCCGAGTCGGTGCGGCAGGCCGCGGCCGAGGAGATGAAGAACACCGCCAGGGCCGCCGCCGCGCTCGGCGTCGACACCGTGGTCGGCTTCACCGGCTCGTCCATCTGGCACACCGTCGCGATGTTCCCGCCCGTGCCCGCCGCCATGGTGGACGCCGGCTACCAGGACTTCGCCGACCGGTGGAACCCGATCATGGACGTGTTCGACGAGGTCGGCGTCCGGTTCGCGCTGGAGGTGCACCCGAGCGAGATCGCCTACGACTACCACACCACCGTGCGCACCCTGGAGGCCATCGGCCACCGGCCCGCGTTCGGGCTCAACTGGGACCCGTCCCACATGGTGTGGCAGGACCTCGACCCGGTGGCGTTCATCCTCGACTTCGCCGACCGCATCTACCACGTCGACTGCAAGGACACCCGGGTCCGCGTCGGCGACGGCCGCCGGGGCCGCCTGTCGTCGCACCTGCCGTGGGCCGACATGCGGCGCGGCTGGGACTTCGTCTCCACCGGCCGCGGCGACGTGCCGTGGGAGGACTGCTTCCGCGCGCTCAACTCCATCGGGTACGAGGGACCGATCTCGATCGAGTGGGAGGACGCCGGGATGGACCGGCTCGACGGGGCCAGGGAGGCGCTGGCGTACATCCGGACCATGAACTCCATCACCCCGCCGGCGACGGCCTTCGACGCGGCCTTCAGCAGCGGCTGACCCTCCAGGCGGCGAAAGGGCCCCGGTCCCCTGGGCCCTCACGTCACTCCCGGTGAAGAATTGATCGCCGAGAGTGTTTGGGGCGAGGATCGGCAGCGGATGACAAGGGCATGAGAACAATCGCGTCCATGCTCCTGGCCGCCGCGTGCGCGGCCTCCCTCCTCGCCCTGCCCGCCACCGCGGCGGCCCCCGCCGCGGGCGTGGCGGCGGACCGGACCGTCCCCCCGCGCCCGTCCGACTGGCTCGAACGACTGCGCCGGGAGACGGCCAAGTTCAAGGACCCCCGGGTGGCCGAGAGGCACGGGTACAGAAGGACCGACAGTTGCTGGGAGTTCCCGTACAAGCTGCCCGGTGACGAGCGGCTGGGCGCCATGGGATACCACTACACCAACCAGCGGCTCATCGACGACCCGAAGATCGAGCTGCTGCGCCCCGAGGTCCTCGTCTACGTCCCCGACGGCAGCGGCGGCCGGACGCTGGGCGCGGTCGAGTACTTCCGGGCCGACAGGGACCAGCGCATGGCCACGGCCGACGACCGGCCCACGCTGCTGGGCCACGAGTTCCAGGGTCCGATGGGGCCGCACCTGGACGGCATGCCCATCCACTACGACCTGCACCTGTGGATCTTCAAGGAGAACCCGAACGGCATGTTCGAGCCGTGGAACCCCCGGGTGAGGTGCCCGGCCGGCGCGGTCCACTCGGCACACGGTTGAGGCGCGCCCCGCGGCTGGGTTGAATGTGCGGCATGGACTGGACCCACGAACTGCACGATCAGCTCGACTGGCACTGGACCAACCAGCTCCGGCCCCGCCTCGACGGGCTCACCGACGAGGAGTACCTGTGGGAGCCGGCGCCCGGGGCGTGGACGATCCACCCGGGTGCCGATGACCCGATCGACTGGGTCCACCCGCCTCCGGAGCCCGAGCCGGTGACCACGATCGCCTGGCGGCTGGCGCACCTCGTCGTCGGCGTCTTCGGCGCCCGTACGCACAACCACTTCGGCGGCCCGCCGTCCGACTACCGGACCCACCGGTACGCCGCGACGGCGGCGGGCGCGCTGGAGCAGCTCGACGAGGCGTACGCGCGCTGGGCGAAGGGGGTCCTGTCGCTCGACGCGGAAGCGCTGGCGCGGCCGTGCGGACCCGCCGAGGGGCCGTACGGCGACCGGCCGATGGCCACGCTGGTGCTGCACATCAACCGGGAGGTCATCCACCACGGCGCCGAGGTCGCGCTGCTGCGCGACCTCTGGGCGCACGGCGGGGGGAGCGGCGGGGGAGCGGGAAGCTCCTAGTCCATCACCACGATCTGGCGCAGCACCTCGCCGCTCTTGAGCGCGGCCACCGCGTCGTTGAGGTCGGCCAGCTTGATCCGGGAGCTGATCAGCGACTCCAGGTCGAGCTGTCCGGCCTTGTAGAGCTTGGCGAAGTACGGGAAGTCATGGCGGACGTCCGCCTCCCCGTACAGGCTCGACAGCAGCTTCTTGCCCTCGAAGAGCAGGCTGAACGCGGAGATCGACACCATGTCGTCGACCGCGCCCGCGCCGACCACGATCACGTCGCCGCCCGCGCGGGTGAGCTGCCAGGCCGACTGGATGGTGGCCGACTTGCCGACGACCTCGAAGCCGTAGTCGAAGCCGCCGCCGCCGGTGAGATCGGCGAGCGCCCCCGGGACCTCGTCCGGGGTGACCGCGTGGGTGGCGCCGACCTTCTTGGCCAGGGAGTGCTTGGACTCCAGCGGGTCGACGGCGAGGATCGTGCGGGCGCCCGAGATGCGCGCTCCCTGGATCACGGACAGGCCGACGCCGCCGCAGCCGATCACCACGACCGTCGAGCCGGGGCGCACCCTGGCCGTGTTGATCGCGGCGCCCACGCCGGTGGTGATGCCGCAGCCGATCAGGGCGGCCGCCTCCCACGGCACCTCCGGGTCGATGCGCACGACGCCCACCGACGGCACCACGATCTCCTCGGCCCAGGTGCCGCAGCCGGCCATGCCGAAGGCGGTGGTGCCGGCGCCGAAGCGGAAGTTGCCCTTGGTGAACGACTCGATGATGTACTTCATGCACAGGAACGGCTGGCCGCCCAGGCACAGGTCGCATTCCTGGCAGGCGGGCCGCCAGCTGATCACGACGTGGTCGCCCGGCTGGACCGAGCCGACGTGCTCGCCGACCTCCACCACCTCGCCCGCGCCTTCGTGGCCGGGGATCAGCGGCACGGGTTGCGGCAGCACGCCGGTCATGGCCGACAGGTCCGAGTGGCAGACGCCCGTCGCCTTGATCCGTACGCGGACGTCGCCCGGCCCGACTGGGGCCAGCGTGACGTCGTCGCGGATGTCCAGCTTGTCGTCGCCTACGGCGTGCAGGAGCGCGGCGCGCATGGGTTCCTCCTCCGGCTAATCCTCAAGGGAGAGGGCGGCTTTGGGGCAGGACCGCACCGCGTGGCGGACGCGGTCCAGCATCTCGGGGGGCGGTTCGGGGAGCAGGATGTGGAGCTGGTCGTCGTCGTCGAGTTCGAAGACCTCGGGGGCCAGGCCCATGCACACGGCGTTGGCCTCGCACACCAGCTCGTCGACGCTGACCTTCACGTGATTCTCCGGTGGTCCCATGAGACCACTCTGTCAGGTTCGACCACGTACGCGAGCCGCTTGCGCCCGGTGTGCTCGACGTAGGGACGGAGCTGGTCGTCCGCGACGCCCGGCGTCATCCGGCGCGCGACCGTCATGCCGACGTCCAGCACGTCCTCCTGGCCGTCGAGCGGCGTGACGCGCCCGTACACCAGCACCCCGCGCAGCTCGCTGTACTCGTCGCCCTGCTCGACCAGGCAGCTCACTCGCGGATCGCGTGACAGGTTGCGGGCCTTCTGCGACTTGGCGTACGTCCAGAAGGTGATCCGGCCCTGGTCGAGGCCGTAGAACATGGTCACGAGGTGCGGTGTGCCGTCGGGGTTGATGGTGGCCAGCTGGAGCTTGCGTCCCTCTTCCAGCAGCGTGGCGACCTCGTCCTCCGACATGGCGATGCGCGTGCGCTGATTCACGCTGCCAAGTAGAACAGGTTGCATTATGCCGGGCAAGGGGCGGCCCGAATATTGTTCGGTGCCGTTAGGGTGCTGGGCATGACGATGCCTCCCGAACTGCTCTACGCGGCCGTGCACGCCAAGGGCTTCATGCCCCCGCAGGAGGGCCTGGCCCTGTACGAGGCGGCTCGGGAGTACGGGCCGCGCGGCCCCATCTGCGAGATCGGCACCTACTGCGGCAAGTCCGCGATCTACCTCGGCGCCGCCGCCCGCGAGACCGGCTCCGTGGTCGTCACCGTCGACCACCACCGCGGCTCCGAGGAGATCCAGCCCGGCTGGGCCCACCACGACCCGACGCTGGTCGACCCGCGCTTCGGCAAGATGGACTCGCTGCCGACCTTCCGCGCCACGATCGCCGCCGCCGGGCTGGAGGACGAGGTGATCGCGATCGTCGGGCGGTCCGACCGGGTGGCGAAGCTGTGGGCGACGCCGCTGGGCATGCTCTTCATCGACGGCGGCCACTCCGAGGAGCCGGTGACCCGCGACTACGAGGGCTGGGCGCCGCACGTGATGCCCGGCGGGGCGCTGGTGTTCCACGACGTCTACCCCGACCCCGCCGACGGCGGGCAGGCCCCCTACCGGGTCTACCTGCGGGCCCTGGACTCCGGCGCGTTCGCCGAGGTGAGCGTGACAGGCTCGCTGCGCGTCCTGGAACGCGTCGGCGACGGCATCTGAGCCTCCCGGGCAGCGGGATCGTGCGGTGGTGCGGTGTCAGGCCGATCCGAAAAGAAGCGGCAAAGCCGCTTGCGCGTCACGCTCGCGCGGGCGTGCAGCCGCACAGTTCGGGGCGGCCGGTGAGGCCGGACGGCGCGGCCACGTCGCGGAAGATCCCGCACCCGCCGGTGAACCCCAGCAGGGCGTCCGCCGCGAGGACCACTGCAGCGGCCGTGTAGCCGGACCGCTCGTGCGGGAAGTGCTTGCGGTTGACGAACTGCCAGCCCGTCCAGTACGAGCCGTCCTCGTGCCGCAGGTGCTGCATGTCGGCGAAGAGCGCGCTCGCGCGCTCGCGGTCGCCGAGCGCGTCCAGCGCCAGCGCCAGCTCGCACGTCTCCGCGCCCGTCACCCACGGCTGGTCCGACACGCAGCGGATGCCGAGCCCGGGAACCACGAACGTGCCCCACTCCCGCTCCAGCAGCTCGACCGCGGCCGGGCCGCGCACCGCGCCGCCGAGCACGGGGTAGTACCAGTCCATGGAGTAGCGGCTCTTGTCGGCGAACGCCTCGGGATGCGCGGCCAGCACGTGCGCCAGCCGGTCGGCGGCCAGTTCCCAGTGCGGCTGCGGGTCGCCCAGCCCGTCGGCGAGCAGCACCCCGCAGCGCAGTCCCTGGTGGATGGAGGCGCAGCCGGTGAGCAGCGCGTACGTGGCCGCCCGGCCGTGCGCGTCCCGCTCCCAGACGATCTCGCCGCGCTCGGTCTGCAGCCCCACCACGTAGTCGAGCGCCGCCTTGGCCACCGGCCAGTGCTCCTCGGCGAGCGCCCGGTCGCCCGTCACCTGCCAGTGGTGCCAGAGCCCGACCGCGATGTAGGCGGCGTGGTTGGACTCGCCGCCCCGCTCCACCGCGACCCCGCCGGTCACCTTCATCGGCCAGGAGCCGTCCTCGCGCTGGTGGGCGGCCAGCCAGGCGTAGCCCCGCCCGACCGGCTCGCGCAGCCCGGCGACGGCCATGGCCATCAGGCACTCGACGTGGTTCCACGCGTCGACGTGCCCCTCCGGCCAGGGCACGCCGCCGTCGTCCTGCTGGATGGCCGCGATGCTGCCGGCGGTCTGCGCGACCTGCTCGCGCGAGATCACGCCTCGGGCTTTCGCACGTAGAGCACCACGCTCTTGCCGATGATCGGGTTCAGCAGCGCCTCGGCGATCCGGGTCGCCGGCGGGCGCTTCATGATGTCCCACACGAGCAGCTCGTGGTACGCCTTCGCGAGCGGGTGATCGTCGTTGTTGACGCCGACGGCGCACTTGATCCACCAGTACGGCGCGTGCAGGCCGTGGGCGTGGTGGTGCGGGCCGATGACGAACCCGGTGGACTTGAGCTTGGCCGACAGCTCGGCCAGCGTGTAGATCCGCACGTGCCCGCCGGGGGCGGTGTGGTAGTCCTCGTCGAGCGCCCAGCAGATCCGCTCCGGCAGGAAGCTCGGCACTGTGATCGCGGCCGTGCCGCCCGGCCTGAGCACCCGGAAGATCTCCCGCATCGCCGTCATGTCGTCCGGGATGTGCTCCAGCACCTCGGCCGCGATCACCCGGTCGAAGCTCGCGTCCTCGAACGGCATGTCGAGCGCCGTGCCCTGGACGGTCTCGCCGGTGGCCCCGTCCGGCACCTCGCCCGCCTTGTCCATCGCCGCGAACATGGACGCCACGCTGTCGAGCTCGCCCTGGTCCATGTCGAAGGCGACCACGTCGGCACCGCGGCGCAGCACTTCGAAGGCGTGCCGGCCACTGCCGCACCCCAGGTCGAGCACACGCGTCCCGCGGCCCACGGGCAGCCGGTCGAAGTCGACGGTCAGCACGAGAACGATCTCCTTGTCGTCGGAACGGGTCGTCGGTAACGAGGTCGGAAGGGACGGTCGGGACAGGTCGTCAGGAGGGGCGGCGGGCCGCGATGGCCTCCCGGTAGGCCTCGACGGTCTTCTTGGCCACCACGTGCCAGGTGTAGCGCTCCATGACCCGGTCGTATCCGGCGCGGCCCACCCGCTCACGCTCCTCGGGCGAGTCGTGCAGCCGGAGCAGCACCGCGGCCAGCTCCTCGGCGTCGCCCGGCGAGACCTGGACGGCGGCGTCGCCCACCACTTCCGGCAGCGCTCCCGTACGGCTGGCCACCAGTGGCGTGGCGCAGGCCATGTGCTCGACGGCGGGCAGCGAGAACCCCTCGTACAGCGACGGGACGACGGAGATCTCCGAGGTGGCGATCAGCTCGCCCAGCTCGTCGTCGGAGATGCCGTGGACGAACCGGACCCGGTCCCGCAGCGACAGCTCCTGGACGAGCCGCTCGGTGGGCCCGCCCGGCGTCGGTTTGCTCACCACGGTGAGGTTGACGTCCCGTTCGGTGGCCAGCTTGGCGACGGCCCGCAGCAGCGTGGCGACGCCCTTCATCGGGGAGTCGGCGCTGGCCACGGCCACGATCGAGCCCTTGCGGCGGGGCTTGTCCGGGCGCGGGTGGAAGTAGCGGGTATCGACGCCGAGCGGGATCAGGCGCATGTTGGCCTGCGGCACGTTGAAGTCGCGGTGGATGTCGGCCAGCGACGACTCGCTGACGGTCAGGATGGGGCTCAGCCGGGGTGCGACCTTGGCCTGCATCTTCACGAACCCGTACCACCGGCGCATGGTCAGCTTCTTGACGCCCCGGGCCGCCTCCAGCTCGATGCGCCGGTCCACGCTGATCGGGTGGTGGATGGTGCCGACCACGGGGAACAGCTTCTGGATGCCGAGCAGGCCGTAGCCGAGGGTCTGGTTGTCCTGCACCACGTCGAAGTCGCCGACGCGCTTCTTCAGCTCGCGGTAGGCGCGCAGGGTGAAGGTCAGCGGCTCGGGGAAGCCCGCGGTCCACATGGTGCCGACCTCCAGGAGGTCGATCCAGTCGCGGTACTCGCCGAGCCTGGGGGTGCGGAACGGGTCCTCGTCGCGGTAGAGGTCGAGGCTGGGCACCTCGCGCAGGACGACGCCCTCGTCGAGCTCCGGGTACGGCTGGCCGGAGAACACCTCGACGTGGTGGCCGAGGGCGACCAGCTCGCGGCTCAGGTGGCGGAGATAGACGCCCTGGCCGCCGCAGGTGGGCTTGCTGCGGTAGGACAGCAGCGCGATCCGCAGCGAGTCCGTGCTCACGGACACCCCTTTCTCCGCCGGTAGGCCCGGAACACGGGCGTGTACCGTGAAAGATGACCTTAGTCCGAGAAGGCTACCATTCGGTAAGTCATCTGGAATGGTTCACAGTCGCATGGACAGCCCGTGCGAACTGCGGCATCACCCCGACCGAGCGTTGTTCGGTGGAACGTGTTCTAGATAGTATCCCCGGGTAGGCGAGAGTTGGAGGACCCTTGGCCAGGCGCGCTCTGATCACCGGCATCACCGGCCAGGACGGTTCCTATTTGGCGGAGCACCTGCTCGATCAGGGCTACGAGGTGTGGGGGCTGGCCCGCGGCCAGGCCAACCCGCGCGTGTCGCGCATCCGCAAGCTCCTCGCCGACGTCCGTCTCGTCCGGGGCGACCTGCTGGACCAGGGCTCGCTGATCTCCGCGGTGGAACGCGTTCAGCCCGACGAGGTCTACAACCTCGGCGCGATCTCGTTCGTGCCCATGTCGTGGGAGCAGGCGGAGCTGACGGCCGAGGTCACCGGGATGGGCGTGCTCCGCGTGCTGGAGGCCATCCGGGTGTGCTCCGGCGTGTCGCGCGGCGGACGCCCCTCCGGCGGGCAGATCCGGTTCTACCAGGCCTCCTCCTCCGAGATGTTCGGCCAGGTCAGCGAGACGCCGCAGAACGAGGGCACCGGCTTCCACCCGCGCTCCCCCTACGGGGTCGCCAAGGCGTACGGGCACTTCCTCACGCAGAACTACCGCGAGTCGTACGGGATGTTCGCGGTCTCCGGCATCCTGTTCAACCACGAGTCGCCCCGGCGCGGCGCCGAGTTCGTCACCCGCAAGGTCTCGCTCGGCGTGGCCCGCATCAAGCTCGGCCTCGCCGACGAGCTGCGGCTGGGCAACCTGGAGGCGCGGCGCGACTGGGGGTTCGCCGGCGACTACGTGCGGGCCATGCACCTCATGCTCCAGGCCGCCAAGCCGGAGGACTACGTGATCGGCACCGGGCGGATGAAGTCCGTCAGGGAACTGGCCGAGGCCGCGTTCGCGGCGGCGGGGCTCGACTGGGAGCGGTACGTGGTCACCGACCAGTCGCTGCACCGGCCGGCCGAGGTCGACCTGCTGTGCGCGGACCCGAAGAAGGCCAGGGTGCAGCTCGGCTGGGAGCCGAAGGTGTCGTTCGACGAACTGGTGGCCATGATGGTCGAGTCGGACCTGCGCCTGCTGACCGACGGCGGCGACCCCGACCAGGAGTCCTCCTGGCCGTGACGGGCCTCGCGGGTCAGGCCGCGGCGACTGGACAGGCGGCGCGGCCGGGTCGGGCGTGGGGCGGGTGTCAGGCCGCGGCGGCGCGGTAGGCGGCGGGCGTGAGCCCGAAGCAGCGGCTGAACCAGCGCGTCAGATGGCTCTGGTCGGCGAACCCGGTGAGCGCCGCCACCTCGCCGATCGGGGTCCCGCCCGCGATCAGCCGGCGGGCCTCCCGCAGCCGGAGCAGACGCTGGTAGTCGCTGGGCGCCATCCCGTAGGCCGCCCGGAACGCCCGGTAGACGGCGAACCTGCTGGTGTCGGCCTCCCGGGCCAGGTCGTCGATGGACAGGTCGTCCAGGAAACGCTCACGCAGCAGCGCCCCGGCCCGCGCCGCCACCCCGCCGGAGGCGGCCGTCGCGGTGACCGGCCTCGTGGCCGCCCGCCGTACCATCGCCCCCACCGTGGCGGCGAGCAACTCCTCACGCCGCAGCGCCGGAGCCCCGCCCAGCAGAGCCGCGTGCAGGGCCCGCAGCGCGGCGGCGAGCGCCGGGTCGTGCACCACCGGCTCGGCGAACAGCGGCAGCCCGGTGGGCCGGCCCGCCAGGTCGCCGAGCACCTCCGACACCAGACCGGGGCCCAGATGCACGATCCGGTAGGTGAACCCCAGCGCGTCGGCGGCCCGGCCGTCGTGCGGGTCGTCGGGGTTGAAGGCCATGACCATGCCCGGGATGCTCGTGTGCGCCGCCCCCCGGCAGGTGAACGACTGCGCGCCGTCCTCGGTCATGCCGAACGAGTACGTCTCGTGACTGTGCCGGTGGTAGACATGGCGAGCGAAGTGGGCGTGCATGGCTTCGATCGGCCGGTCGGGGGACCTCCAGTAGCGGGACCAGTCGCGTGCCACGCACTCATGCTACGAGCCGCACCAGCGTTCAAGACCCGGCGGACGCGCTGACGGCATCCTGGACATCATGCGTTTCGACACGAAGATCGGCATCGTGGTCCGTGAGGACCTGGCCACCTGGCAGAAGCTGAACGTCACCGCCTTCCTCGCCAGCGCCGTCGCCGGCGGCGAGCCGGAGACGATCGGGGAGCCGTACGAGGACGGGTCCGGGAACGCCTACCTGCCGATGTTCCGCCAGCCGGTGCTCGTCTACACGGCCGAGTCGCTGACCGCCGTCCGTGAGAAGGCCGTGGGCCGGGGGTTGCGGGTGGCGGTCTACATCGAGGAGATGTTCAAGACGGGCCACGACGCCGACAACCGGGCCGCGGTGCGCGCGGTGGCGGCGCCCGACCTGCAACTCGTCGGGCTCGCGGTGTACGGCCCCAAGAACGCCGTGGACAAAACCCTCAAGGGCCTCTCCCTGCATCCGTGACCCGTCGACAAAGCGGCTGACAGCGTTCCCGCGTCGCCCGCCCGATACGTTCGTCCGTCGCCATGGCGGTCCTCTTCAGAGGAGTTCGAAGTGGCTGAAACCGCGCGGGGTGACGGCGTGGAAGTGGCGCGCATCGAGCGTTGCGATCTTCGGCGTGTCGAGTCGCTCGGCCGCCGCCATGACGGAGGCGTCGGTCATCCCCAGGGGGAAGTCACGGTACTTGGCGACCAGTTCGGCGATGCGGGGCCAGTCTTCCGCGGCGACCGGTTCGACGTGGAAGGAACCCGACCTGATGTCCTCGATGAGCGCGAGCTCGGCCTCCGCGGCGGCTCTCGCTCCCACTGCGCGTTTGACTCGGGTGTTAACGAAATAGGACACCTCTGCCAGGACCAGCTCGGGGATGACGAGATCTCCTTCGAAGGTCTCGAGTAGATAGACAGACTTGTCGTGGTCGGGGTCGTCCGCTGACAGATAGGCGAAGACCGGGCCGGCGTCCAGGAGGAGTTTCACGACTCGTCGGATTCCGCGCGCATGTACCCTGTGAGCGACCTCGCGGACACCCCCGCCGCTGCCGCCCCGCGCAGCGCGCCCTTGCCTCTGAGTACGCGCTTCTGTTGCCGAGGAGGAAAGAGCCGTCCCAATTCGCGGGCAACCAGATCGTCCACGGTGATGCCTTCCGCCTCGGCGCGCTCCCGCAGCCGGATCTCCAGATCTTCAGGCACGTGGATAGACATACCAGCACGATACCCGGCCTCGGCCGACGGGGAAGGTCCGACGGCGTCCTTCGGATGCGTGTCGTTCGACCGGCAGGTCCGGCCCTCTCCACCCGTGACCTCTGTGAACGGTGCCCGTTTATCCACAGAACCCCGTTCGGCAGCGCCCGCCCCGGGCACTCGCTCGCATGCTCGACCCATGAACGTCCCCGACGTCGGCTCCGCCTCCGACCTCCCGCACGCTGATCATGTGGCCGTCCCGGATGGCAGCTCGGCATCCGACCGACCAGGATCTTCGCGCGAGGGAGCTTCGGGCCGCGGATCCCGTGTCCTCTCCCGCGCGTCGGACGACAGCGCCTCTCGTTCTCGCTCGCTCCGCGACATCGAGGAGGACAGTCCGGCGGAGGCTCTCAAACGGGAGCGGCGGCGGGAGAGGACCGTCTTCCTGGTCCGGGCACGACGGATCACGCGGGCGCTGCCCCAGGCGGTGGTGTGCCGGGCGGCGGCGGCGCGGATCTGGGGCGTGGAGCTTCTGCACAGGCCCGGGGCGGACCACGTGCTGGAGCTGATGGCTCCGGAAAGGCTGGAGGTCCCGGGCTGGGCCGTCCACGCCGGGGTCCTGCCCGCTGCCGACGTCACGCTCCACGACGGGATCCGCGTCACCACTCCCGCCCGCACGGCCTTCGACTGCGCCCACTGGCTGCCCAGGGCCGAGGCGGTGGTGGTGCTGGACCAGTTCCTCCGCCGGGGCCTCGACCTCGACCTACTGCGGCACCGCACCCTTTCCGGTCGCGCCCGAGGCGTGCTGGGCCTCGCCGACCGCCGGGCCGCCTCCCCAAGGGAGAGCTGGCTGAGGGTGATGCTGGCCGACTGCGGGCTGCCGAGACCCGTGACCCAGCTCCGCGTCGCTCTCCCCGGAGGCCGTCACGCCTGCCTGGACCTCGGGTGGGAGGCGTACCAGGTCGCGGTCGAGTACGACGGCCGCGAGCATCACACCACCCCCGCCGACCGCCACGACGACGAACGCCGCCGCGAGGAGCTGCGCCGTCACGGCTGGCGCGTCGTCGTCGCGGGCCCCGACGTCATCCCCGGCAGGGCCGCCGACCTGCTGGAGGCGGTGGCCGGCGCCCTGATCGAGCGCGGGTGGCGGCCGGGGCCCGAGGGCATGGCGCGCATCCTCGCCGCCCGCCGCCCGCGCACGTCCCGCCGTGGCAGGTCGTACGGGTGACGACGGCGTCAGGTCATGGCGACCGGGAGTTCCTTGATGCCGTTGATGAAGTTGGAGCGCAGGCGGCGGGCCGGGCCGGTCTGGCGCAGGCGGGGGTGGCGGCGGGCGAGTTGCTCGAAGAGGACGCGGAGCTCCAGCTTGGCCAGGTGGTTGCCGAGGCAGAAGTGCGCGCCGCCGCCGCCGAAGCCGATGTGCGGGTTGGGGTCGCGGCCGATGTCGAAGACCTCGGGGTCGGGGAAGACGGCGGGGTCGCGGTTGGCGGAGCCGTAGAAGACGACGACCTTGTCGTCCTCCTTGATGGCTTGGCCGCCGAGGACCTGGTCGCGGGTGGAGGTGCGGCGGAAGAGGTTGACGGGGGAGACCCAGCGGACGATCTCGTCGGCGGCCGTGGCCGCGAGCGAGGGGTCGGCCACCAGGCGGTTCCACTGGTCGGGGTGGTCGAAGAAGGCCAGCATGCCGCCGGAGGCGGCGTTGCGGGTGGTCTCGTTGCCGGCCACCACCAGGAGGAGGACGAAGAGGTCGAACTCGTCCTCCGTGAGCGTCTCGCCGTCGTCGTCCGGCTTCAGCAGCTTGGTGACGATGTCGTCGCGCGGGTTGGCGCGGCGCTTGGCCGCCAGCTCGTTGGCGTAGGCGTACACCTCGGCGGCGGCGGCGCTGCCTTCCTCAGGGGAGGCGGCGTAGTCGGGGTCCTGGGCGCCGATCATGCGGTTGGACCAGGTGAAGATCTTGTCCCGGTCCTCGACGGGCGCGCCGAGCAGCTCGCAGATCACGTACAGGGGCAGGGGAGCGGCGACGTCGGTGACGAAGTCGGCCTCGGAGCCGAGCTGGTCCAGCAGGTCATCGCAGATGTCGCGGATGTGCTGTTCGAGGGCGCCGATGGCGCGGGGGGTGAAGCCCCGGTTGACCAGGGAGCGGCGGCGGGTGTGCTCGGGCGGGTCCTGATTGAGCATCATCAGGCGCTGCAGCGCCCGTTGCTCCTCGGGCATCTCGTTGAACAGGGCCAGCTTCCGCGCCGACGAGAACAGCTCGGAGTGACGCGAGACGTGCACCACGTCCTCGTAGCGGGTGACGGCCCAGAACCCGGGCTCGCCCTCGTGCCAGTGCACCGGATCATGCTGCCTGAGCCAGGCGAACTGCTCGTGCGGCGGCCCGGTGGCGGCGTAGAGGTCCTGGTCGACGAGGTCGATGTGCACCCGGCTCACCCTCTTGATCGAGCAGTCGCTGACGAAGCCCACTGAAACGTGTTCTATTACGTGCCTGTACGACCGTCAAGGTGACCGGCGAGCCGGGCGGTAAACCTCCGGCCCGGCTCTCACCCGCGCGGTGAGGGCTCTTGACACGCGCCCGAAATCGCCTTCAGCATGCGAAAGGCCGGACGTCCGAGGTGAGCGAGGGACGCGGAGTGAAGCGGCTGCGACCAGGACGACCCGCCGCCCGGGATCGGCCGGTGGGCGAGGGATGACGACCGCGCGGGGCTCGGGCCCGTGCCGGATCGTCGGGATGGAGACGCACGACGTGCGTTTCCCGACCTCGCGGGAGCTCGACGGCTCCGACGCGATGAACCCCGACCCCGACTACTCGGCCGCGTACGTGGTCCTCAGGACCGACGACGGGTACGCCGGGCACGGGTTCGCGTTCACCATCGGGCGCGGCAACGACGTGCAGACCGGCGCGATCGCCGCGCTGGAGCCGTACGTGGTCGGCCGCGACGCCGAGGACCTGGGCGCGCTCTACAAGGAGCTGGTCCACGACTCGCAGCTGCGCTGGCTGGGGCCGGAGAAGGGCGTCATGCACATGGCGATCTCGGCCGTGGTCAACGCCCTGTGGGATCTCAAGGCCAGGCGGGCGGGCAGGCCGCTCTGGCTGCTGCTGGCGGAGATGTCGCCGGAGGAGATCGTCGGCCTGGTGGACTTCCGGTACCTGAGTGACGCCATGACGCCGGACGAAGCCCTCCAGATCCTGAAAAATGGGGAAAAGGGGAAGCGGGAGCGGATCGAACACCTCGAAAAGGTCGGTTACCCCGCCTACACCACCTCCCCCGGCTGGCTCGGCTACGACGACGACAAGCTGCGCCGCCTCTGCCGGGAGGCGCTCGACCAGGGGTTCGGCCAGATCAAGCTCAAGGTCGGCGCCGACCTCGCCGACGACCTGCGCCGCCTCGCCGTGGCCCGGGAGGTGTGCGGGTCCGACTATCCGATCGCCGTCGACGCCAACCAGCGCTGGGACGTCGCCGAGGCCATCGCGTGGGTGACCGCGCTCAAGCCGTTCACGCCGCACTGGGTGGAGGAGCCGACCAGTCCGGACGACGTGCTCGGCCACGCCGCCATCGCCGAGGGCATCAGGCCCGTCCCGGTGGCGACCGGCGAGCATGTGCAGAACCGCGTCGTGTTCAAGCAGCTGCTCCAGGCCGGCGCGATCTCGTACCTCCAGATCGACGCCACCCGGGTCGGCGGGGTCAACGAGAACCTCGCGATCCTGCTGCTCGCGGCCCGGTTCGGGGTGCCGGTGTGCCCGCACGCCGGGGGCGTGGGGCTCTGCGAGCTGGTGCGGCACCTGTCGATGTTCGACTACGTGGCGGTCACCGGGACCATGGAGAACCGGGTGATCGAGTACGTGGACCACCTGCACGAGCACTTCACCGACCCGGTGGTGATCGAGAACGGCCGCTACCGCGCCCCGTCGGCCCCCGGGTTCAGCTCGGAGCTGCGCGCCGAGTCGATCGCCGCCCACACCTACCCCGGCGGAGACGTCTGGAGGAACGCGTGAACCTCAGCGCCATCGTGACCGGCGGCGGCTCCGGCATCGGCCTGGCCACGGCCACCCTGCTCGCCGAACGCGGCATGCGGGTCGCCTGCCTCGACCTGAACCCGCCGGGCGAGCCGCTGATCGGCATCAGGGCGGACGTCACCGACGACGCCGAGGTGCGCCGGGCCGTCGCCGAGGCGGCCGAACGGCTCGGGGGCGTCGACGTGCTGGTCAACAACGCGGGCATCGGCGCGCAGGGCACGGTCGAGGACAACCCGGACGCGGAGTGGCGCCGGGTGTTCGAGGTGAACGTGCTCGGCCTGGTCCGCGTCACCCGGGCCGCGCTGCCGTACCTGCGCAGGTCGGAGCAGGCCTCGATCGTCAACACCTGCTCGATCGCGGCCACCGCCGGCCTGCCACGGCGCGCCCTCTACAGCGCCACCAAGGGCGCGGTGCAGTCGCTCACGCTGGCCATGGCCGCCGACCATCTGCACGAGGGCATCCGGGTCAACTGCGTCAACCCGGGCACCGCCGACACCCCCTGGGTCTCCCGGCTGCTCGACGCCGCCGCCGACCCCGCGGCCGAGCGGGCCGCGCTGGAGGCCAGGCAGCCGATGGGCCGCCTGGTCAGCGCCGGGGAGGTCGCCGCGGCGATCGCCTACCTGGCCGGCCCCGAGTCCGGCGCGACCACCGGCACGGCCCTGGCCGTCGACGGCGGCATGCAGGGACTCAGGCTCCCGCCGCGCGGCCCCCGATGAGGACGGCCGGCGACCGCGGGCACGCCGAGCCGGCCGGGGGAGCCGGCGTGATCGCCCTGCCCCGCGTCGGCCTGGGGACGGCGCCCATCGGCAACCTGTTCTCGGCGGTCGGCGACGAGCAGGCCCGCGCCACCGTCGACGCGGCCTGGGAGAGCGGGGTGCGGCTGTTCGACACCGCGCCGCACTACGGTCTCGGCCTGTCGGAGCGCCGCCTGGGCGCGGCGCTGCGCGGCAGGTCGGGGTACGTGCTCTCGACCAAGGTCGGCCGCCTGCTGGCGCCCTCGTCCCGGGGCGGCCGCGACTCCGAGGGCTTCGACGTGCCGGCCCGCTTCGAGCGGGTGTGGGACTTCTCCCGCGACGGCGTGCTCCGCTCGCTGGAGGAGTCGCTGGAGAGGCTCGGGCTGCCGCGCGTCGACCTCGCGCTCATCCACGACCCGGACGACCACGTCGAACAGGCGCTCTCGGAGGCGTACCCGGCACTGGCCGACCTGCGCGCGCAGGGGGTCGTCCAGGCCATCGGGGTCGGCATGAACCAGTGGCGGGCGCCGTCGAGGTTCGTCCGGGAAACCGACCTCGACGTGGTCATGCTCGCCGGCCGCTACACCCTGCTCGACCAGTCGGGCCTGCCGCTCCTGGACGCCTGCGCCGCCCGGGGCGTCCGGGTGCTGGCGGCCGGGGTCTTCAACAGCGGCCTCCTCGCGACCCCCGAGCCGTCGGGCACCTTCGACTACGCGCCCGCCCCGCCGGAGCTGCTGGACCGGGCCCGGCGGATCGCCTCGGTCTGCGCGGCCCACGGGGTGACGCTGCCGCAGGCGGCGATGGCCTTCCCGCTGCGCCACCCCGCCACGGCGGCGATCGTCCTCGGCGCCCGCTCGCCCGCCGAGGTCAGGACCAACGCGGCGCTGATGGAACAGCCCGTCCCTGAGGCGCTCTGGCCGGGGTTGCGCGCCGAGGGACTGCTGCCTGAGGAGTGACGCGCCACTCGGCCGGACGGCGCCGGGGTTCACGACTGGTAGTGCACCACCCACAGCCCCGGCACCGGCTCGGACTCCCCGGTCAGCGTGAAACCGAGTCGCTCGTACAGCGTCCTGGCGGGCGTGTTGTCGCGCCCGGTGGAGACCACGACCCCGCGCTCGCCGGCCCTGGTCATGACCTCCTTCACCAGCGCCCGCCCGACGCCTCGGCGGTGCGCGCCTGGGGCCACCATGAGCCGGTCGAGGTCCACCTCCTCGGCGGTCTCCTGCCAGGCCACGGCCCCGAGCAGCGTGCCGTCGTCGTCGAACGCGCCCAGCCAGGTGAGCGGCCGGGCCCGCAACTCCTCCGGCGTCTCGTGCAAGGGCGGGATGCGGTCATCGCCGATGATCTCCGCCTCTATGCGGTAGGCGGCTCTTTGGAGGTCGAGGAGACCCGGCCGATCCGCCGATATTTCCGATATATACACTCAGCCAACCTCCCACAACGCGCTCACCGGCATCGCCCGCATCCGGTCCCCGAAGGAGTACGTCTGCGTCCCCGTGCGGAGCATGAGGTGCCCCGGCCCTCCCGGACTCGGACCCAAGTAGGGTCAGAGACAGTCCGGGAAGGAAGCACGTCGGTGACCGACGTCCAAGTCATCATCAAGGATCCATCGGACACGGCCGTCCAGGGGACGCTCAGCAGCGACAACGGCAACACCCTGTGGACGTTCACACCGGCGGCGCCGCTCGCCGTCTCGACCGTGTACCGGGTGGAGGTCAGCGGGGCCAAGAACGACTCCGGCAATGTCATGGCGCCCTACACCTGGTCATTCACCACCGGCGAAACATCTCCAACCGAGTAAAGGCGGCGTGGCGCAGATCGATCAGGCCCGGCTGATCAGCTGAGATAAGCCAAATACGCAATCAGCCAACCTCCCACAAGGCACTCACCGGCATGCCCGCATCCGATCCCCGAACGGCAGCGTCTGCGCTCCCGTGTGGAGCACGATCCCGGCGATGAAGTCGTCCCCAAGGCGGTCGGCGAGGTGCCGCAGGCCTCGAAAATCGTCCGGCCGTACGGTCGATGCGGCCTTGACCCCGATACCCACGACCTGACCCCGGCGGTTTTCCAGGACCGCGTCCACTTCCACCTTGTCCTTGGTCCGGTAGTGGTAGAGGTCCACCTGATCTTCCGCCCAGGTCAGCTGGCGGGCGAGTTCCATGAGCATGAACCCCTCCATCAGCGGGCCGAACTGTCCCCCGGGACGCACGAGGCCTCGCGCGTCGGCGCCGAGCAGGTACGCGGCGATCCCCGAGGCCACGAACGCCACCTTGGAGGTGCGGATCGCCCTGTTGCTCTGGTTTCTCGACCAGGCAGGTATGCGTTTGATCAGGAAGACCTCTTCGAGCAGGTTCAGGTAGCGGGAGGTCGTGGTCGCGGGCGACGAGGATCTCTCCTTGGGAGAAGGGCCAGAGCTCTATGGTCTCCATCCGGCCCGCGCTCGAACTGGGAAGCCCTCCGTGATAAGTTCGGCGGCGGCATGCGCCGCTGCGAGCTGAGGAGGTGGGACCGATCAACGCTGTGACAGATCGGGGCTCCCTCCCTCGCATGGCCTAGGGAGCGCCCGGAGAAGGCATCCTGAAAGGCCCGAAACGCTATGCGCTTCACCTCCGAGACGTCGTCCGACGGCGTCTTCGAACAGCTCTTCACCCTCGGTGAGATCCCCGGCGTGCTGTGGACGCCGGAAGACGCCACCGGTCCCCGTCCTCTCGTCCTGATGGGCCACGGCGGCGGCCAGCACAAGAAGGCTCCCGGCATCGTGTTCCGTGCGGGCCGCTTCGTGGCCGAGTGCGGTTACGCGGTGGCGGCGGTCGACGTGCCCGGCCACGGTGACCGGCCGAAGGACGAGGAGTATGACCGGATCGCGACCGAGAACCAGGCTCGCGCGGACGCCGGAGAGGAACTGGCTCCGCTGATCGCCGCCTTCCAGGCCATGGTGGCTCGCCAGACGGTCCCGGAGTGGCGGGCGGTCCTGGACGCGGTCCAGAAGCTCGACCACGTCGGCTCCGGCCCGGTGGGCTACTGGGGTGTGTCGCTGGGCTGCGGGCTCGGCGTCCCGTTCGTCGCCGCCGAGCCCCGGGTCCGGGCGGCGGTCCTCGGGTTGGGCGGGGCGCTGTCAGCGGCCGAGGACGCCAGGCGGATCACCGTCCCGGTGGAGTTCCTGGTGCAGTGGGACGACGAGCGGGTGCCCAGGGCCCAGGGCCTGGCCCTGTTCGACGCCCTGGGCTCGGCCGAGAAGACGCTGCACGCCAACCCCGGCAAGCACGCGGAGATTCCGGCGTTCGAGCTGGACAGCACGCTGCGGTTCTTCGCCCGCCACCTCCGCTGACCACGGAGCGCCGGCCGGGACCCCCTCCCGGCCGGCGCGTCCGGCGGGCACGTGAGTCACGCGGATATCCGGTTGGCATCGCAGCATGCCCGTTGTTAGGTTGCCGGACGTGTCCAGCCCAGAGGCGTCAAGACGGTAGCCACCGGTCGTCCGGTGGCGTAAAGAGACCACCGGATCACCGGCCCCGCTTTCCTGTCGATCCCTCTCTGGGTGCGGAGCCTCTTCATGCCTCTGTTCGTCTACCTGCTCGGGCTGGCCGTGTTCGCCATGGGCACGTCCGAGTTCATGCTGTCCGGCCTGGTGCCGGGCATCGCCCTGGATCTGGGCGTGACCATTCCGGAAGCCGGCCGGCTCACCTCGGCGTTCGCCGTGGGCATGGTCGTCGGCGCGCCGCTGATGGCGATCCTGAGCCTGCGCTGGCCGCGGCGGCGCGCGCTGCTGGCGTTCCTGGCGGTCTTCCTGCTTGTGCACGTCCTCGGCGCGGTCACCACGAGCTTCGACGTGCTGCTGCTGACGCGGGTCGTCGGGGCGCTGGCCAACGCCGGGTTCCTGGCCGTGGCGCTGTCGGCGGCGGCCGGCCTGGTCGCGTCGGACGCCAAGGGGCGCGCCACCGCCGTCCTGCTCGGCGGGGTCACCGCCGCCTGCGTCGCCGGAGTGCCCGCGGGGGCGCTGCTCGGCCAGGCGTGGGGGTGGCGCTCGGCGTTCTGGGCGGTGGCCCTGGTGTCGGCGCCGGCGTTCGCCGCGATCCTCAGGGCGGTGCCCGACGTCCCGGCCGTCCACACCCGGGGCGGCGGCGCCCGCCGTGAGCTCGGGGCGCTGCGCGACCGGCGCCTGCTGGTGACGCTGCTGCTCGGCGCGCTGGTGAACGGGGCGACCTTCTGCGCCTACACCTACCTCGCGCCGATCGTCACCGACGTGGCGGGGATGGGCGCGGCCTGGGTGCCCGTCGTGCTGGCGCTGTTCGGCCTCGGCTCGTTCGCCGGCGTCACCGCCGCCGGTCGGCTGGCCGACGTACGGCCCGCGCGGCTGCTGGTGATGGGCGGGACGGCGCTGCCGGCCGGGTGGGTGGTGTTCGCGCTGACCGCCGGGAGCCCGGTGGCGACGGTCGTGCTCGTCCTCGTCCAGGGGACGCTCGCGTTCGCCGTCGGTTCGACGCTGATCTCCCGGGTGCTCTACGCCGCCGCGGGCGCGCCGACGCTGGGCGGCGCATTCGCCACGGCGGCCCTCAACGTCGGCGCGGCGCTCGGCCCCTGGCAGGGCGGCCTCGCCATCGCCGCCGGCCATGGGTTCCGGTCGCCGCTGTGGGTGAGCGCGCTGCTGTGCGCGATCGCCTTCGCCGTCCTGGTCCGGCGTCAGGACGGGATGAACAGCCAGGCCGCCGACTCGCCGGGCTCGTAGGGGGAGTCGAGGCGTTTGGCGACCACGCCGGGCAGGCCCTGCTCGCGTGCCGCCGCAAGGACCGGCCGGGCGTCGCCGGGCCAGGAGGGGGCGGTCTGCCAGCGGGGCGTGGACAGGTCGAGCGTCTCCAGGGCCGCCCGGCGGACCTCGTAGGGCTCGTCCAGCAACACCCGGCCGTCGTCGTACAGCAGGTCGTAGAAGACCAGCACCTCGGCGCCCGAGAGGGTGGCGAGCTCGCCGTCCAGGAGGGCGGTGCGGCTGCCGAACGACGCCGCGAGCGCCCGCAGCCACGGGTGCTCGCGGGCGGCGGTGGTGCGGCCGCCCTCGATCGGGACCAGGAGGCGGCGCCCGCCCCAGGCGAACTCGTACGCGTACGCGGCGGTGTCGCGCGGCAGGCGGGAGCGGCGCGAAGGGAGCATGGGCGCGACGTCCGGCAGGGGAGCGCGGGACGGGGGGTCCATGCGGTGGATCATCCAGTTCTTGCCGTTCGTCTGGAACAGCACGAACCGGCCCTCGGCGCGCGAGCCGTGCAGGACGACCTTGACCTCGCGCTCCGACCACTTCTCGGTCTCGTACGTGCCCTGGTCCCAGATCGTCATGGCGCCGCCGCCGTACTCGCCCTGGGGGATCTGGCCGTGGAAGGTGAGGTACTCCATCGGGTGGTCCTCGGTGTGCACGGCCAGGTGGTTGGTGGCGGGGTCGGCCGGCAGGCCCCGGGGGATGGCCCAGGAGACCAGGACTCCGTCGCGTTCCAGGCGCAGGTCCCAGTGCAGGGATCGGGCGTGGTGCTCCTGGATGACGAAGGAGGCGCCGCCGCGCGGCTCCGGGGGCTCCTCGGGGACGGGTTCGGGGGTACGGCTGGCGTTGCGTTTGCTCCTGTATTGGTTGAGTTTGTCAGCCACACAGGCGTGCTACCCGATTTCGCCCATGTACGAGCGAACCCCGCCCAGGTTCTGGAAAGATGATCTCCCTCAGCATCCCCCTCCCTAGGACTGCAGAATCATGAGGCGTTGGATCCTTCCCGCGGCCGTCGCGCTGGCCGCAACCCTGCTCGCCACCCCCGCCGCGGCCCAGGCGGCACCCGACCCGGCGCAGGCCGTCAAGGCGCAGCTGCGGCCCGAGCGCGGCGTGCGCGTCGCCGAGGTGTCGCGGACCGTGACCAGCCAGGCGTCCACCCGGACGCGCTACCACAGCGGCATCCAGCTCGCCCCGACCGGGCCGGTCGCCTCGTGGGCGGACGTCGAGGACGCCTCCGACTCCCGAAGCAGCGACGGCCAGGGCAGCAAGCCGGGCCAGCGGGCCGCCGTGGGCACGTCCGTCTACACCTCAGGCGAGGCCGTCGCCGAGTTCCTGCCCAAGGACAAGCTCTGGGTCCGGACCATGCAGGACGACAGCCACCCCAACCTGGCGCTCGCCGTGGCGAGCAAGCAGACGATCAACGTGTTCGACCCGGCCGTGCTCAAGGCCGCGCTCAAGGGCAAGCGCGCCAGGGCGGTCTCCGGCGGCCACCTCTACCAGGGCACGATCACCTACGCCCAGCTGTACGAGGCCGACAAGGCTTACTACGGCGGGCTCTTCGACGGCGCCCCCCGCGGCGCCTACGCCAAGACCGCCGTCTCCTGGCGGCTCTGGACCGACGCCCGCGGCCTGCCCGTGCGGCTCTCGACCACCGAGCGGGCCAGGTCGGGCGCCTACCGCACCATCGACACCCGCTACTCCGGCTGGGGCGAGCACCTGATCATCACCGCCCCGGCGAAGGCCGAGGTCGTGGAGTGGGAGGAGCGCCGGCGTCCCGGCCCCGACGCTCCGGAGAGCGACATCGGCCCGTCGGCGACCCATTCGGAGCCGTACGTGTCCTGAGGCGGACGATGGCGGTCGCCGACGGCCTCCCGGATGACCCGGCCCCCGCGGAGACGGTCAGGGGAGGTCGCGCCGGTGACCGCCGTTCTCGCCCCGGGCCTCGGGTGTCCAGGATTCCAGGGCTTGGAACCGTACCGGATCGCCTCCCGGGAGGCGGCGGAGCGCCCCGCGGACCTCCAGGGCGCGCAGGTGGGCGGCGGCCTCGCCGGCCGCCATGCCGCGCAGCATCGGCGGCAGCTCGGACCAGGGCCGGTTCCAGGTCATCTCGGCGGCGGTCTCCCAGATGGTCAGCGGCTCCGCGCGCTCGGCCAGCAGGGCGTGGAGCCGGTCGAGCTTCTCCTCGTGATGGAGACGGATCTCAGCGGCTCGCGCCGCCACATCCGGAAATATCCACTCATGCGCGGGCAGAGCGCCGAGGTCTCCCAACGTGCCGACCCTGTCCAGGGACTCCAGGAAGTCGCCCAGCGGGTCGATGTCGTCCCGGTCGAAGGGATATATCCCGATGTGCGGGGTGATACCGGGAAGGACGTGGTCGCCGGTGAAGAGGCGGTCGGCGTCCTCCAGGTGCAGGCAGACGTGGCCCGGAGTGTGGCCGGGGGTGTGCACCACCCGTAGCTTCCTGCCCGGCAGGTCGACCAGGTCCCCGTCGCGCAGCCGCCGATCGGCCGGCGCGGGCGGCCGCTGCCTGCCGTCGGAGGTCGTCACGTCGGGCATGTCCTCCGGGGGCGCGCCGGCCCGGCGCAGCATGTCGGCCTGGAAGGCGCCGCGGATGTCCGGGCCGACGCCGTTCATCATGTCGACGAGGGCCGCGTCCGCCTCGTGCATGGCGATCCACGCGCCCGAGGCCTCCCGCACCTGCCCGGCCAGCCCGGCGTGGTCCGGGTGGAAGTGGGTGACGACCACCCCGTGCACCGCCGCCACGTCGATCCCCGCCACCGCGAGCCCGTCACGCAGGGCCGCCCACGCCTCCGGGTGGTTCCATCCCGCGTCCACCAGCACCGGCCCGCGCGGGGAATCGATCGCGTACACGAGCGTGTAGCCGAGCGGGTTGCCGGGGATCGGCACGGGCACGCTCCACACCCCGAAGCCGAGGTCCAGCGGGCGCTGCTCGGCGTACGCACGACGTGCGGTCCTGGAGCGGGTCACGCGACGCGCTCGATGATCGTGGCCGTGGCCAGCGCGCCGCCCGCGCACATGGTCACCAGCGCCGTCGAGCGGTCGGATCTCTCCAGCTCGTGCAGCGCCGTGGTGATCAGCCGCGCCCCCGTCGCCCCGACCGGATGGCCGAGCGCGATCGCGCCGCCGTTGACGTTGACCCGGTCGAGGTCGGGCTCGTGCACCTGGGCCCAGGACAGCGCCACCGCCGCGAACGCCTCGTTGACCTCGAACAGGTCGATGTCCCCGACGCTCATCCCGGCCGCCGCCAGCGCCTTCGCGGTCGCGTCCACGGGCCCGTCCAGGTGATAGTACGGCTCCGCGCCGACGAGCGTCTGGGCCAGGATCCGCGCCCGGGGGCGCAGCCCGTGGCGTGCGGCGGCCTCCCTGCTCATCAACAGCACGGCGGCGGCGCCGTCGGAGATCTGCGAGGAGGTGCCGGCGGTGTGCAGCCCGCCCTCGCCCAGCACCGGCTTGAGCCGGGCCAGCCCTTCGACCGTGGTCTCGCGCAGGCCCTCGTCCGCGGTGACGTCGCCGACAGGCACGATCTCCCGCTCGAATCGGCCGTCGGACCACGCCTTGGCGGCCCGCTGCTGCGACCGGGCGCCGAACCAGTCGAGCCGCTCGCGGGTGAGCCCCCGCCGCTTGGCGATCCGCTCGGCGGCGGTGAACTGGTCGGGCAGGTCGATGGTCCAGTCGTCCGGCCGTGGATCGGCGGGCAGCACGTTGCTGCCGAGCGGCGCCCGGCTCATCACCTCGACGCCGCAGCCCACGCCGACGTCCATCACCCCGGCCGCGATCATCGCCGCCGCGAGGTGCACCGCCTGCTGGGAGGAGCCGCACTGGGCGTCGACGGTGGTCACGCCCGTCTGATAGGGGAGTCCGGCGTAGAGCCAGGCGTGCCTGCCGACGTGGCCGCCCTGCTCGCCCGCCTGGGTCACGCACCCCGCGAACACCTGGTCCACCAGCGCGGCATCGACCCCGGCCCGTCCGATCAGGCCGTTGAGCGCGGTGGCCAGCACCTGCAGCGGTTTCAGCCCGGCCAACCGGCCGCCGCGCTTGCCGATCGGGGTGCGGACGGCCTCGACGATGACGGGGGTGCGCACATTCGCCTCCAGAACGTTACTCTGGTCGCGACTGTAACTTGTTCTACTTTGATCCGGAAGCCCCGGCCGGCATCGAGGCCGGCAGCCCGAACCGCGCGAACATCCCCGGCTCGAAGAACATCGCGACATGGCTGACCTGCGGCCCGTCGAAGTCGAGCACCTGCAGCGCGAACTCCTGATAGGCGCCGCCCTCGCGCAGATAGAGGGCGAACGCCTCCTGCCCGTTGGCCCGTGCCGGAACCAGCCGCAGATCCTCAGGCGCCTCTGCGGGGCACTGCGCTTGCACGAGCCGGGCGATGTCTTCCGCGCCCTGGTACCACCCGTCGTACGGGGGCATCTCGAAGACCGCGTCCTTGGTGAACAGCTCGACGATCGCCCCGACGTCGTAGGACTCGAACGCCTCGACGTAGCGGTCGAGCTGCTCGCGCTGCTCAGGAGTGAGCGGCCGCGGCCGGTCGTCGAGACTCGGCGCGACCTGCTCCAACTGGGCGCGGGCGCGCTGCAGCACGCTGTTGACGGCCGTGGTCGTGGTGTCGAGCACCTCGGCCACCTCGGCGGCCCGCCACTTGAGCACGTCACGCAGGACCAGCACCGCCCGCTGGCGCGGCGGCAGGTGCTGCAGGGCCGCGACGAGCGCGAGCCGGATGCTCTCGCGGGCGGTCACGATGGCGGCCGGATCGTCGCCGCCCGCGCCCACCATCCCGTCGGGGACCGGCTCCAGCCACGGCACCTCGTGCCGCTCCACCAGCGGCGCGGTCGGCTCGGACGCCGGCGCGCCCAGCCCGGTCGGCAGCGGCCTGCGCCCCCGGCTGTCGAGCGCGGTCAGGCATTGGGTGGTGGCGATGCGGTAGAGCCAGGTGCGCAGGGACGAGCGCCCCTCGAACCCCTCATAGTGGCGCCAGGCCCGTAGGTAGGTCTCCTGCACCAGGTCCTCGGCGTCGTGCACCGAGCCCATCATGCGGTAACAGTGGGCGAGCAACTCCCGGCGCATCGGGTCGGCCTGCCGGAGGAACTCCTCGTGAGATGGCCTTTCGGTCATCCCCCCTGTATAGACGACGGCACCGACAGATCTCCGGTGCCCCCTGCGGGAACGTCCCCGGCCACGTCCTGCCGGGGGCGCGATCAGTGCGGCACCGTAAGGACGATCTTGCCCGTGGTGCGGCCGGTCTCGCCGAGCTCGTGCGCCTTGGCCGCCTCCGTCAGCGGCAGGACGGCGGCCACCTCCGGACGCAGCCTCCCCGCCTCCATCAGCGCCGCCAGCGTGCGCATGGCGGCGTGGTCCGGCTCCACCAGCATGGCCGCCGACCTGATGCCCCGCGCGTCCGCCTCGTCGTGCACCTTCTCGTCCAGCGCCGACAGGGCGAGCGAGACGAGCGTGCCACCGGGGCGCAGGACGCGCAGCGAGCGATGCCCGTAGTCGCCGCAGATGCCGTCCAGCACCACGTTCACGTCGCGTACCGTCTCGGCGAAGTCGACGGCGCGGTAGTCGACGAGCTCGTCCGCGCCGAGCCGGCGCAGGAACTCGTGCTTGCCCGCGCTCGCGGTGCCGATCACGTGCGCGCCGCGCGCCTTGGCGATCTGCACCGCGAAGTGGCCCACCCCGCCGGCCGCCGCGTGCACCAGAACGCGCTGCCCCCCTTTGAGCCCGGCGACGTCGACCAGCGCCTGCCACGCGGTCAGCGCGGCGAGCGGGACGGCGGCCGCCTCCACGTGGTCGACGGCGGGCGGCTTGCGGGCGAAGTGGCGGGAGGGCGCCGTGACGTACTGGGCGTAGGCGCCGTTGCCGAAGGGGTAGCGCAGCATGCCGAAGACCTCGTCGCCCGGCGCGTACAGGGCCTGGCCGATCCCGGAGTCCTCCACCACGCCGGAGACGTCGTACCCGAGCGTGAACGGCGGCGCGCCCAGCAGCCCGCCGGTGGCGCGCGTCTTCCAGTCGGTCGGGTTGACCGAGGTGGCCTCCACCCGCACCAGCACCTCGGTCGGGCCGGGCACCGGCCTGTCGGTTTCCGTCACCTTCAGCACCTCGGGCCCGCCGAGCGAGTCCTGAGTGATCGCGAGCATTCTCATGCCGACCAGCTTGCGCCTCCGACCGGTGTACGGGCGAGCGGCCGGGAAGCCAACATCCGCAAAGATCCGGCCAACGCCGGACCGGGGAGCGTCAGATGTCGCCGAGCAGGCGGGAGGCGGCGATCTCGATGCGCCGCTGGATCTGGTCGTGGGTGCGCCGGCCGCGGAGGATCTCCAGGAGCTCCTGGACCCAGACGCTCGCCAGCGAGCCCGCCAAGGCGAGCTGCTCCTCGGTGGCCTGCTCCGGGGTGAGGCCGCCGGCGGAGACGCGGAGCAGGAGGCCGGCCATGCGGTCGCCGAGGGGGATCTCGACGTCGTCGGCGAGGATGAGCGAGCGGATGAGCGCGTCGGCCAGCTCGGGCTCGCGCATGAGCCCCCGGGTGGCCCGCATCAGCACGTCGACCGCGCGCCCCGACGCGGTGTCCGCGCTCGGCGGACGGCGCTCGATGCTGCTCTCCAGCAGGTCGATCTCCTCGCCGACGACCGCCACGACGAGGTCCATCTTGGAGGGGAAGTAGCGGTAGAGGGTGCCGAGCGCCACGCCCGCCCGCTCGGCGACGGTGCGCATCTGCATGGCCTCGACCCCGCCGCGCGAGGCGAGGGCCGCGGCGGCCTGGACGATGCGCTTGCGGCGCTGGTGCTGGCTGCGCGATCGGGCGCCCTGTCCGCCCGGTGGGGGGCCGCCGGACGGGAGCCCGTCGGCGGTGAAGTCGTGCTCCATGGTCCTCTCAGGGGTGGTGGGGGGTGTGGCGATGGCTCCCTGAAGGGCCGCCTGCGGAGTGCGCATAAGAACACGTTATCTGATTTCCCGACGCCCCGGCTTGTTACCCGCGAGTCACAAAGAAGGCCTATCAGCGCATGTCTGCGGCGTTTCACGGATATATCGAGGATTATTCGGATTAATCGGCACTGGACAGATATTGGAATCTGTTCTAGTTTTCGATTCGGTTGACCGAGCGCTTGGTGGAGGCGCGGATGGACTTCGGCCTTGACGAGACCCAGGAAGCCCTGCGTGAACTGGCCGCCGGCCTGCTGGCCAAGGAGGCGAGCCAGGAGCGGCTGGAGGCGCACGAACGCGGCCGCGCGCCGTACGACCCCGGCCTGTGGCAGGCGCTGCGCGCGGCGGGCCTGACCGCGATCTGCGTGCCCGAGAGCGCGGGCGGCGCGGGGCTGGGGCCGGTCGAGATGGCGGTGGTGCTGCGTGAGGCCGGCGCGCGGGCGGCGCCGGGCCCGCTGGCCGCGACCCTCGTGAGCACGCTCGCCGCGAGCCGGTACGGGACCCCGGACCAGCAGAGCCGGTTGAACGGCGCCGCCGGGTCCACGGTCGCCATCAGAGAGCCGGGCCGGGCCCCGGCCGACCCGCCCGCCACCACCGCCCAACGGAAGGCGGACGGCTGGGCGCTGACCGGCCGCAAGTGCGGGGTGGCCTTCCCGGACGGAGACGTGCTGGTCACCGCCGCCGAGGGCCTGTTCCTGGCACGGCTCGCGCCCGCCGGCCCTCCGGCCGCCGCCACCCCCGAGGGCGGACCGGCGGGGGAGGGAGTCACCACGATCACCACGCCCGAGTTCTGCTCGACAGGGGAGCCCGCCGCCACGATCACGTTCGACGCGGCCCCGGCCGAGCGGGTGGCCGGGCCCGAGGCGGTGGCGGGGGTGCGCCTGCTCTACACCGTGGCCGTGGCCGCGCAGGCGTCCGGGGTGCTCGCCGGGGCGCTGCGCCTGACCGTCGAGCACGTCAGGAACCGCAGGCAGTTCGGCCGGGCGCTGGCCGAGTTCCAGGCCGTCACCACGCAGGTCGCCGACGTCTACATCACGGCTCGGGCGCTCGACGTGGCCCTGTGGTCCGGCGCCTGGCGGCTGGCCGAGGGCCTGCCCGCCGAGGAGGACGTGGTGCTGGCCGGGTACCACACGACCGAGGCGGCCCGCGCCCTCTACACCTGCCAGCACCTGCACGGCGGCCTGGGGCTGGACGTGACGTACCCGCTGCACCGCTACTTCGCGCACGCCAAGCACCTGGCGCACCTGCTCGGCGGCGCCGACGCGCAGCTCGACCTGATCGGAGCGCTCGCCTGATGCTCATCGACCTGACCCCCGGCCAGCGCCGTCTCCAGGAGGACCTGCGCGCGTACTTCGCGGCCTGCCTGACCGGCGAGGAGCGCGCGAAGATCGCCGAGGATCCGTTCGGCGAGGCGTACATGGCGCACTGCCGCCGCCTCGGCCGCGACGGCAAGCTCGGCCTCGGCTGGCCGAAGGAGTACGGCGGCGCCGGTCTCGGCCCCATCGAGCAGCAGATCTTCGCCAACGAGATCGCCCGCGCCGGCGTCCCGTACCCGCTCATCTCGGTGCAGACGGTCGCACCGACGATCATGCAGTACGGGACGCCCGAGCAGAAGGAGCGCTTCCTGCCCAGCATCCTGGCGGGCGAGTGCCACTTCGCGATCGGCTACACCGAGCCCGAGGCCGGCACCGACCTCGCCTCGCTCCGCACCACGGCGGTGCTGGACGGCGACCACTACGTGGTGAACGGCCAGAAGATCTTCACCAGCGGCGCCCACCACGCCCAGTACATCTGGCTGGCCGCCCGCACCGACCCCGAGGCGAGGAAACACCGCGGCATCACCATGATGATCGTCTCCACGGACGACCCCGGCTTCTCCTGGACGCCGATCACCACCATGGACGGCCGCCACCACACGAACGCCACCTACTACAGCGACGTCCGCGTCCCGGCCGACATGGTGGTCGGCGAGGTGGGCAAGGGCTGGGACCTGATCGTCAACCAGCTCAACCACGAACGCGTGACGCTCGGCCCCGCCGGGAGCCTCGGCCAGACCTACGACCGCCTGCTGGCCTGGGCGCGCCGGACGGGCGCGGCCGACCAGCCGGACGTGCGCCGCGCGCTCGGCCGGATCCGGGCCTTCTTCCGTACGAACGAGCTGCTGAACTGGCAGGTCGCGGCGAGCATGGACCTCGGCTGGCTGGGCGCGCCCGACGCCTCGGCCACCAAGGTCTACGCCTCGGAGCGGATGCAGGAGGCGGGGCGGCTGGCCGGCGAGATCCTGGCCCGCCACGGCGACCCGGCCGACCCGGAGACGGCCGGGCTGATGGAGACGATCGACCGGGGCGTCAAGGGCGGCCTGGTGCTCACCTTCGGCGGCGGCGTCAACGAGGTGCAGCGGGAACTGATCACCATGCTCGGCCTCGGCCTGCCCAGGCCGCCTCGCTGACCAGCCGGGTGGGACGGGTCCTGCGGGTCACGGCTTGATGATCATCGGGACCGAGAAGAAGACGATCATCGCGATGGCCACGCAGATCAGGAAGCCGGTCAGCTCCCACGCCCAGTCGTGGTGACGGTTGCGCCGCTTCTTCCTGCCCTTGGCAGGGTGCGGGCGGCGTCCCTTCGACGCTGAGGGCTTGCGGGCGGGGCGGGGCTTCGTCGCCAGGGGGTCCGGCCTGCGGGTGGTCCCGGCCTGCGGTGAGCCCGGCTCCGAGGTGAGACGTGGCTTGGCCGGCGGCGCATCCGGCCGCGCGCGGCCCTTCGCCGTCCGGGAGCCGCTCGTGAAGGGGTCGCCCGTGAGAGGGCCGCCCGTGGCAGGCCCGCCCGTGAGGGGGCCGGTCGTGGCGGGGTCCGGCCGGGGGTCCTCGGTCGGTGGTTCCCGGCGGTCCGGCGTGGGCGGGGCGGAGGGAGGCGGCGGCATGCGGTAGACCGGCTCCTTGGGCGGGGTGCGCGGGGTGAACAGCGGTCCCGCCTCGCGAACCTGCCCCTGATGGACCAGGAAGTCACCGGTCGCCGGGGCCGTGGCCTGTGGGTTCACGGTCACCGGTGGTGCCGGGGCGACGGGGTTCGGGGCCACCGGGGCCACCGGGGCCACGTCGAGCACGTCATCCCCGGTCAGGAAGGCGGGCGCCGACAGCAGCGGCTCACCCATGCCGGGCCTCGCGCCGCGCGGCGTCGGCCGTCCCGGCCCGTGCTGGGTCGGCCCGTGTTGGGTCGGCCCGTGTTGGGTCGGCCCGTGTTGGGTCAGTCCGGGCTGGT